>BPIQ01000001.1:600000-900000 GCA_026004195.1 Candidatus Binatia bacterium
ACGTCCACGACCACGCTTCCGGGGGCGACCCACTCGCCGCGAATGGCCCTCGCCTTTCCCACGGCGGCAACGAGGATTTCCGCCCGGGCCACCTCTCCCGCGAGGTCGACCGTGCGCGAGTGGCACACGGTGACGGTGGCGTGTTTCTCCAGGAGCAAAAGCGCCACCGGTTTTCCGACGAGCCTGCTTCGGCCGACGACGACGGCCCGCTTGCCTCGAAGCTCCGTTCCCGTGCTCTCGACCAGCCGCAGGATGCCGAGCGGCGTGCAGGGTCGCAGTCCGGGCTCGCCGAGGAGAAGCCGGGCCTGGTTGGACGGGGTGAGGCCGTCGACGTCCTTCTCGGGATCGAGCAGGTCGAGGACTCGCGCCGGGTCGAGCGGCGCCGGCAGCGGCAACTGCACGAGGATGCCGTCGACGTCGGAGCGCCGGTTGAGGTCCCGGATCAGGGCGTCGAGCTTTTCCTGCGGCGTGTCGGCCGGAAGCTCGAACCCGAACGACTCGATGCCCGCTTCCCCGCAGGCCTTGCGCTTGTTGCGCACGTAGGTACGGGAAGCCGGGTCGTCCCCCACGAGCACGGTGGCAAGGCCCGGAGGACGACCGTAACGCTCCCGGAACCGAGCCGCCTCCCGCTCGACCTCCTCGCGAACGGTCGCCGCGAGCCGCTTTCCGTCGATCCACTCTCCCATGGCGCCGCCCTTAACAGACAGGGGCGTCTTTTCAAGGGATGGTTCGCGAGACGCGACGGAGCGCGTCCCTCCGGCCCGTGCGCGCGTGGGCCGGCGTCGATCGTCGCGGAGGCGGCCGGGCCCCTAGAATCGGAGGGCCACGCTCTGTCGTGGCCGCGTTCATCGATGGCACGGACCTCCATCGTCCGACACACACGGCCGCGTGCATCCCCCGCCGGAGCGCGTCCCTCCGCGGGCGCGTCCTCATCGTGGCGCGTCCCCCCCCCCCGGACGCGACGGAGCGCGTCCCTCCGGCCCGTGCGCGCGTACCCCGTGCGCCTCCGCGCGGCGCTTCGAATCCGCAATCGGAGGGCCACGCTCTGTCGTGGCCGCGTTCATCGATGGCACGGACCTCCATCGTCCGACACACACGGCCGCGTGCACCCCCCGCCGGAGCGCGTCCCTCCGCGTGGCCGTGCCTCATCCGTGGCGCGTCCCCGCCCCCCGACGCGACGGAGCGCGTCCCTCCGCGTGGCGTGTCCTGGAACGTCGGGGACGTTCGCTCCGACCTACATTGCGGCAAGGGGGCAAGGAGTCCCGGCCAGGACCGCGTCGAACACGACCCGCACGAGAGCCGAGAGATCCTCCTCCCCCGCGCGACCGTCGCAATCCGGGTCCGCCGGGCACGCGGGATCGACACCGCCCAGGATCTTCACCCAGGCGAGCAGGTCGGCGGCGGAGACCTCGCCGTCGCAGTTCGCGTCCCATCTCGCGTCCGGCGGTCGGCAAGCGTGGGGGAACTCGTCGGCGAAGGCGTCGGCGACGAAGTGGCGGTAGCACTCGGGGAGCGAGTCGGAGTCGGCGGTGCCGTGGGAGTCCGCGACGGGCTCGGGGTCGGCGTCGGGCTCGGCACGCCGAGAACGACCTCGAGCGTCGTCATGGCCGCGCGGTCGCCGCTGTTGTTCCGGTTTCCATTGACGGCATTTCCCCAGGCCGTGAAACGAAAAGGGCCGCCGCTCGCAGGTGCCGTCCAGAGGAAACTGAAGCGAACGACGCCGTCCTCTGCAAGCTTCGGCATGTCGTGGGTCACCTCCGTGCGCCCGCCTGCGCCGATCAGGGTACGAGTCAGATCGCTGTGCGTCCCTCCCTCTAGCTAGCGTCCCGCCGTCGGCCCGGACGTTGAGGCCGCCGAAAGGCTGCCCCGGCGGGGTCACGATCTCGAAGGTGTACTCGTGCGTCGAAAGCGGCTCGACGGCGAGAGGACCCGAAAGCCGGACCTCCGGCGCCATCCCGCCGCTGTGGCACGCCACCTGGTTGCAGCCCGCGCTGCCGAAGGCCGTCGAGGGAATTCCGCCGGAAAACCCGCGGGCCGTTCCGGCTGTACCGAGCACGCACGCGCCGCCCAGTACGAAAAGCATCGCGAATCCCGGCCATGCTTCGACTCCACTTCGCCGACGCATACGATTTCCCCCTTCAGCTCGACCCAACACACAACCCCCGGCCGGAGTTCTCAGACGACCGGGTGGAGCAGCTCCTCGCCCCGGCAGAACCTGAGGACTTCCTCCACGGCGAGCTCCGCCATTTTCCTGCGTGTTTTCTCGGTCGCACTACCGAGATGCGGGAGAAGAACCACGTTCGGGAGATCCAGGAGCGCCCGGTCGACTTCCGGTTCCCTCTCGTAAACGTCGAGGCCCGCGGCAAAAAGCCCGCGCTCGCGGAGCACGCGGGCGAGAGCACGTTCGTCGACGACAGGCCCCCGCGAGGTATTCACCAGGACGGCCGACGGCTTCATCTTCCGGAGCTCCTCTTCGCCCAGAAGGTGGTAGGTCTCCTCCGTCAAGGGACAATGCAGGGACACGAAATCCGACCGTTCGAGCAACTCCTGGAGCGGCACGTACGAAAGACCCAGCGCCGCTTCCGTCTCCACGGGCAAGCGATGGCGCTGGGTGTAGAGAACACGCATCCCGAAGCCGGAAGCGCGCCGGGCGACGGCTCGTCCGATCCGGCCCGCGCCGACGATGCCGAGCGTCGCGCCGAAAAGCTCCTGCCCGAGCAAGAGGTCGGGCTCCCAACCGTGGAACCGTCCCTCCCTCACGAACCGGTCGCCTTCGACCACCCGGCGGGCGCAAGCCAGAAGAAGGGCCCACGCGAGATCGGCCGTGGCCTCGGTCAGTACGTCGGGCGTGTTGGTGACGCGCACCCCGCGCCGTCGGGCTTCTTCGAGGTCGATATTGTCGACGCCGGCCGCCATGTTCGCAACGAGCCGAAGTTCGGGCCCTGCCGCGTCGAAAACTTCCCTGTCGATCCGATCCGTGAGGAGGCACACGAGCGCGCTCGCTCCGCGGATCCTTCGGAGAAGATCCGCCCTGTCGCTCGCGGGGGATCCGACCTCGAGCGTGCACATACCCTGGAGCTTCTTCTCGACTCCACCGGGAAGCGGTCGCGTGACCAGAACCCGCATGGCCCCTCCTTACGCCCGGCGACCCGGAAAAAAGCAACCCACCCCCTTTGCCCTCGTTGCGTCGTTTGCTAAGGATGGTAGATCGATTGATCCAATCTCGTCCTTTCGGCTTGCCGGGGAATAGTTCCAGAGGAGGTTCCATGCAGGGCTTTCACCGAAGAGGATGGCGAGTTTTGTTCCTTTCCCTGACGACCGCCCTCCTGGCGGCGTCCGTCCAAGCCCGCGCGGCGGAGCCCGGCCCGGGCGGAAGCCAGAAGAAGTCCACCCTCGAGCCCATCGGCGTCGTGAACTCCGAAACCTGGGAGCAGTACAAGGATCTCCTGCCGGCGGAGTTTCTCGAGCGGTACAAGAACGGGGAGTGGGAGCACGAGGTGTACGAGATTCCGGAGGGAACCGTGCTGGCCGACCTGGACTTTCTCGCGGCCGGAGAGCGCAACCGCGGCAAGTACGACATCGGCAAGTACGGGGAAGTGATCGACGTGAAGACCGGCAAGCAACCGCAGTTCATCTACGGGCCTCCGTTCCCCGACATCGACCCGGCCGACCCGAAAGCGGGAATCAAGTGCGTGTGGAATTTCTTCTACCAGTCCTACCTTCTCGGCAACAGCCTCAATTACGTGAACCTCGACTTCGTCGGGCGCCGCGGAATGGAACGAAGGATCGTCAGCGACGTCTACCAGAAGTTCTACGACGGCCAGCCCCCGAAGTACCTTCCCAAGTCGAATCCTCAGAATTTTCTCTTCCAGCAAATCAGCGGTGTCGTCGCTCCGGCCGACCTCCAGGGGACGGTCGCGCTCTCGCACCGCTTCCGCGACCCCCGCAAAAGGGACCAGCAGTGGACCTACGTGCCCGCCTTGCGGCGGGTGCGTGCGGTCTCGCCGGCGAACCGGTCGGACGGTTTTCTCGGCTCGGACATGAGCCAGGACGACGGCTCGTACTTCGACGGAAAGCCCGAGGACTTCGAGTGGAAGCTCGTGGGCGAAGGCGAAGTGCTCATGCTCTACGACCGGACGGCGCTGCTCGAGAAAAAGCACAACCTGCGCGCTTTGCCCGAAGGAGGACGCAGGGAGTCGACGACGCAAGGCCTCGTTTCAAGTACCAGCTCGAAGGCTACCGCCCCGAGGACGGCCTCGCCTGGGCTCCGCTCAAGTCGGAATACGTCCTCATCAAGCGGCCCGTCTGGATCGTGGAGGGGAAACCCAAGGACCCCTACTACCTCTACGGCAAGCTCGTCCTCCGGTTCGACAAGTACAGCTGGCGGGGTACGTACAACTCGAAGTACGACTGGCGGGGAGAAATCCTGAACTCGTACATGCCGGTCTACGGCCCCTACTTCAACATCAACGGTGAATGGAGGGCGTACGCCTGGGCGCTCTTCACGATGGCGCAGAACTGGAAGGCCAACCGGGCCACCGTGAGCTACCCCGACCCGAACAACCCCGTGTACAAGTCCCGCATTTCGTACCCCGACGACTTCTTCAACGTGGACCGGCTTCTCCGGCGCGGGAAGTAAGGTCCTCGCGGCGAGAAGGCAGGCCAAAAAAGAAAGCCGCGGACGGTTTCCCGGAGCCGGGCGGAGAAAAAAGACCGGCCCTATTCAGAGTTTCGTCGAGCCCAGAAGGTTCCCGCCGAGCGTCGGGTGGCCGATCCTCTTGTCCCCCACCACGTTCAGCACGGCGGTCCGTCCGCTCCGAAGTGCACGCTCGAGGGCGGGGCGGAACTCCTCGGGACGTTCCACGTGCTCGGTGTGGCAGCCCAGGACCTCGAACATCCGGTCGTAACGGATTCCTTCGAGCATCTCGAAGGGGTCGGTCCTGCCGCGCAGGAGCGGCATCTCCTCGAAGCTCGGCCCCCAGGACGAGTTGTTCCACACGAGAACGACGATCGGAAGCCGGTAGCGCAAGGCCGTTTCGATGTCCCAGCCTCCGATTCCGAGCCCCCCGTCCCCGCTCAACACCACGACCTGCTTTCCGGGCCGGGCGAGTTGCGCCCCGATGGCCATCCCGACACCGTGGCCCACGGGAGCCAGAGGGCCCGCGTCGACGACCTGCCCCGCAAAGCGGGCACGGAACCACTGCGTGAACCACCCGCTCAGCGTGAAACTGTCGACGACGACGGTCGCGTCCGGATCGAGGACTTCGCAGAGCTCCCGGGAAAGCCGGTCGGGGTGCGTGGGCACGGCATCGTGCGTCCCGGCCTCGCGCTCGCGGAGCACGCGCTCGTAGTTCGCGCGAACCTGCTCGCGTTCCCGAGCCCACTCGGAGTTCCGGTGCCGTCCGAAATCGAGCCCGAGACGCTTCGCCTCCTCGAGCATTTGCCGGAGAACGAGCTTCGGATCCCCCACGAGCGCGAGCGAAGCGTCCACGTGCCATCCGATCCGAGACGGTGCCGCGTCGAGCTGGATGTAGGTGGCCTTTTCGTTCCACGTGGGCGGCTGGCCGAAACGTTCGCCGCTCCAGAAGCGAAAACCCACGGCCAGGACGACGTCCGCGCGGCTCGTGAAGGGTTTCTTCCAGGCGCCGCGCACGGCGAGGGGATGGTCTTCCGGCAGAGCGCCCTGCCCCGCCCTGCGCGTGTAGACCGGGATGCCCGTCCACTCGGCGAACTCCCGCAGCTCTTCCGAAGCCCCCGACCAGAATATTCCGTCCCCGCCTGCCAGAAGGGGTCTTTCGGCACGCGCCAGAAGTTCGAGAGCCTCGCGCACCGCCCGGGGATCGGCTTCCGAGCGAACCTCGCCCGGAGCGTAGACGCGAGCCCCCCGCCGCTGCTCGGACAGGGCACCGCGTTCGTAGAGGATGTCGGTCGGAATCTCGACGACGGAAACGCCCTGGGGGGACAAGAGCGCCGCACGCAGGGCCTGCCGCGTTTCGAAGGCGATGTTCGACCACGCGAGGACGCGCCGAACGTGCTTGGCGAAGCTGCGGCAGATCTCGCTCCCGTACGCTTCCTGGAAGGATCCGAGGCCGTCTTCGCCCGCAGGGTGCTGACCGGAGATGCAGACGACGGCGCTCCCGGCCAGGGCGGCCGTACAGAGCCCCGTGACGGCGTTCGTGAGCCCGCATCCTGCCGTCACGCAGCACACCCCTACCCGCCCCGAGCTCCTCGCGAAGCCGTCCGCGGCGTACGCGCACGCCTGCTCGTGCCTCATGTGGATCATGCGGATCCCGTTCTCGCGCAAAGCGCCGAGAATGGGAAAGATGTGGCCGCCGTTGATCGTGAAAAGATACTCCACCCCGGCTTCCGCGAGAACGCGAGCGACCACGACACCACCGTCCGCTTGCTCCCCCGGTTCCCGGTAAAGAGAACGCTCCCAGTTTTTCTCCGGCGGCATCTCGCCTCCTCCTTTCGCCGAGGCACTATTGCCTCTCCCCGTTCGCTGGTGCAATGAGGTGCGCGTTCCGGAGCTGGCCATGCTTTCCTTCGGTCGTCCTTCAGGGAACACGGCCCTCCGGGCCCACGCGAAAGAAAAAGGCGGTGCGATCTCGCTCGCTGCCCGCGAGCTCCGGATCGGTCCTTCCTGCGTCCTCGACGCCACGGGCGAGGACGACGGCACGATCACGCTGACCCACGCGGGGCCGTTCGAGATCGCCGAGAGCGCACGCTTCCGGCCCGAGCCCGAGATCGAAGAAGACGAGATGCTCGAGGCTTGCGAGTCCGAAGACTAGCCAGCCCCGATCTCCTCGCTCCCGACGCACGCCCGACCCTTTCCGGAGGTCCCGCTTTGCGGGGATGGTCACCCCGCTCGAAGCCTTCCGCCTCCCGGAGCCCGATCGCGAGGTAGGCGTCCGGAAGGTCGCCGTAGTCCGTGGAAAGACCCTGCCATGGCGGCACTGGAAAACCCGGCACGGGCCGCATAAGGTAGGGAGCTTTCCGAAGGGAGCGAACATGGGTGCACTCGAGGTCCTGGCTTCTTCGTTTGCCCGCGCGCAACCCGACGCGGCAGCGAGGGTTCTGGAGGCGTTGGAACCCGAGGAAGCCGTGCAGGTTTTCGAGACGCTCGACCCCGAAGTGGTGGGCCCGGTGCTCGAACACCTCATGCCGCAGACGGCCGCCGCCATCCTCGAGCGCGTGAGCCCCGACCGAACCCACGAGCTTCTCCTGGCCATGACCCCGAGGCAAGCGGCCTCGACGCTTTCCCACCTGGATCCCCGGCGGCGCGAGGAAGCGCTCGCGAAGCTACCCGACTCCCGCGCCCACGTGCTGCGCGAGCTCCTGCAGTACCCTCCGGAAACGGCGGCGGGAATGATGGAGCCGCAGGTCACCTCGATCGCCATCGACCTCACGGTGGGCGAGGCCATCGAGCTTTTGCGCCGGGCTCCGCGGCACGCGCTCTACTACCTCTACGTGACGGACCGGCAGCGGAAGCTCCTCGGTGTCGTGAACATCCGTGACCTCCTTCTTTCGCATCCGAGCGACCCGCTGGCACCGCTCGTCAAAACCAATCTGACGACCGTCCCTGCCAGCATGGATCGCGAGGATGCCATCACGCTCATGCGTCAGGGGCGCTTTCTCGCGCTTCCCGTCGTCGATGCCGAGGGCCGGCTGCTCGGCGTGATCAAAGCCGAGGAGGCACTGCACACCCTGCAGCAAGAAGCCTTCGAGGACCTCCAGAAAATGGTCGGAGCCGGCGGAGACGAAAGGGCCCTCTCCCCGGTTTCCGTCGTCGTCCGCAAACGCCTGCCCTGGCTCTACGTGAACCTGCTCACGGCCTTTCTCGCCTCCGCGGTCGTGGGCCTCTTCGAGGACATCCTGGCCCGCGTGACGGCACTGGCCGTCCTTTTGCCGATCGTTTCCGGGCAGGGCGGAAACAGCGGCTCGCAGACTCTCGCCGTGGTGATCCGGGGGCTCGCCCTCCGCGAGATCCTGCCCGGGGCAGCCCGCCGCCTTTTCGTGAAAGAGCTCGTGGCTGCCGTCCTGAACGGGACGGCCACGGGCACGGCCGCCGGAGCGGCCGTTTACTTCTGGAGCGGCAACGCGGGACTCGGCATCGTGATCGCCCTCGCCATGATCGTGAACATGACCGTGGCGGGACTCGCGGCCACGGGAATCCCCCTCGCGCTCAAACGGCTCGGCCGCGACCCGGCCCAGTCCTCTTCGATCTTTCTCACGACCGTGACCGACTGCGTGGGCTTCGCTTCCTTTCTCGGGTTCGCCGTGCTCTTCTATCCCCTGCTCCAGTGAGGCCCGAGGACCATGGCAGCCGCGCACGCTCCGCCGCAGCCGGGAGCTTTTCGAACGAGCCCTGCGCGTCGTCCCCGGGGGCATCTACGGTCACCAGAGCCCGCGGACTCTCGTTCCCGACGCCTACCCTTTTTTCTTCGAGAGCGGAGAGGGTTGCCGGGTCCGGGACGTCGACGGCAACGAGTACATCGACTACGTCTGTTCCTACGGCCCCGTCGTGCTCGGCCATCGCCATCCCGCCGTCGAATCCGCGGCCGAGCTGCAACGCCGAAAAGGAAACTGTTTCGACGGACCGGCTCCCGTGTGGGTGGAGCTCGCGGAGCGGCTCGTCGCCCTCACGCCTTTCGCCGACTGGGTCGTTTTCGCGAAAAACGGCTCCGACGTCTGTACCTGGGCGGTGCAAGTGGCTCGCGCGCACACGCGGAAGCGCAAGGTGCTCAAAGCCGAGGGTGCCTACCACGGCATCGACGCCTGGTGTACACCGTTTCCGCGCGGCACGTTGCCCGAGGAGAGAGCGCACGTCTCGACCTTTCGCTACAACGACACGGCGAGCCTCGAGGCGGCCTTCGCCGAGAGCCGCGGCGACGTGGCGGCGCTCGTGCTCACGCCCTTCCGCCACGACACGGGCCGGGACCAGGAACTCCCCGAGCCCGGGTTTCTCGCCGCGGCGAGACGGCTTTGCGACGAAGAGGATGCGGTGCTCGTACTCGACGACATCCGGGCGGGTTTCCGGCTCGGCCTGCGGGGCTCCGGCGAGTTTTTCGGCCTCCGCCCGGACCTCTCCTGCGTCTCGAAAGCCCTCGCCAACGGCTATCCCCTCTCGGCTTGCCTCGGGAGCGAGAAGCTCCGGGGCGCCGCCGAAGGCGTCTTTTTCACGGGATCCTTTTTCACCTCGGCCGTCCCCATGGCGGCAGCGCTCGCCTGTCTCGAGGTGCTCGAGAAAACGGACGCACCGGCACACATGGCCGCGATGGGCCGACTCCTCCTCGAGGGTCTCGGCCGGCAGGCCGAAGCGCACGGGCTCCGCGTCCGTCTCACCGGTCCCCCGGCTCTCCCCTTCCTCACGTTCCCCTCCGACCGGGGGAGCTTCGAGCGCAGCCGGCTCTTCTGCGCCGAGTGTGTGCGGGGCGGTGTCTATTTTCACCCCTACCACAACTGGTTTCTCTCGGCCGCCCACACCGAAGAGGACATTCGTCGCACGCTCGAGGTGACCGATGCCGCTTTCTCGGCCGTGCGACGAACCTTCGGCTCTTGTCCGGAGAGCGACACCGGGTCTATTCGAGAGGGCACGAACACGAGAGCCCGATGGACCTGAGGGACAGCCCCGAAGAACGAGCCCTGCGAAAGAAGGTACGGGCCTGGCTCCGCCGGAACGTACCGCGGGAGCTTCGAGACGGTCCGGGCGCGGAGTACGGCGATCCGGCCAGGATCGAAGCCGCCAAGCGCTGGCAACGAAAACTCTACGAGGCCGGGTACGTGGCCATGGGCTGGCCCAGGGAGTACGGCGGCCAGGGAGCGGACTTGCGCACCCAGACCATCGTCAACGAGGAGCTCGTCCGCGCTCGGGCTCCGAGCCTCATCGGCATGATGGGGATCCAGATGGTGGGCCCGACGCTGATCCAGTGGGGAACCGAAGAGCAGAAGCGACGCTTCTTGCCCCCGATTCTCACCGCGGAAGAAATCTGGTGCCAGGGATACTCCGAACCGGGCGCGGGCTCCGACCTGGCGTCGCTCCAGACCCGCGCGGAGCTCGTGGGGGACGAGTTCGTCGTGAACGGGCAGAAAATCTGGACGTCGAACGCGCAGTTCGCCGACTGGATGTTCTGCCTCGTCCGTACGGATCCCGAAGCACCCAAGCACCGGGGGATTTCCTACCTGCTCGTCGACATGAAAAGCCCGGGCATCACCGTCCGCCCCCTCGTCCAGATGACGGGCGACGCCGGCTTCAACGAGGTCTTTTTCGAGGACGTGCGCGTTCCGCGGAAAAACCTCGTCGGCGAGCTCCACGACGGGTGGCGCGTGGCGAACTCGACGCTCCTGCACGAACGAAACATGCTCGGGTCCGCGACGCGCACCCGCCAGCTCTTCGACCGCCTCTGCCGGCTCGCCAGGACACGCGAGCGGAACGGCCGGAAAGCCATCGAGGATCCGTTCGTCCGGCAGCGGCTCGGGGATCTTTTCGCCCGCGTGGAAGCGTTGCGACTCGACTCCTACCGCCAGCTCTCCGAAGCCGTACGCGGCTCGACGCGTCCCACGGCCGCGTCGATGACGAAGCTCGTCGGCACCGAGCTCAACCACGAAATCTGCGCGCTCGCGCTCGAGCTCCTGGGCTCCTACGCCCCCCTCACGCGGCGCTCGCGCCGCGCGATCGACCGCGGGATCTGGGCCTGGGAGTTCCAGTTCACGCTCGGGATGATCATCGGCGGCGGGACTTCGCAGATCCAGAAGAACATCCTGGCCGAGCGCGGGCTCGGCATGCCGCGGGGATGACGGCGTGGACTTCTCGCTGACCGAGGAGCAGGAGCTCCTCCGGAGGACGGCACGGGAATTTCTCGCAGCGGAGTGCCCGCCGGCCTTCGTGCGTCGGCTCGCGTCCGAAGAGGACGGTTTTTCTTCGTCCTTCCACCGCGGGATCTCGGCACTCGGCTGGCCGGGGCTGGTGGTGCCCGAAGCCTACGGCGGACAGGGTCTCGGGTTCCTCGAGGCCGCGCTGCTGCTCGAGGAATTCGGCCGTGCGGCGGCACCGGGGTATTTCGCGCCTTCTTACGTTCTCGCCGCCGCGGCCCTGCGCTCGGCCTCGCCCCGCCTGGCTCGCTCCTGGCTTCCCCGGCTCGCGACCGGCGAGGCGATCGGCACCGTGGCCCTCTTCGAGGAGTCGGAGCTCCTCGATGCGCGCGGCGTCACCGGGCGAGCCCGACGCACCCGAGGTGGCTTCGTCCTTCGCGGCAAAAAGCTCTTCGTCCCGTACGCTCGGGTCGCCGACTTCTTTCTCGCCCCGTTCCGGCTCGGGTCGGGAATCCCGCTCTTTTTCGTCCCGAAAGAAACGCCCGGAATCCGGATCGAAGAGCTCTCCTCCTACGACCTCACGCGAAGACTCTACGAGGTTCACTTCCACGACGTCCGGGTGCCCGAGGAGCACGCCCTCTTCCCGAAAGCCTCGCCCTGGTCGACGTTCGACGGCCTTCTCCTCCTCGGCGCGCTCGCCGTCTCCGCGGACTCGCTCGGCGGCGCCGAGTCCATGCTCGAGCGAAGCGTCGAATACTCGAAAGTCCGCCAGCAGTTCGGCCGGCCCATCGGGTCTTTCCAGGCGCTCAAGCACATGGCGGCGGAGATGTGGGTGGAAATCGAGTTCTCCCGTCCGCTCGTCTGGTACGCGGCGCACCTCTGCGACACGCAGCCCCGCCGTGCCTCGGTGGCCGTCTCCATGGCCAAGGCACGCACGTCGGAAGTGTTTTCCTCGGTCGCCGACCGTGCGGTCCAGATGCACGGCGGAATCGGCTTCACGTGGGAACACGACCTGCACTTCTGGTACAAGCGCGCGATGGCGAACCGCGCCGCGTACGGCGACCCTGCCTTCCACCGCGAGCGGGTCGTCAGTGAGGGTCTCGAGGGCCGCCGCCACGCGAGCCCGTGAGCTCCCGGCCGGAACGAGGACCGCTTGTCCGGGCCCGGAGGGGGGGCATAATGGGGCGCGGAGGTGACGGATGAGAGATCTCGCCGAGCGGCACGCCGCCCTCGAAGCCGCGATCGATCTCGTCACGGAAAGCTACACCGGCGAGAGGGAAATCGACAGTCTCGAAAGCGCGGCGCTGCCGAACCGCAGGGCCGTCATCGAGGCTCTCAACCACCTGAAGCCCGTGCTCTACATCGGTTTCTACAGCCGGCGACCGCTCACCCGCGCGAACCTGCGGTTCGCGATCAGCGAACACCTCTATCCCGCCTACGACATCCTCACCGAACAGATCCACCGGGCCGTGAGCTACGAGGACGCCTACAAGCAACGGCGCGAGCCGAGGGACCGTTCGTGGAGCGAACGGATCGTCCTCGAGCTCTTCCGGTCCCTTCCCGCGATCCGGGACAAGCTCAACAAGGACGTGCTCGCGGCTTACGAGGGAGACCCCGCGGCCAAGAGCGTCGAGGAGGTCGTCTTCAGCTATCCGGCCATCGAGGCCATCACGGTCTACCGGATCGCCCACGAGCTCTACGTCCGGGACGTCCCCATGATCCCCCGGATCATGAGCGAGTACGCGCACAGCGAGACGGGCATCGACATCCACCCCGGCGCCCGCATCGGGGAGCGCTTTTTCATCGACCACGGCACGGGCTGCGTGATCGGCGAGACGTGCGTGATCGGCAACAACGTGAAGCTCTACCAGGGCGTCACCCTCGGTGCCCTGAGCCTACCGCGAACGGTGGAATCGTCCGAAATGCGGGACCGCAAACGGCACCCGACGATCGAGGACGACGTCGTCATCTACTCCGGGGCCACCATCCTCGGCGGCGACACCGTGATCGGACGCGGTTCCGTGATCGGCGGGAACGCCTGGCTCACCCGTTCCGTGCCGCCGGGAACCCGAATCGTCGGCGAGTCCAGGACGCCGGGAAAAACAAGGAGCTAGCTCGCCGGCAAAGAGGGCCCCTCTCGGGGCTTTTCCTCCGCACCGCTTTCATCCGGCGGACCCGATCCCTTCTCGGGACGCGAGCGGACGAAGGTCCGAACGGAGGGGGTGAAGCCGCCCTCAGCGGTGCCTCGCCGTTGCCCGGCAGGTCTCGTCGCCCGGCTGCTCGACCTGCACGGTGGCGTGCTCGACGCCCGTCTGCTCTTCGAGAACGCGCCGCACGTCGCGGAGCACCTTCTCCGGCTCGCTCCCGGGCGAGGCGAGCACGTGCACGCTGGCCGAGTGAAAACCGGACGTGAGCGTCCAGAGGTGGAGATCGTGGAGATCGTCCACGCCCGGTATGGAGAGGAGTTCGTCCCGGAGTCTCGCGAGGTTCACGTCGCGCGGCGTCCCCTCGAGGAGAACGTGGCCCGCCTGTCGCAGGATGGAGAAAGCACGGGGCAGGATCGCCGTCGCGATGCAGGCCGAAAGAAGCGGGTCGATCCAGTGGATCCCCGTCCACCCGATCGCCACGGCTCCCGCGAGCACGGCGAAGGAGCTCGCGGTGTCCGTGAGCACTTCGAGGTAGGCCGCGCGCACGTTGAGACTCGCTCTCCGGTGGCCGTGGAGCAGGAAGACCGCGGCCACGTTGGCGAGAAGGCCGAGAAAAGCCACCGCCCCCATGAGGCCCGTCTCCACCTCGGCCGGCTCCCGGAACCGGACGTAGGACTGGAAGAGCAGAAGACCGCAGACGACGAGCAGGAGCTGCGCGTTGACGAAAGCCGCGAGGATTTCGGCCCGGTAGAGGCCGAACGTGTACTCTTTCGAGGCCGCCCGTTCCGCCAGCGTCATGGCCGCGTAGGCCAGAAGAAGGGCTCCCACGTCCGTGAACATGTGAGCCGCGTCGGCGAAAAGCGCGAGACTCCCGCTCCAGTAGCCCCCGGCCGTCTCGACCACGAGCATCCCGACCGTGAGCCCGAGCGCCCAGCGCAGTCGCGCTTTTCCCGTCGCCCGATCCCGCCCGGCGGAGTTCATCGGCCCGAACCGCGGTCTTTCCGGCGCCCGTGCCGGAGGTGCGCGAGCGAAAGCTCCAGAAGGGACCGCACGTGCTCGTCGTCGAGGGCGTAATAGACGAGCCGCCCCGACCTCCGGGACCGGACGATCCCGAAGGCCCGGAGCAGGCGCAACGCGTGCGACACGGCCGTCTCGGACGCCCCGACCGCCGACGCGAGCTCGCAGACGCAAAGCTCCTGCGCGCGGGCGAGCGCGTAGAGAATGCGCGTGCGCGTGGGATCCCCGAGGAGACGGAAGATCTCCGAAAGCCGAGCCGCCTCCGCCGGGTCGATCGAAGCCGACGGGACGCGCCCCGCCCGCAGATGCGTCTCGGGCACGCAGCGATCGAGGCCGAGGACCTTACCCTTCACGCCTGAACATCTAGACAGATGTTCCCGGAAAGCGCAACGGCTCTATCCGGAGACCGCCGGAACGCGGCCGCCGGCGGGCCGCTCGAGGGGGACCGAGAGCGGCGAGCTGTCGAAATTCGGCTGCACGACGACGTCGGTCGGGGTGTCCTTGCGGTTCGTGTCCGCCCAGTACTGCCAGAGGAGGTTCGGGCGACCCGCGAGGGCGTCGACGACCCTGCCCTTCCACCGGGCGAGCTTCTGCACGCGGCGCAAAACCCGGGCGAAGAGCCGGATGTGCTTCCGGAAAAAGCGCCGCTTCCTCAGGAAGTGGACCAGGAACGGCGGAAATCCGTGCACGGCCATGGCGTAGAGAACGTCCCAGTAGAGGTCCTCGGGTTTCCGGTGGTGCAGGAGCGCCCCGCCCCAGAGGTGGTAGCCCTTTTGCGCCACGTCTTCGACGTCGGCCTCCGTGATGTGGCCGTCGCGCAGCGCCCGTTCGGTGAGCGACACGCCGGGGAAATACGTGAGCGAGAAGAAGTTGAAGTAGAAAGGCTTCGGTAACCGTAGGAGGAGGTCGAGTGTCTCGAGCCGGTCGGCGTCCGTCTCGTAGGGATTGTCGCCGATGAAGTCCAGGTTTCTCTGCACGCCGTACCGCGCGAAGATGCGACAGGCTCGGAGAATCGTCTCGTTCGAGGTCTCGCGCTCGTAACAGTCCCGCCGGATTCTCTCGGAGCCGGACTGGATGCCGATCGTCGTGCACCAGAGACCCGCCTCCCGCATGAGCCGCACTTTCTTCTCGTCCACCATCCCCGGGAAGGAGTAGACGATGAAGGGGAGGCCGATTTCGCGCTTGTACCGGGTACAGAACTCCTCGAGCCAGGGCCGCGGCGGCGCGAAGATGTCGTCGCTGATCGCGATGGTCCGCAGCCGCGGACGAGCCTCTTTCGCAGCTCGAAGCTCCGCGAGCACGTGCTCGACGCTCCGCCGCCGGAGATACGTCCCGAGGTCGGAAAAAGCGGTCCGGGTGAAGTTGTGGATGCAGAACGTGCATTCGAAAGGACACCCTCGGGCCGTCATGATGTCGTAGCTCACGGCTTGCAGGTCCCAGCTTGCCACGTCCCGCCAGCTCTCGTAGCCGAGGTAATACTTGTTCTCGGGGGTCAAGTCGGCGGGCGGCAGGAGGTCGAGGTCGGAAAGGAAAGCGCGCGAGGGGTTCTCCCGGATCTCGTCACCGGTGCGGACCCAAGTGCCCGGTAGATCCGTCCAGTCGAGACCGAGGCTCATCCGGTCCGTGAGCTCCGCGAGCACGAGCTCCCCTTCCGCCTTGCAGACGAGGTCCGCGTGCTCGAGGCACTGGCGGGGCTTCGTCTGCGGATGGATCCCGCCCCAGATGACGACGGCTCCCGTCCGTCGCTTGATCTCGCGGGTGAGCCGGGCCGCGAGCTGGTAGTAGGTGGACCACACGCTCATGCCGACCAGGTCCGGCTCGAGCCGTTCGACGAGGTCCAGCACGAGAGCACAGTCCTTCGGCGTGGGCTCGTGGTACGTGAAGTAGTTCTTGAAGAAGATGGAGTGGACGTCGTGCCCCCGGTGGCGCAGCAGGGGGTGGAAAATTCGTAGCGCATGGGACTGGTAGTTGTAGAAGGCGAGGAGCACGACCCGCAGCGGCCGGCCCGGCGCCTTCGCGCGCAAGTCGACGTCCGGCGGGAGGACGCGAAGCTCCATGACGGCATTTTCGCGGTGCCGCGAGGCGGGTGTCAAGGACATTTCGAGCGGTTTCCCGCGCCGGCCCTCAGAACCAGGGCTCCGGTTCGATGCGCTCGCGACCTCCCATGTAGGGGCGCAGGACCTCGGGTACCACCACGCTGCCGTCCTCGCGCTGGTAGTTCTCCAGAACGGCGATCATCGTCCGTGGAAGCGCGAGCCCCGAGCCGTTGAGCGTGTGGACGAACCGGGGCTTTCCGCCGCCCGCGGGACGGTAGCGGATGTTCGCCCGGCGGGCCTGGAAGTCGCGGAAGTTCGAGCACGAACTCACCTCGAGCCACTCGCCGCAGCCCGGCGCCCACACCTCGATGTCGAACTTCATGGCCGCGACGAAGGAAAGATCCCCGGTGCACATCTGGACGATCCGGTACCGCAGCCCGAGCCGACGGCAAACGTCCGCCGCGTCGTCGACGAGCCTCTGGAGCTCCCGGTCCGAATCCTCGGGAGGGACGAACTTGACGAGCTCGACCTTGTCGAACTGGTGCCCGCGTTTGATGCCCCGCACGTCGCGTCCCGCGGACATCTTCTCGCGGCGAAAACACGGGGTGTAGGCGACGTGGTAGATCGGGAGATACGCCTCGTCCAGGATCTCCTCGCGGTAGAGGTTCGTCACCGGCACTTCCGCCGTCGGAACGAACCAGATGTCTTCTTCGGCGTCGCGGTAGAGGTTGTCCCCGAACTTCGGCAGGTTCCCGGTTCCCACCAGGCACTCCCTCTTGACCATCGCGGGCGGATAGACCTCGCGGTAGCCGTGTTCCCGGACGTGGAGGTCGAGCATCCACTGGATGAGCGCCCTCTGCAGTGCGGCACCCGCCCCGCGGAGCACGTAGAAGCGGGAGCCGGAAATCTTCACGCCGCGCTCGAAGTCGAGAATCCCGAGCTCCACGCCGAGATCCCAGTGGGGCTTCGGCGGAAAATCGAACGTTTTTTCCTCGCCGACGGTCCGTACGACCACGTTGGCCGTCTCGTCGGGACCGACCGGAACGTCCGGGTGCGGGAGGTTCGGAATCTCGAGCATTTTCTCGCGAAAGGCACGCTCGAGTGCCTCGAGCTCCTTCTCGAGCGCCGAAATGCGCTCCCCGAGCGCCCGCATCTCCTCGATGCGACGGGTCCGCTCGGGCTCCTCGAGTCGGGGGATCTCCCGGGAGACGGAAGAGCGCTGCGCCTTGAGCGACTCCACCTCGTGGATTTTCGCCCGCCGCTTTCTGTCGATCTCGAGAAGAGCGTCGATCTCCGCGGGATCGAAACCGACTTTCCGGAGCTCGCGCTTGACGAAGTCGGTCTCCTCGCGGACGAGACGGATGTCCAGCATCGAGTCCAGCGGTTAGCACGCACCCCGATTCGCAACAAGGCTACGCGGTACCGCTCGGGACGCAGAACGCCCCCTCGACGTGTTCGAGGATGCGGAACCGCTCGGCCTCCCGGCGCACCACCACGACGTCGAACCGAACCGGCACTTCCTCGAGGCCGTGCGTCGCCAGGAACCGCAGCGCCGTCCGGACCATCCGGCGCTGCTTGGCGCGGCCGACGGCGAGAAGGCCCCACGAGGGAGACCCACGCCGCGTCTTCACTTCCACGAAAACGAGCGTCCCGCCGTCGAGCGCCACGAGGTCGAGCTCCCCGTAGCGAGAGCGGACGTTGCGGGCGAGAACGCTCCAGCCCCGACCCCGCAGGTACCGCGCCACCGCTTCTTCTCCCGCGAAGCCTTCGAGTTGCCGTGTCCCTGGCACGGAAGGAGTCTAGCCCGGAAGCCCCCGAAGCCCAAGGCCACGTTGAAGGGAGCGGGGCCGTGTGTTAGAGCCCGGCCCGTGCCCCTCTCGCTCGAAGAAGTCCGGCACGTCGCGGCGCTCGCGCGGCTCGAGCTCGAGCCCGAAGAGGAGAGGCTTTTCGCCGAGCAGCTCGGGGCCGTGCTCGAGTACGTCCGGAAGCTCGAGGAACTCGAACTCGACGGCGTCGAACCGACCTCCCACGTCGTCGCGGTGGAACACCCCCTCCGAGAAGATCGGGTCACGAACCGCCCCCGTCCCGAGGAACTCCTGGCGAACACGCCGGAGAGGGACGGAAACTTCGTCAAGGTGCCGAAGATCCTGGAATGACCGACCCTTTCCGGCTCTCGGTCCGCGAGGCCCGGAGGCTTCTGGACGAAGGCGAACTTTCCTCGAAGGAGCTCACGCGAGCCACGCTCGAGCGCATCCACGGGACCGACGAGGTCCTCGGCGCCTTTCTCACCGTGTGCGAGGACCTCGCGTTGCGGCAAGCGGAAGAGAGCGACTCGAGGCGCGGGCGTCCCCTCTCCCCCCTCGACGGGATCCCGGTCGGCGTCAAGGACGTCATCTGCACCCGGGGAGTCCGTACGACGGCGGCGTCGCGGATGCTGGAGTCGTTCGTACCACCGTACGACGCGACCGTCGTCGAACGGCTGCGGCGCGCGGGCGCCGTGCTGGTGGGAAAGCTCAACTGTGACGAGTTCGCGATGGGAAGCTCGACGGAAAACTCGGCTTTCCGGCGGACCCGCAATCCCTGGGACCGCGAACGCGTCCCCGGCGGCTCCTCGGGCGGGTCGGCGGCCGCGGTGGCCGCGCGGCAGTGCCCGCTCGCCCTCGGAACGGACACCGGAGGGTCGATCCGCCAGCCGGCGGCGCTCTGCGGCGTGGTGGGTCTCAAGCCCACCTACGGCCGGGTGAGCCGCTACGGAGTGGTCGCCTACGCGTCTTCTCTCGAGCAGGTGGGTCCGATCGCCCGCGAAGTGTGGGACTGCGCGGCGGCTCTCGGCGTCCTGGCGGGCCACGACCCGGCCGACGCGACTTCCGTTCCGAGGGAAGTACCGGACTATCTCGGCGTCCTCGAGCGACCGCTGGGGCGCCCTCGTGTCGGACTCCCGAGCGAATACTTCGGCGACGGGATCGACCCGGTCGTACGGGACAGGGTCCTTTCGGCCGTGGAAGTCCTGCGAGAGCTGGGCGCGGAAGTGGGGGAGACTTCCCTTCCCCACACGCCCTACGCCGTGGCCTGTTACTACCTCGTCGCCACGGCCGAGGCCAGCTCGAATCTCGCACGTTACGACGGCATCCGCTACGGTTTTCGCGCCCCGGACGCGAAGGATCTGCTCGACCTCTACTGCCGGACGCGACGACTCGGCTTCGGGCCCGAGGTCAAGCGGCGGATCATGCTCGGCACCTACGCGCTTTCGGCCGGATACTACGAGGCGTACTACTTGCGAGCCCAGAAGGTCCGAACGTTGATCCGAAGGGATTTCGAAACGGCCTTTTCCCGGTACGACGTGCTGGCGACGCCGACCTCGCCCACGTCGGCTTTTCCGCTGGGTTCCAGGCTCCACGACCCGCTCCAGATGTACCTCTCCGACGTCCTCACCATCGCCGTCAACCTGGCCGGTCTTCCCGCGATCTCCCTGCCCTGCGGTTTCGACGACTCGGGCCTCCCCGTGGGACTGCAACTCGTAGGCCGCCCCTTCGAGGAGGAAACCATCCTCCGGCTCGGCCACGCCTACCAGTCCGCCACCTCGTGGCACCGCGCGGAGCCTCCCCTGGACCAGCGAGGCTCGACGGGAGGATGAGCTTGGCCTGGGAACCCGTCATCGGTCTCGAGGTCCACGCCGAACTGCTCACCGAAGCGAAGATTTTCTGCGGCTGTTCGGCACGGTTCGGGGCGGCACCCAACGAGAACACCTGCCCGGTGTGCCTCGGGCTTCCCGGCGTGCTACCGGTGCCCAACGGCAAGGTCGTCGACTTCGCCCTTCGTCTCGGGCTCGCCACGAACTCCCGGATCGCCCGGACGAGCCGCTGGGCACGCAAGAACTACTTCTACCCGGACCTCCCGAAAGGCTACCAGATCAGCCAGTACGAGCTCCCGATCTGCGAGGGCGGCTACGTGGAAATCGACGTCGGAGACGCCGTCCGCCGCATCGGCCTCGTGCGGATCCACATGGAAGAGGACACGGGCAAGAACATCCACGACGCCCGTGCCGACGCGAGCCTCGTCGACTTCAACCGCTCCGGCGTGCCGCTCCTCGAAATCGTGAGCGCTCCCGAGCTTCGCTCGCCCGAGGAAGCCGGCGCCTACCTCCGTGCTTTGCGCACCCTGCTCCGCTACCTCGAGATCTGCGACGGAAACATGGAAGAGGGGAGCTTTCGGTGCGATGCCAACGTCTCGGTCCGTCCGGCGGGCAGCTCCGAGCTCGGCGTCAAGGTGGAGGTGAAGAACATGAACTCCTTCCGCGCCGTCGAGCGGGCGCTCGCCTACGAGATCGCACGGCAGATCGACGCCCTCGAAAGCGGCGAGCCGGTGGTCCAGGAAACGCGACTCTGGGACCCCGAAGCGGAACGCACCCGGCCGATGCGGCGCAAGGAGTACGCCCACGACTACCGCTACTTCCCCGACCCGGACCTGCCGCCGCTGCGGGTCGACGACGGGTGGATCGACCGAGTCCGTGCCGACTTGCCCGAACTTCCGCGGACCCGGCGAGACCGCCTCGTCCGACAGTACGGGCTTCCCCGTTACGACGCGGAGGTGCTCACCGCGCGAAAGGACCTGGCGGACTTCTTCGAAGAGGCCGTGCGCGAGCATCCGAACCCCAAGGCCATCAGCAACTGGACGATGGGAGAGGTGTTGCGCGTCGTGAGAGAACGCGGGCTCGACCGCGAGCTCGTGATCCGCGACTGGCCCGTGCCGCCCCGGTCGCTGGCCCGGCTCGTCCGGCTCGTGGACGAGGGGAAGATCAGCGGCAAGATCGCGAAGCAGGTGTTCGAAAAGATGCTCGCGGGCGGAGGCTCGCCCGAGGAAATCGTGGAAGCGGAAGGTCTCGTGCAGGTGTCGGACGAGTCCGAGCTCGAGCGGGCGA
Organism: Candidatus Binatia bacterium; assembly: GCA_026004195.1. Classification (NCBI taxonomy): domain Bacteria; phylum Candidatus Binatota; class Binatia (SeqCode); species Binatia bacterium. The sequence continues at coordinate 620,931 of BPIQ01000001.1, forward strand.
TCCGGGAGGTGCTGGCCTCGCACGCGGACAAGGTGGAGGAGTACCGGGCGGGAAAGGAAAAGCTTTTCGGATTTTTCGTGGGCCAGGCCATGAAGCGTCTCGGCGGAAAAGCGCACCCGGGAAAGCTCAACGAGCTCCTCAGGCGAGCGCTTTCCGCGGCCCCGAAAGGAGAGGAACGACCATGAAGTACGAAGTCTTCACCGTCGAGAAGGACCCGGGAACGCGTGTGGCCACGCTCTGGCACGACAACGCCGAGAGGCGGAACGCCATGGGGCCCGCTTTCTGGAAGGAACTTCCGCTCGTCATGGAGGAACTCGCGAACGATCGAGAAGTCCGGGCCGTCGTGCTCGCCGGCCGCGGCCGGGACTTCTCGGTGGGGCTCGACCTGAAAACCATGATGGGAACGCTCGAGGGCGGCCGCGAGGCGCTCCTCGAACAGATTCTGCGGCTCCAGCGCTCCATCTCGTCGGTGGCGGACTGCCCGAAACCGGTCGTCGCGGCCGTCCACGGTTACTGCCTCGGAGGCGGCGTCGACCTCGCGACCGCGTGCGACATTCGCTACGCCTCGGCCGACGCGGTGTTTTCCATCCGCGAGACGCGCATGGCCATGGTGGCCGACGTGGGGACGCTGCAGCGTCTTCCGGCCATCGTCGGCAAGGGGTTCGTCGCCGAACTCGCGTTGACGGGCGACGACATTCCCGCTTCGCGGGCCAAAGAGATCCATCTCGTCAACGAAGTGTTCCCCGACGCGGAAAGCACGCTCGCCGCGGCCCGCTCGCTCGCCGCGCGCATCGCCCGGAACTCGCCCCGTGCCGTCACCGGTACCAAGCGGGTGCTGCAGTTCTGCGAGGGAAAGTCGGTAGCGGACGGTCTCCGCTACGTCGCCGTGTGGAACGCGGCGTTCCTGCCGAGCAAGGATCTCGAGGAAGCGGTGCGCGCCTTTCTCGAGAAACGAGAGCCCGAGTTCACGGGCGAGTGACGGTTTCAGCTCCGGTAGGCGGAATTCAACCGGACGTAGGCCGGCGTCAGGTCCGACGTCGTCCTTCTCGCCTCGGCGCTTCCCGCCCCGAGGTCCAGGGTCAGGACGAACTCCGCGCGCGCCGCGATCGCACGGGCGCGTGCGAGATCCCGGGCCGAACCGCAGGGTCGACCCTCGCGCGCCACGCAGACGGGCCCCACGAAAACCCGGAGCTTCGAGGGGTCGAACCGTGCGCCGCTGTAACCGGCGGCGCAGACGAAGCGGCCGACGTAAGGATCCCCGGCGAAAAAGGCCGTCTTGCACAAGGGAGAGCGCGCGATGGCCTCGGCGACCTTCTCGGCGTCCGACTTCGTCCGCGCGCCCCGCACGACCACGTCGACGACCCGCGTCGCACCCTCGCCGTCCCGCACGATCATGCGGGCGAGATCGACCATGACCTCGGTCACGGCTTCGGCCACGCGAACGTAGTCGCGAGAGCGAGGCCGGAGAGGAAAAGGTAGCGAGGCTCCGTTGGCCAGCAAGAGGACGGTGTCGTTCGTGCTCGTGTCGCCGTCGACGACGATGGCGCCGAAGGAAACCGGCAAAGCTTCCCGGAGAATGGAGCGGAGCGAAGACGCCGAGAGCGCCGCGTCGGTGAGCACGAAGGCGAGCATCGTGGCGTGACCGGGCCCTACCGTGCGCATCCTGGGAGCGATCATGCCCGCGCCTTTGGCCATCCCGGTAACCACGACCGTCCTGCCGTCCGCCCGGAGCGTCCTCGAGGACCATTTGGGAAAGGCGTCGGTCGTCCGCATGGCCTCGAGCGCGTCGAAAAATCCCTCGGGCGAAAGCCTCGCGGCGGCCCGGAGAATCCCCTTCCGCAGTGGGGCGAACGGCAGAGGTGCTCCGATGGGCCCCGTCGAACACGGCAGGACGGCGTTCTCCGGGACCCCGAGCACGCGCGCCGCTTCGGCACAGAGCCGGCGGGCCACCCGAAGCCCCTCGGCGCCGGTGAACGCGTTGGCGTTACCGCTGTTCGCGAGAATGGCGCGCGCCTCGCCGGAGCGGAGCCTTTCCGCGGCGATCTCCACCGGGGCCGCACGCACGACGTTGGTGGTGAGCGCGCCGGCGACCCTCGCCGGAAGGTCCGAAAAGACGAGCGCGAGGTCTTTCCCGCGCCGCTTCTTCAAGCCGCAGGAGACGCCCGCGAACCGGTAGCCGAGGGGCAGCGAGGGAAGACGTTCTCGCGACCTGCGCCGCAAGTCTCACCCGCTCCCGGTCTCGATCTCGCCCCGAAGCAGACGGAGCACCTCGTCGTGCACGAGCCCGTTCGAAGAAACCCCCCCGCTCCCGTAGATGGTCGGGTGGCCGTCGAGGTCCGTGAAGCGACCTCCCGCCTCTTCCACGAGAATTTTCACGGCCGCCATGTCCCACGGCTTCAAGTCGAGCTCGAGCATCGCTTCCGCCTGCCCTCGGGCGACGCACAGGTGGCCCAGGTAATCCCCGTAGGCACGTTGCCGGACCGAACGAGCCACCAGCCGCCCGAGAGCGTCCCATCTGCCGGCCTTCTGCCACGCTTGCAGGCCCCCGAAGACCAGCATGCTCTCCTCGATCCGGGACCGCCGGGACACCGCGAGCCTCCCCCGGGGGCCGTAAGCGCCTTCCCCTCGCACCGCGTAGTACGTCTCGCCCGAGACGGCTTCGTGAACCACCCCGAGCACCACTTCCCCCTCCCGCTCGAGAGCGAGCAGCGTGGCAAAAAAAGGGAGGCCGCGGACGAAACTTTTCGTCCCGTCCAGGGGGTCGACGATCCACCGGACGCGGTCGTTCCCACGGCTGCCGAACTCCTCCCCGAGGACTCCGTAGGAGGGAAACTCCGCCTCGAGAATCCGCACGATCGTGGCTTCCGCCTCCCGATCGGCGGCGGTGACCGGCGATGCGTCGGCCTTGCGCTCGACGGCCAGCGGTTCGCCGAAGTATTTCCGCAGGATGTTTCCCGCTTCCGCCACCGCGCGCCGCGCGGCGGCAAGTTCTCGGTCGAGCCGCATCGCGCGCACTCTAGTCGAGGGTTCACCGGCGGGCAATTCTTTTCGCCCCTCGGGCCGCGAGCATCGCCCGAAGTCGGCGGGCCTCCTCGACCCACCCCGCCTCCTCGAGCAGGACCGCCGCTTCCTCGAGCGAAGGGTTCCGGAGCGCGCCGCCCCACTCCAGGAGCCGACCGACTTGCCGACGCACGGCCGGCTCGGGCCCGAGCTCCCGGAGGAGATCGCGCAGGAGCGTCGTTCGCGCGAGCACGGACGGCGGCAACTCGAAATACGACACTTCGGAGTACGTCGATTTCCTTCCGACGAGTTGGGTCACGTAGTACACCTCGGGGCTCTCGGCGGGGCTCAAGTCCACGACGACCCGGGTCCGGAGTCTCGACTCGAGTGCTGCCCAGCCGGGATGCAGGCGGGAGCGGTCGGACACCACCACCCACGCTCTCTCCGCAGGAACGAGCCGCGCAGCCTCCTTGTGCGGTGGCAGGCCGGGACGCGAGCCCATGCGCCGCTCGAGTTCCGGCGCGTAGAAAAGGAGTCCCCTGGCTGCGAGCGGTGCGAGGACGAGCGCGTCGGGAGCGAGGTTGGGGGTGATCACCGCAGCGGCCGCCCGCCAGTCCGGCCCCGTGCGCCCACCGACGGCAGGCGGAAAGGCGCGGAGCCACCACGTCCCGAGAACGACGACGGACGTCGCAGCCGCGAGGGGAGCGAAAAGACGAGCTCGGCGCGCGAGAAGGGACCCGACTCTCCAGAGGAAGAGGCCGGCCGGCACGGCGAGGAGCACGAAAGGCGCCGCACTCTCCGCTCCGACCGTCCGGGAGGGCCACCGGAGAAACCCGACGAACGCGGGAAGCAGGCACCCGAGGAGCCAGGTGCGCTCGCCGCTGCGGGCCAGAAAAAAACCCCCGAGGGCCGAGGCGGCGAGAAAGTAGAGTTCCGGCCCCGTCCGCCAGGACGGGGGAGAAAACATCGTCCGGGGAGAAAACCGGCCCGCGAGCGCGAGCGCCCCTAACACCCCGAGGAGCGTGACGCCCGAGGCAGCGGCCAGAACCCGTCCGGCTCTCGCCCGACTCTCGGCTTGCCGGAGACCGGCCACGCAGGCGAGGAGCGCGAGGGGGAGGACGAAGGCGAGAAAGAAAAACCGGCCGGCTACCAGAGCCAGAGCCGCGCCCACCACCTCTCCGAGCCCCCGACTCCCCCGGACGAACGCCCAGGCACTCGCCCAGAACCAGACGAGGAAAAGACCCGTCGCCGCCGCGGCATCGACACGTCGCGCGTCCTCGACGAACGGGGGGCAAAAGGCGACGAGGGCTCCCGCAAGGAGAGCGGGTCCCCGCCCTACCACGCCGATCTCGGCAAGAGCGAGCGTCGCCAGGACGGCTCCGGTTCCGGCGAGCACGAAGGGAAGCCTGACCCAGGCTTCCTCGAGCCCGCGCTCCGTGAACGGAAGCTCGACGAGGAAAACCAGGGGGGAAATTCTCGGAGGCAGAGGCGCGACACGCACCGCGGCCGGCCTTCCCTCCCGGGCGGAGCTCACGTAGGCGATTTCCCACTCCGAAAGGGACGGTTCGCCGACGCGAAAAGCACGGACCCCGAAGGCGCCGAGAAGGAGCAAAAGGCTCGCGAGAAACCAGGCCCGGGGGGCCGGGGCCGACCCGGTCACGTCCCTGCCCGGCCGGTTCGACTCAGTACTGTTCCCGGACCGAATCCAGGTCGCGGGAACGCGGGAGGACGGCACTCCAGTTCGAGCCGGGCGGCGGCTTGAGCCGGAGAGGGTCGCTCACCACCCTCACGACGATCCCGAACGGGAGGACGACGACGAAGTAGAGCAGCGTCATGATCACGCGAGTGTTGAAGACTCCGACGGCGTGGGCGAAGCGTTTCCACCCCTCCCAGAGTCGGCGCCAGACACTCGCGGGTTCCGAGGAGTCCTGCATGCTTTCCCCGTGCCACGACGCGCGGGGTTTCTCAACGCCTTTCCGGTCTCAGCCCGTGTAGCCCCACTTGCGCTTGTTCGCCTCGACCTGCTCGGCCGTGGGACGTTCTTTTTGCTCGTGCTTCGCGACCTCGAAGTCGCTCGTGAATTCCATGATCTTGTAGTTCAGCGCGATGTCCTCGCGGAAAACCTCCGGCACGGCCGCTTCCTCGAAAATGGCCTGCCAGGGACACTCGGGCTCGCAGGCTCCGCAGTCGATGCACTCGTCCGGATGGATATAGAGCTGGTTGGGAAAGGTCTCCGTGTCCGTCCCCTTGTACTGGTAGATGCAGTCCACCGGGCAAACCGCCACGCATCCGGTATCCAAGCAGTCCCGACAGAGCCGAGTGATGATGTACGCCATGATTCCTCCTTACCCTTGCCCGGTCCACCTTGCCGGCGATCCGGGTTCGACGTTCTGCCGCAGCCGGGGGAGGAGCCCCCGACCGTCCGCGATATCCTGGAGCGTGATGCCGTCGAGGTACCTCGCCAGGAGAACCTGAGCTCCTCGCCAGACGGCGATTTGCGTGCAAACCGGCGCGAAGCAGCAAAAGGCTTCTTCCTCCTCGACGCATTCCATCAAGCAGAGCTTTCCCTCCACGCACTCGTAGACCGCCCGCAACGTCACGTCTTCGGGGGAACGGGAAAGGCGGAAACCACCCCGAGCCCCGCTCACGGACTCGAGGAGACCGCCGGAGACCAGAAGCCTCAGGATCTTCGAGAGGAAGTGCTGCGGAATCTGCTGCCGCTGCTGGATCTCGCTTCGCGGGACGACACGGCCCGGAGTCTGTGCCGCCACGTAGCAGAGAGCCCTGACCGCGTAGTCCATCCGGCGCCCCACGTTCAGCAGCGAACTCCTCCGCCGGCGTCTCTTCCCCCCCTCGCGCACCCGCGCGGGGGTCTTCGACTCCGGACTCCGTACCATGGTCCTCCGCAGGGCAAGATCCTCGACCCCGCAACATAGACTTCCAAACTCCACCTTGCAACCGCTACCGCGCTCAGCGAGCGAGAAGGGCGCGGGCGATGACCTTGAGTTCGAGAATGGGCTTGACCCCCTCGAAGATCGGCAGGACGAGCGCGTCCACGACGTATCGCGAGATCGGGAACTCCTCCGCGTAGCCCCAGCCGCCGTGGAGGAGCTGCCCCTCCTGGGTCACCCACACGGCCACGTCCGAGGCGAGAAGCTTGGCCATGGCAGGCTCGAGCGCGGCCGATTCGTCCTCGTCCATCCGACGCGCGGCGGCGTAGGTCAGTTGTCGGGCCGCCATGACGTGCGTGGCCATCCTGCCGACCTTGTACTCCGTCAAGGGAAACTTTCCGATGGGCCGGCCGAACTGCCTCCGATCGTTCGCGTACTCGCACGACCGCTCGAGCGCCGCCTGCGCCACGCCCGTCGCGCGCCCGCCGGTCTGGAGCCGCCCCGCCGCGAAGCCGCCCATCTGGAGATAGAACCCCTTTCCGAGCCCTCCCTCCTCGCCGACGACGTTTTCCGCGGGCACGAAGTACTTCTCGAACTGCAGCGTGAACGAGTGCATCCCCCGGTAACCGGGCGTGCGGTCGGCCTTGCCCGTGATGGTCCCGCCGTGGGGTTGCTTCATGACGAACTCGTGCCCGTAGAAGGGGTCTTTCTCCACGATGAAGAGAGAGAGCCCCCTCGCGCCCTTCGAGGGGTCGGGATCGGTCCGCGCGAGCAATGCGAGGATGTCGGCGCGCCCCGCGAACGTGGACCACGCCTTCGCGCCGTCGAGAACGTACCCCTTGCGCCCGCCGACTTCCGCGGGCGTGGCCCGGCACTGGACCGAGGCGACGTCCGACCCCACGTCGGGCTCGGTCACGGCAATGGCCACCATGCGTTTCCCGCTCGCGATCAGGGGAAGCCACTTTCGTTTCTGACGCTCCGTGCCCCCGCGCAGCAAGGCCTTTGTCAGGATCTCCGGACGGGTGATGAGACTCCCGCCCGCCGCGAGCGAGACGGCCGACAACTCTTCGGTCGTCACGATCATGGCGGGGTTTCCCATCCCGCTACCACCGTACTCTTCGGGAACGGACAGCCCGAAGTATCCGAGCTCGGCCATCTTCGCGACGATCTCGTCCGGCACGAGCTCGTCGTTGCGGTGGATCCGATCCGCGTGGGGGGCGATCTCCCGCCGCGCGAACTCCCGGACGGAATCCCGCGTCAGCGCGAGCTCCTCGGGCTCGAGCCACCAGTGGTTCTCGCCCCGTGTTTCGATGGCGTGCCTTCCCACGGCGCGAACGCGGGATTCGGAGAGTGCCTCCCGCACGGCCGCACGCACCGACGGCGACCCGAGGCCGCTCCGGAGAAACGCCTCGTCGATCCCGAACCGCGCGCCGTGAACCTCGAGGAGCGAGAGGGCCTTCTGCGCGACCTCGCCCGCGAACACCGCACCCATCTCGCGCAAGACCTCGGGCCCCTTCCCCGCCTCTTCCGCCGCTCGCACGTAGTCGAGAAGGCTCTCCACGGCGGCCACCTCCGTGGCCAGATAAGCCAGGCGTTCGCAGTCGACCTGCTCCTCGTCGATCCCCCGCCCCTTCCCGGTCTTCTGCGCCATCCGCTCGACCGCGAAATCCACCGCCGAGCGCAAGGCATCGCGCAGAACTCCCAGGGATCGCCATTCGACGGGTACGGTACGTTCTTCCGCCATCGTCGTCGGAAGGCTTCCCTTAGCACCGTGCCCCCCTCGAAGCCAACGGTGCGGTTTGCTTTCCCGAAGCCTGCCCGTTAGGGATTGACGCGAGCCGGAAACGCCCGGCGAGTCGGAAACCGAAAAGGGGGTATCGCTCGATGTTCGTTCTCGACGGAGGCCGAAGGTTCGTCATCCCGCGAACGGAACTCACCTACCCGGGCCACAACATGAAGTTCCACCAGAACGCAGCCGACCCGGTGAAATCCCCGGTCGACCACGTCATGGCGGATTTCGAGGACGCCTGCCCGTACGAGTTCAAGGGTGAAAAAAGCCGCAAGGTCATGGTCGAGGCTCTGAACACCCTCGACTTCGGAGAAAAGGTCGTCACCGTCCGCCCCAACAACATCCACTCTCCGTTCTTTCTCGAGGACGTCGAAGCCGTCGTGCTCGGGGCGCCGAACCGCTTCCACGGCATCATCCTGCCGAAAACGCGGGGGCCGGAAGACATCGTTCACCTCTCGAAACTTCTCGACCACCTCGAACGGCGAGCCGGTTGGAAGTACCGGCTGCAAATCGAGGCTCTGATCGAGACCCCGCACGCGCTCATCCGGGCCTACGAGATCGCCACGGCTTCGGACCGGATGGCGGGCCTCATCTTCGGCATCGCGGACTTCGCCGCCACGCTCGGCGTGCGCGAGATCGTCGAAGAGCAGAACCGGAATTTCCACTACGCCAAGCAGGCCATGGTCGTCGCCGCGAAAGCCGCCGGGCTCCACGCGATCGACAACGTGTACCTCCGCCTGGTCCGCAAGGACGACCCGCCCGAGCGGGTCGCGGAAATCGAACGGGGACTGCGGGAGAAAAACCTGGGATCCGCCGCGCTCGGCATGGACGGGACGTGGGTCATCCACCCGCAGCAGGCCAAGATCTGCAACGAGTGCTACACGCCGAGCCCGGAGCAGGTGGCCCGCGCCAAACGGGTGATCGAACTCTACCACGAGAAAGGCGGAGGCTCGATGGCGGACCCCGAAACCGGAGAAATGATCGACGAGGCCACGATCAAGATCGCGCTCATGGACCTCGCCAAAGCGGCACAGGCCGGGCTCGTGAGCCGGGAGTACCTCGCCGAGCAGGCGGCGAAGTCCAAAAGCGTGACCGGCTACGACATCCTCGAACTCATGCGCCGAGCCGTCTGAGTCCGGGCGCTCCGGCTCGCGCCCCGGCGCCTCCCGAGGAACGCTCGAGTTCCGCGACGAACTCCGAGACGATTCGAGTGAAGCTGGCCTCCCCGGGCCCGTAGATCCCGGCGACGCCGAGTTCCCGGAGGCGCGCCCGATCCGGCTCGGGAACGATGCCGCCGACGAACACCGGAACCCGCACCCCCCTCGCGCGCAGCAGCTCGAGCACTTTCGGGACGAGCGTCATGTGGGAGCCGGAGTGGATGGAAATCCCGACCGCGTCCACGTCCTCGTCGGCTGCCGCCTGCGCGATTTCGGCCGGAGAAAGCCGGATTCCGTTGTAGACGACCTCGAACCCGGCCTCGCGGGCTCGCACCGCGAGCTGTTCCGCGCCGTTCGAGTGGCCGTCGAGCCCGGGCTTGGCCACGAGAATGCGGGGAGGCCGCCCGAGCTTCTCGGAGAGGTCGCGCACCCGCGCCCGCAGAGCTTCGAGCTCCCCGCCCTCGCCGCGGACCACGAGCCCCTCGAGTCCCGTGGGCGCCCGGTACTCTCCGAACACCCGCCGGAGAACCGACGCCCACTCTCCGGTCGTGACTCCCGCGTGCGCGGCACGAATCGACGGGGGAAGGATGTTCGCTCCGGTGCGCGCCGCTTCTTCGAGGGCGCGGAGCGCGGCCTCGGCCTCTCGCGCGTTCCTCTTTTCGCGGAAGGCACGCAAGCGTTCCACCTGCCGGCGCTCGCCCTCCGGGTCCACGACGAGAAAGCTCCGGGCGTCGGAGGAGAGCAGCGGGCTCGGTTCGGTCTCCGTGAACCGGTTCACCCCCACGACGACGATCTCCCCCGCCTCGATGCGGCGTTGCCTTTCCGCATGGCTCGCCACGAGACACCGCTTCATCTCGCGGATGGCCCGTTCGAGGTCTCCGAGGCTCTCGATGCGGCGGAGTTCCTCCTCCGCGGCTTCCTCGAGACTTCGGACCTTTTCCTCCACGACCACGGACCCCTCGAAGAGATCGCGGTCGTACTCGAGCAAATCCGTCTCGTAGGCCAGCACCTGCTGGATCCGGAGAGACCACTGCTGGTCCCAGGGGCGTGGCAAGCCGAGCGCCTCGTTCCAAGCCGGAAGTTGCACGGAGCGGGCACGCGCCTCCTTGGACAGGGTAACCCCGAGCATCTCGAGGACGATGCGCTGGACGTTGTTCTCCGGTTGCTGCGCCGTGAGTCCCAGCGAGTTGACCTGGACGCCGTAGCGGAAACGCCGGAGTTTCGGGTCCTCCACGCCGTAGCGCTCGCGCGTGAGCCGGTCCCAGAGACGCGTGAACGCCTTCATCTTGCACATTTCTTCGACGAACCGGATGCCGGCGTTCACGAAAAAAGACATCCGGCCGACGACCTGGGGCACGGGGACGCCGGGGCGCCGTCGCACGCGGTCGAGCACGGCGAAAGCGTTGGCCAGCGTGAAGGCGATCTCCTGCACCGGTGTCGCCCCGGCCTCCTGGAGGTGGTAGCTGCACACGTTCATGGGATTCCAGTTCGGGACGTGCCGGACCGTGTACTCGATCACGTCGACCGTGAGCCGGAGGGACGGCTCGGGCGGAAAGATGTAGGTGCCCCGGGAGAGAAACTCTTTCAGGACGTCGTTCTGCGTCGTGCCGCGTAGCACGGCCGGGTCGATCCCCCGCCGCTCGGCGAGCGCAACGTAGAGCGCGAGCAGCCAGGGGGCCGTCGCGTTGATCGTCATCGAGGTGTTCATCCGCTCGAGCGGAATCCCCTCGAAGAGAAGCTCCATGTCTTCGATGTGGCAGACGGGCACGCCGACCTTGCCGACCTCCCCTTCGGCCATCGGGTCGTCGGAGTCGTAACCGGTCTGCGTCGGGAGGTCGAAGGCCACGCTGAGACCGGTCTGTCCCTTGGCCAGGTTTTTCCGGAAAAGATCGTTCGCCGCGCGGGCATCGGTGTGCCCCGCGTAGGTGCGCATGAGCCACGGAGCGTCCGCCATGCTGCTCTTCATACCAAGCGGACCGGACCTCTCGCAAACCTCCCCGAGGTTCGGCTTGAAAAGACCCTTGCGAGCCAGCAGAGTCTTGAAGGTGAATCTCTCTCGCGCCGTCGGACGGCTCGCGCTGGCTTTCGCTCTCCTCGTCCCGTGGGTGGAATCCGCCCTTTCCCAGCCGGAGCCGACCCGCACGCCGAGGCCGACGCGTACGCCACGCCCCACGCGCACCCCCCGCGGGGCGACACCGCCACCGACGGCGACACCCACCCCCGAGCCGGGCACGAGCACGCCCGCGGAGGGAGCCACGAGCACGCCGACTCCGCCAGGGCCTCCCACGACCACGCGCACCCCGACCCCGACGCCGAGCGTCACCCCCACGCGCCCCACCCGGACACCGACGCCGACCCGCACGCCCACGCTCCCGCGCCCCCGACCCGTCCGCTTCCGGCAGGCCCTCTTCTTCCCGCTCGAGGCCACCCCCTCGGAACTCGTCGCCCTCGATCTCGACACCGACGGGCGAGCCGATGCGGCGGTCCTCGACCGGGAGAGCTCCGTTCTCTCGGTCTTCCGCAACCTGGGTGGGACCGAACTCCAGCGGGCCGCGATCCTGCCGGTGGCCCGCGGAGCGACCGGCCTCCTGGGAAAGCGCGTCGACGGCGATCGATTTCCGGACCTCCTACTCGCGAACGAAGGCGAAGGGAGCCTTTCGGTGTTCTTTCACCGCGGGGGCTTCCGGTTCGACGAGCGTCGCGTGGGGTTCGACGGGAGCCCGAATCTCCTCGCGGATTACGGGGAGAAACTCCTCGTCGGGGACAGGAGGGGCTTGCGGGTCGTCCTCGTCACCGTCCTCCCCGACGGGGCGCTCGTGCCCGAAGGCGAGTTTTCCACCCGAGGCCGACCTACGGCAGCGGTTTCCGGGGATTTCGACGGAAACGGGCTTCTCGGGTTCGCCGTCGCCGAGTCGGGAGAAGCGGGCATCGAGGTTTTCGAGCTCGAGGAGTCGGGCTTTCGCGACCCACGGCGCATCCGGCTGCCCGGAGATCCCGGCAAGCTTGCCGCGGGAGATTTCAACCTCGACGGACGGTCGGACCTCGTCGTTACCCTACCGCAACGCGACGAAGTTCTCGTTTTCCGGAGCCGAGGCGGCAGCTTCGCCTCTCCTCTCGTCCTCCCTTCCGTCCCGATTCCGTCCGACCTCGTGTTCGCCGACGACCGAACTCTTCGCTTCAGTGGGGACGGGCGACCCGACCTCGGGGTGCTGGCGCTGGGCAGCAGCACCCTTCTGGCGTTCCGGGGCCGCGAGAATCCCGACCGCCCCGAGGACATCGTGCTCGAGCTCGGCGCGCGTTTCGTCACCGGGACCGCGCCCGTCGCCCTGGCCGCCGGGCAATTCGACGCGGACTCCGAGGGCTTTGCCGACTGGCTCGTGGCCAACGGAGTCGGACGCTCCCTCACCCTCTTTCTGGGCCGCGAGAACCTGAGTCTCGTGGGGACGCCGGCGTTCGGAGTGGGAGCGAACCCGGTGGCGTTCGGCCTCGCCGACCTCGACGGAGACACGCATCTCGACCTGGTCACGGTGAACCGGGGGACGGGAACCGTCACGGTGGGAAGGAACAACGGGGGGGGCAACTTCGTGAGACCGGAGGAGGTGCCCGTGCTTTCCGACCCGGACCTTCTCGCGCTCGGCGATTTCACGGAAGACGGGCTCGTCGACCTCGTGGTGGGACGTTCGGCCCCCGCGGAGGTGCGGCTCTACCGGAACGACCTCGGGACGGGTTTTCGCCAGGTGAAAAGCTTGCGCCTGCCGGCGGAGCGTCTCCAGCCGACGCTCGTGCGGCTCGCGGCCGGGGATCTGAACGGGAACGCTTCCGCCGACCTCGTCGTGGCCGACTCCGCCAACGGTTTCGTCCTCGTCTTCCTCGATCCTCTCAGGAGCGATTCCGTTCACGCCCGGCTGCCCGTGGTGGGAAGCCCGAGCGACCTTCTGGTCGGGGACGTCGACGGGGACGGCCGCGTCGACGTCGTGGCCTCTTCGTCCGCCTCGGGCGAGGTGACGCTCTGGACACAGCGCCCGGACGTGAGCTTCTCTCCGCCGGTGAGCCTGCCTACCGGCCTCGCACCCGACCGCCTGGCCCTGGGCGACTCGGACGGTGACGGGAGGCAGGACCTCTTCGTTCTGGACAGGGAAGCCGCGAGGGTGGCGGTTTTCTTCGGGGCCGGGGACGGGTTCTCCGGGCCCGCGACCCTGGACGTCGGCGGAGCGCCCGCAGCCTTCGCAGTCGCGGATTTCAATCTCGACGGTTTCGCGGACATCGCCGTCGCCGACGCCGGCTCGGACCTCGTGTCCCTGTTCCTGGGCAGTGCCGCGAAAACCTACGTTCCGGGACCGGAACTCGAGGCAGGTCTGGCTCCGAGCGAGATTCTCGCCGAACGCATCCGCCCCGTGCGAGTCCCGGACATCCTCGTCCTCAATCCGGCCGCGGATCAGGTCACAATGCTCCGGAACACGACGAGCACCGGACTGCCTCCCCTGCCCACCGCGACCCCCGTGCCCACCCCCGCGTCGTCCGGGGGATCGGGTTGCGCCGTAGGGAGCAGGAGCTCTTGGTGGCTCGGCTGGCCGCTCGTCCTCTGGACCTTGCGTCAGAGACGAAGGGCGTAAAGGAAACCGTCCTCCGAGCCCACGTAGAGTACGGGCGTTCCGTCGGCGCCCGAAGCGAGCGCCGGTGAGGATCGTACCGGCCCTTGCGTGGCAAACGCCCAGACCAATTCGGGGCTTTCTCCCAGGTCGCGCAACGAGAAAACGGAGCCCGAATCGCTTCCGAAGTAAATCCGGGAATCGAAGCCGATCGCGGGCGAAGACCGCACGGGACCGTCCGCCTCGAAAACCCACCGGACATCGCCCGTCGAGGAGTCCAGGGACCAGAGCCGGCCGGCCGTGTCGGCCACGTAGAGAACCCCGTCCCGGGAAAGTGCGGGCGACGCCTCGATCGGGGCTCCCGCGTCGAAGGCAAAACCCGGCCGTGCGGTTCCGTCGACCGAGACGGCGACCACGGACCCGGATCGGTCGGCAAGATAGGTCGTGCCGTCGGAATCGACGACCGGGGACGCCCGGAGTCCCTCCGCGAGCGAAAAGCCCCAGAGGGCTTCTCCCGTTTCCGGCTCGAAAACTCGGACTCGCCGCTCGTCTCCGGTGCCTCCGACGACGAGAGCGCCATCCGGGCGGATGGCAGCCGTGGCGGACACGGCCCCCAGGGCCTGTCCCCATCGCGCCACCGCGTTCGGGCACACGGCAAAAAAGGCTCCGTTCAGGGTTCCCAGGTATGCAACCCCGGTATCCTTCGGCCCGCCACCGATCGTGGGACCTGCCGAGAGAAACCCCCCGAGGTTCACGCTTCGAAGCACCGCTCCGGTGTCCGAGTCGACGATATAGAGGTTGCGGTCCCCGGAGGGAACGTAGAGGCGGCCTTCTCGATCGAGGGCGAACGCTGCCACGATGGCGTCTTCGGTCTCGAGGGGAGGCCACTTCTCTTGGCCTTCCGGCAGGTACGCGTACACCTTGCCGTCGGCGGAGCCGACGTAAACGGTTCCGTCCGAGCCTACCACGGGAGAGGCTACGATCGGCCCGCCCGTGGCACGCCTCCAGAGGCAAAGCGCCCCGTCTTCTCCACAGAGGAGCTCCGGGTCACCGGAATCCGACGGCAGGATCTCGACCGTCGCCCGTCCCGTGTTTCCCGGATCTCCGCGGAACTTGGGCCAGGTACCGGTCCCGGAAAGAAGAGGGGCACCCCCTTCGAGACTGCATCGAGGTCCCCCGCCGCCTCCCGAGCACGCGGCGAACGCGACCGCGAGGACCGCGACAAAAACCGAGCCGACGAGCCGATTCATGGGCCTAACGCGTAAAGAAAACCGTCGGCCGTGCCGAAATAGAGCGTGCCGTCGAGCCCTACGGCAGGGGGGTGCTCCACGGCTGCGAGCGTTCCCAGGCAGGGAACTCCGTCGGAACAGTCGAGATCGTCGCGACAAGCCGTTCCCTCGAGCTCCCCTCCGCAACGGCCGTCCGAGAAACTCCAGCGAAGAGCCGCGACGCCCCCTTCCTCGGTTTCGGGTGTGCAGGACGCGTTCGGACAATCGGCCTCCGTCCTGCAGAGAATTCCGGCTCGCTCTCCTGCGCTGCACACCTTGGGGGAAAGCAACCGGACGGTCGTGCCTCCTTCCAAGTTCCGGGTGAAGAACACGAGAGTCCCGTCGCTCCCGGAAGTGGGCGGTACCGCGGGCGCCTCGCCCAGAGGGTAGAACACTTCGCCCGCGCAGCTACCGAGTTCGCAGTCTCGGTCCCTCCAGCAGGGAAAGCCGTCCGATTCTCCACCCACGCAAACCCCGGAGGGCCTTCCCGTTCGCCCGTCGAGCAGAAAGACCCGCCCGGCCTCGTCCACCGCCACGACCAGCACGAGGAGCTCTCCGCCCGAGAGGGCCGAAGTGCGAGCCAGCCCTCCGGCAAGCGGCGCCGGAAGGTCGGCTGCCCACCTGGGTGTCCCCGCCTGCGTCCAACTCCTGACCGCACCCATCGCCGTCCCGAACCCCACGACCGGAGAGATGTCGAGAAGCATCGGCGCCGCCACGGGGGCGTCTCCGGTTTCGATGCGGAGGAGCCGCGTTCCCCGAAGGCTCAGCACCTCGAGCTGCCCCGAGGTCGCGAGCGCATAGATTCGTCCGTCGACGTCCCGGGCAGGCGCACCGGCAGGCATCCCGAGATCCGACACCTGCCACCGGATGTCCCCGGATTCCCCGTCGAGGGCAAGAAACCTTCCGTCCTCGGTGCCCCCGAAGACTCCCGTCACCGTGAGGTCGAAGGAATCGACCTCGAGAAGCGGGGAAAAGGGCACGAAACTACCGAGATCCCTCCGCCAGATCTCGATGCCCTCCTCGGACACCGCGCGGAAAATGCCGTCCTCGGTCCCGAAGTAGAGTCGCCCGTGGAGATCGGCGAGCAACCCGCCCACGGCCTGCGGCGCGCCGGTGGAAAACCGCCAGCGAAGCTCCCCGGTGGGCTCGAGGGCGAAAAGCTCTCCGGCTTCCGTACCCACGTAAATCACCCCGGTCGGCCCCACGACCGGCGAAGCGCTCGGCCGGGCTTCGAGGTCGAACCGCCACCGAAGCGTGCCCGGGTTTCCCGAAAGAGGAACCGAGAGGCGACCATTCGCTGCGTCTCCGTCCGAGCGCGGCCATTCCGGGGCCGGGGGAGCCACGAAGCTTCCGCCGCCCCCGGACGAGCACGACACACCGGCCCAACACAAGAGGAGCAGCATCCAACGGCGCACGGCCCAGAGCCTTTGGCACACTCGGCGGCCGAACACAATTTCCGGGGTCAGCTCCGAGGCTTTTCCGCGAGCAGCCGCGCCAGAAAAAGGGGACCCGACTCGCTTTCGAGCTCCCCCTCCTCCCAGCGCAGGATTCGAAAGTCCGAAAACCATCGGAGGAGCTCCCCGTGCTCGAGCACGAACGCCGGATTTCGGGGATGGCCCCGGGCGAGCTGTTCCACGGTGAAGGTCTCGAAGACGATGCGGCCGCCCGGTTTGAGGGCCGCCTTCATGGCGGGAATCAAACTCCGCTGCAGGTAGCGAATGTCCACGACGACGTCGAAGCGGTCGCGAGGAAGGGGAAAATCCTCGAGGTCGGCCCGCACGAGCTTGAGATCGAGCCCCCGCCGCGATGCTTCCTCTCTGGCCCTGGCGAGAGCTTCCTCCGAGCGGTCGATCCCGTAGACGTCGAAACCCCGCGAGGCCAGAAACAGCGCGTTTCTTCCCTCCCCCACCGCGACTTCGAGCACCGAGCCCCGTGGCAGTTCGTCGACCACCGAGGCGAGAAACGCCGACGGCTGCGACGCGCGTGTCATGCCGGAACCGCCCTGGCCAGGCACAGTGCAGAGACTCCCCTGGCTCCGGCGTCTCTCAGTGCCCTCGCGCAAGCCAGGAGGGTAGCGCCGGACGTCACCACGTCGTCGACCAAGAGAACGCATCGATCGCGAACACGGCCGGGCCGGGCGCGGAAAGCGTCCCGCACGTTGCGCCGACGCTCGGAGGGTCCGAGGCCGACCTGGGGGGCCGTGGCCCGAACACGCTCGACCCCGAGAGGATCGAGGAGAGCCCCGAGCTTCCGCCCGAGGGGGCGAGCCAGCAGCAGGGCCTGGTTGAAGCCCCGCTGCCGCAACCTGGAAACGTGGAGGGGGACGGGAATCACGCAGTCGATCTCGCCGAGCCCTTCGAGAGGACACGACAAGAGAAGGGCTCGAAGCGCGGGAAGCACACTCAGGTCTCCCGCGTACTTGAGTCTCCAGATCGCCCGCTCGAGCGGTCCGGGGTCGTGGGCACGGGACCAGTAGAGAGCACGGACCCGGAGCGCGTCGAGAGGCCAGGAAGGAGAGAGGCATTGCGGGCAAAGAGTACGGGCGTCGGGGGCGAGGACCTCCGACCCGCAAAGCCGGCAACGAGATCGCCCTGCCCGGTCGATCGCCCGGTAGCAGCTCTCGCAGAACGCCCTCGAGATCCGGCTCTCACAACCGGGACAGAGTTGCGGCAGCAAGGCATCGACGAGACGCCCCGAGAGACGAGCCGCCCGTGCGAGAAACCGAGCGGCGCGAGATCCCGCTTCGCCCGTAGCTTTCCCTCCTGGAACGCCCGGCTTACACTGGGGGCGGTGCGCTGTAAAGTTTGCGCAGAAGAAGCCGGGTGGTTCCGGCGCTGGTGCCGAAGCTGTTCCCGCCTCTGGGAGATCTACCGGCAGTCCGGGGAAATCCTTTCGCCCGCCGACCTCCTTTCCGCGTTCGACGCGAGCGGAGCTTCTCCGCGACAGATCGAAGCCTTCCTTCGTTTCGATCCCGATGGCGAGGGGAGCATCGAGGATCGCCTGGCCGCACGAACCGCCAACGCCCTTCTCGCGGCACTCGGCCGACCGGAGCGCCAGACGGCCCAGGACGTCGCGAGACTGCGCCGGGCCGGGCGATGGAAGGCGTACGATCGGAAGCCCCCCGAGGGCTTCCTTTGACACACCCCACCTCGGGCGGGTATAAAAAGCCGTGTTCAAACGGTTCGTGATCGGTCTCCTCGTGGGGATGGCCGGCATGCATTGGTATATCCACAGCAGCGAGCCGGTTTTACGGCAGATCCAGGACTGGCTCCACGGCAAAGCGTCTCTCTACAGCGACGAAAAAACCCGCGAGGTACTCGACGACCTTTTCGGTTCCGGCACGGAACCCTGACGTTCTCGCACCGTGCCTCCCCTGCCCCCGGCCTCCGTCTCGGGGCGTGGCGGGCAGGTGATCGAGGCCGAACTCCCCGAAGGAAGGAGGACTCCGTTCCCATGCCCGGTTCGAGCACGGAACTGCCGATCGTCACGAAGCTGAAAAAAGAACTTGCCGAGTTGCAAGAAGAGCTCACCAAAAAACTCCCGAAGGAGCTCGAAGCCGCCCGGGCTCACGGAGACTTGAGCGAGAACGCGGAGTACGAAGCGTGCAAGGAGCGGCAGGGGTTCCTCACGGCTCGCATCGCCCAGCTCCAGGCTCGAATCCGCCAGCTCTCCCTCTACAACACGTCTTCGGTTCCGCGCGACGTCGTGGGTTACGGAAGCTTCGTCACGGTGGAAGACGTCGACACAGGGGCACAGGCCACCTACGAGATCGTTTTTCCCGAGGAGGTGGACGCCGGGGCGGGAAAGATTTCCTTACAATCGCCCCTCGGAAAAGCGCTTCTCCACCGCTCGGAGGGGGACGAAGTCACGGTTCAAACCCCACGGGGCAAGAAAGTTTACCAGATCCTCCGCGTCCTGACGCTTCACGACCGCACCGAGTAAGGCCCGGCTTTTCGGGGTAGCTTGCAGGGCGCGCTGCGCTGTGGTACCAAACACCGTTGAACTGGCCGCAACAAGTGGGCCGAGAGCCCACTTTTTTATTTCGGGCATGACACGATGGAATCCATGGCGACGATCCAACGGATTTGGGGGCTCGTGGAGCCCGTCGCAGCCGCAGAGGGTCTCGAAGTCGTCGACATCGAGCTTCGCAGGGGTGCTCGAGGGTCGACACTCCGGATCTTTCTCGACCGCCAGGGAGGCCCGGGCACGATCGACCTCGACACCTTGTCGACGGTCAGCCGCTACCTGAGCGACATCCTCGACGTTCACGACCCGATCCCCGGGCCGTACACCCTCGAAGTCTCGTCTCCGGGGATCAACCGCCGGTTACGCCGCCCCGACCACTTCCGGCGCTACCTGGGACGCCGTATTCGCGTCAGAACGTATCGGCCGATCTCGGGGCGACGAAATTTCGTCGGTCTTTTGAGGGCCGTCGAAGACGATGGTATCGTTGTGACCGTCGAAGGACACGAAGAAGTGTTTCCGTTCGCGGAGATTGCGCAGGCCAACTACGAACACGATTTCGTGGGCGAGCCCTTCGCCAGTCGGCGGCGTTAAGGAGGCACTATGCAACCCGAGCTGAGCCGCGTCATCGAACAGGTCAGCAAGGAAAAGCGGATGGACCGGGAGGTGGTCATCAAGGCGGTGGAAGAGGCCATGGAAGCCGCCGCGCGGAAGGTGATGGGCATGGAGAGTCGTATCGAGGCCCATTACAACGCCGACCTCGGGGAAGTGGAGCTTTTCAAGATCCTGAAGGTCGTCGAACACGTCACCGACCCGGCCAAAGAGATCTCGCTCGAGGCCGCCAGAGCACAGCTCGACCCCGAAGCCCAGATCGGCGACGAACTTCTCGAAAAGCTCGACCAGCGATACAGCCGCATCGCGGCGCAGGCCGCCAAGCAAGACCTGATCCAGCGCCTGCGGGCCGCCGAACGGGAAATCATCTACAACGAGTTCAAGGACCGGATCGGGGAGCTCACCCACTCCGGGATCGTTCAGCGCTTCGAGAAAAAGAACATCATCGTCAACCTCGGGCGCACGGACGCCATCCTACCGGAAAGAGAACAGATCCCGCGCGAACGCTATCGCCAGGGCGATCGCATCCGGGCCTACATTCTGGACGTGGATCCCAACACGAAGGGGCCCCAGGTCATCCTTTCCCGCACCCACCCCGGTTTCCTCGTCAAACTCTTCGAGCAGGAAGTCCCCGAGATCTACGAAGGCATCGTCGAAATCAAAGCGGCCGCCCGGGAACCCGGGAGCCGCGCGAAGATCGCCGTGGTGTCCCACGACAAGGACGTCGACCCCGTCGGGGCCTGCGTCGGAATGAAGGGAACCCGCGTGCAAGCGGTCGTGCAGGAGCTCCGGGGCGAAAAGATCGACATCGTCCCCTGGAGCCCGGATCCGGTGGAATTCGTCTGCCGAGCTCTCGCGCCGGCAAAAGTATCGCGCATCGTGATCGACGAGGACGAGCACTCGATGGAAGTGATCGTCCCCGACGACCAGCTTTCTCTCGCCATCGGCAAAAAAGGGCAGAACGTACGACTCGCTTCTCGGCTGACGGGCTGGAAGCTCGACGTCCGCAGCGAGTCGGAAGTCGAGGCCGAACTCAGAGCAGCCAGGCTTTCTTTGATGGAAGTGCCGGGCATGGACGAAGCTCTGGCCGACCTCCTCGTGCAGAACGGCTTCAAGTCCGCCGAGGAACTCGCTCACTCCGACGAGCGGGCACTCGCCGAAATCGAGGGCATCGGCCCGGAAAGGGCAAGAGAGCTCCTGCGGGCCGCGAGGGCTCACGTCGAGGAAAAGGCCCGCCTGGAAGCCGAGGCCGAGAAAGCGTCCACCGAACCCGAGGGAACCGCGCCGCCACCGGACGACACGCAGCTCTCCGCGGGCCCGACGATCGAACCCGCGCCGAGCGAGCCTCCGGTGCTGGAGGCCACGGCCGGGGGCGAAGAAAAGTAGAGAGTGGAGAAGTGGGAGTCCACGTGCCGATCCGAACCTGCGTGGGTTGTGGGAAAAAAAGCCCCAAGTCGGAGCTTCTCCGCTTCACCGCGGTCGAGGGACGCCTCGTCCCGAGCTCCGGGTGCGGCCGGGGAGCCTACCTCCACCGGAACCCCGAGTGTTGGCAGGCCTTTCTCTCTCGCAAGCCCAAGCTTCGCTCCCTCCGGCGTACGGTCGACAGGGGGCAGCGGCAAGCCCTGATCGAGGAACTCCTCCGCCTTTCGAGGTAAGCGGTCATGGCTCGAAAGCGAATCAGCGAGTGGGCGCGGGACTGGGGTGTCGAAAGCCGCGACATCATCTCGGCGCTCCAGAAACACGGATTCGGTACCCGGAAAGCCCAGAGCGCGATGAGCGAGGAAGAGGCGGACCGGGTGCGTGCCGAGCTCGGTCTCGGGCTGAAACCGGAGTCCGTCGTCGGCAACGAGCGGGTCGTGCGAGACGGCTCGCAAACCGTCGTCGAGCGGCGTGTCCGCCCCAACGTGATCCGCAGGCGCGCTGCGCAGAACCTCGAGCCCACTCCGCCTCCCGTCGCACCTCCACCCGCGGAGCCGGCACCCACCGGGGTCGTCGCGCCACCGACTCCCGCCCCGTTCGAGACCACCGTCCCCGAGATCACGCCGCCCGTGCCACCCCCACCGGCTCCCGAGCCTCCTCCCGTGACCCCGGCGGCCGAAACCGCTCCCCCACCGGCAGTCGAGGCCCGCGAGGCGGAAGAGGTCCCGCCGCCGAGCCCGCAGGAACCTCCCCTGCTCTCCGAGGACATCCAGAGACCGCGGGTCCTCGGCCGCGTCGACCTGAAAAAGACCTCGCCCGAGCACGCCGGCGACCGGGCATGGGCACAGAAGAGAACGACCACGCCTCCGGCTCCTACGCCACTCGAACTCGAAGACGAAGCACCTCGCAAGAAGAAGAAGCGGGTCGTCAAGAAGGACCTTCTCGCGGACTTCCAGGACCGAGAATATCGGCCCACCAAACGACCTCACAAAAAGAAAGCGCAGCCCGGAAAGGAACAGAAGAAACCCGAGATCACCGTCCCGAAGGCCAGCAAGCGCGTCGTGCGGATCAGCGAGGTCATCACCGTCGGAGAGCTCGCCAAGGCCATGGGCGTCAAGGCGGCGGAAGTCATCAAGAAGCTCATGGAAAACGGCATGATGGCCACGATCAACCAGGTCCTCGACGCCGACACCGCAGCGCTCGTCGCCTCCGAATTCGACTACACCGTGGAGAACGTCGCCTTCGATGCCGAGCAGGTCATCGAGGAGGCCCACGAGGCGCAACCGGAAGAGGCGCGGCTCCCGCGACCTCCGGTCGTGACCGTGATGGGCCACGTCGACCACGGCAAGACCTCGCTTCTCGACGCGATTCGCAAAACGAACGTGACGGCGGAGGAAGCCGGCGGGATCACGCAGCACATCGGCGCGTACCAGGTCCGCATCGACGGCAAGCAAGTGACCTTCCTCGACACCCCGGGGCACGAAGCGTTCACCTCGATGCGGGCCAGGGGGGCCAAGGTCACCGACATCGTGGTGCTCGTCGTCGCGGCCGACGACGGTGTGATGCCGCAGACCGTGGAAGCGATCAACCACGCCCGGGCAGCCGACGTTCCCATACTGGTCGCGATCAACAAGATCGACAAACCGGACGCCAACCCCGAGCGGGTCAAGCAGGAGCTCGCGAACCACGGTCTCGTCCCCGAAGAGTGGGGAGGGGACACGATCTGCGTACCCGTCTCCGCCAAGACAGGGGAAGGCCTCTCCACGCTGCTCGAGATGTTGCTCCTGCAGGCGGAAATCCTGGACCTGCGGGCCAACCCGGACAAGCTCGCCCGGGGCACGATCATCGAGGCCCGACTCGACAGGGGGCGCGGCCCGGTGGCGACCGTGCTCGTACAGGAGGGAACCCTCAAAGTCGGGGACCCGTTCGTCTGCGGTACGACGTACGGCAAGGTACGGGCCATGATGGACGACAGGGGGCAGCGGGTCGACCGAGCGGGTCCGTCCATGCCCGTGGAGATTCTCGGGCTGCAGTCGGTACCGGAAGCGGGCACGGCCTTCGTCGTCGTGGCCGACGAGGCGACGGCCCGGCAGGTGGC
This sequence comes from Candidatus Binatia bacterium, assembly GCA_026004195.1. Classification (NCBI taxonomy): domain Bacteria; phylum Candidatus Binatota; class Binatia (SeqCode); species Binatia bacterium. The sequence goes on from BPIQ01000001.1 coordinate 643,717, forward strand.
CGAGCACCGCAAGACGAAACAGCGAGAAGCGGAGCTCGCCAAGACGAGCCGCGTGTCCCTCGAGGATCTGTACCAGAGGATCCAGGAAGGAAACGTGAAAGAACTGCGCGTCATCGTGAAAGCGGACGTGCAGGGCTCCGTCGAGGCCCTGACCGAAGCCCTGCGGCGGCTGTCGACCGACGAGGTCCGCCTCAACGTGATCCACGCGTCCGTCGGCGGCATTTCGGAAAGCGACGTGCTCCTGGCCACCGCTTCGGATGCCATCATCGTGGGCTTCCACGTGAGACCCGAATCCAAGGCGAGTGCCGTGGCGGAGCGAGAGGGGGTCCAGATTCGCCTCTACAACGTCATCTACGACGTCCTGAACGACGTCCGCGCGGCCATGGAGGGGCTGCTCGAGCCGCTGGTCCGCGAAAAGGTCACCGGGAAGGCCGAAGTCCGGCAGGTTTTCCACGTGGCGAACTTCGGGGCTGTCGCGGGCTCGGTCGTCGTCGAAGGAAAGATTTCCCGAGGGTCCGCTGCCCGGCTCGTCCGCGACCACGTGGTCGTGTACGAGGGTCGGATCGCGAGCCTCCGCCGGTTCAAGGACGACGTGAGGGAGGTGGCCTCGGGGCTCGAGTGCGGGATCGGACTCGAGAACTACTCGGACATCAAGGTGGGGGACGTGATCGAGACCTACGAAACCGAGCGCGTCGTCCGGCGGCTCGGAGCGCCGAGTCCGCGGAGCGTCGGAGCCGAAGGTCACGCCTGAGAGCCCGGAGAGGAACCGCATGGTGGTGGGCATCTTGAAGCTCACCCTCTACCTTCCCGAGAACCACTCCCTGAAAGGCAAGCGGGGTGTCCTCAAGAAAATCAAGGCGCGGGTGGGCAACAAGTTCAACGTCTCCATCGCGGAATGCGACGCCCACGACCTCTGGCAAAGGGCCGTGCTGGGCATCAGCGCGGTGGGCACGGAGGTCGGGCACGTCGATGCGTCGCTCCGGGAAGTGTGCACGTTCATCGATTCGCTCCACCTCGCGGAGCTCGGACCCCAAGAGATCGAATTCGTCCACTGCTGAGAAGGCGTGTGCGACACCATGGGAGCGCGAAGAGCCGACCGCGTCGCGGACGCGGTCCGGTCGGCGCTGGCCGAAATCCTGTTGAAAGAGGCCAAGGACCCGCGAATCGGGTTCGTGACCCTGACCGAGGTCCGCATGAGCGACGACCTCCGGCACGCGCGCGTCTATTTCAGCGTCCTGGGAGACGAAGAGGCGCGCCGCCGCTCGCTCGAGGGGCTCGAGAGCGCGGCACCCTTCCTGCGCCGCGAAGTCGGTAGACGGCTTCGGCTGCGTTTCGCACCCGAGATCGTGTTCCGGTTCGACCCGAGGCCCACCGAGGCCGAGCACGTGGCGAGGCTCCTGCGAGGGCACCCTCGCGACGAAGAGGAGTGAGGGGGTCCGGTGGACGGAATCCTCGTCGTGGACAAGCCGGAAGGCCCCACCTCGGCGGCCGTCGTCCGGGAGGCGCAGAAACTCTTGCGGACGAAAGTCGGGCACCTCGGGACGCTCGATCCGCTCGCCACCGGGGTCCTACCGCTCTGCGTCGGCGAAGGGACGAAAGTGTCGCAGTTTCTCGTCGGGGCCGAGAAGGAATACGAGGGGAAAATCCGACTCGGGAAGCGAACGGACACCGGCGACCTGGCGGGCCAGGTGGTCGAAGAGGCCCCGGTCCCGCCGATCGACGCCTCGGAGTGTCGGCGGGTGGCCGCGCAGTTCGAGGGCAAGCGGCTCCAGGTTCCGCCGATGCATTCCGCGATCAAACGGGAGGGTGTCCCCCTCTACAAGCTCGCGCGCCGTGGCATCGAAGTCCGGAGAGAGGCTCGACCGGTGGAAATCTTCGAACTCGGCCTCGAACCGGACGGACCCGATCGGCTCGCTTTCCGCGTCGTGTGCTCGAAAGGAACCTACGTCCGGGTCCTGGCCGAGGAAATCGCCCGGGCTCTCGGGACCGTGGGAGTCCTGGAAAAGCTCCGACGGCTGCGCTTCGGACCATTCCGGATCGAGCGAGCCCTGGCCTTTCCCTTCGCCGCGGACGAAGCCAGAGAACGGATGGTCGGACTGCGGGAAGCCCTCGAGGGCCTACCGGAGTGGCACCTCGCGCAAGAACCCGCCCGACGGGCCAGGCAGGGCCAGGTTTCCGTACTTCTCGGCCTTCCCCGGCCCCCGGGCCCGGATTCGCTGGCCAAGCTCGTCGACCCCGAGGGGAGGCTCGTGGCCGTCCTGCGAGCGGACGCCAGGGGGAACTGGACCTACGCGAGAGTTTTTCCGTCACGGCCCGCAGGAGCCTAGGGGTGCTCCAGCTTTACATTGGCGCCCCCCTGTGGTACCAAGCCGGCGAGAAACGAGAAGGTTGGAGGTTTATGGCATTACTTCCGCAGCAGAAGCGGGAGTTGGTCGAGGCGTACGGGCGGGCTCCGAAGGATACCGGGTCTCCGGAAGTTCAGGTGGCTCTGTTGACCGCCCGAATCGAGTACCTTACCGAGCACTTCAAGACGCACAAAAAAGACCACCATTCCCGTAGAGGGCTCTTGAAGCTGGTCGGTCAAAGGCGGCGCTTGCTCGAGTACCTCAAGCGTCGGGACAACGAACGCTACAAGGCCCTGATCGAGCGCTTGGGCCTCCGCAAGTAGGCCTCTCGCACCACCCTCCCCGTCCTGCGGGCCCTTCAACCGCTCCAGGGAGGCCACGATGTACCGCAAAGTCGAAACCGAGTTCCACGGGCGACCGCTCTCGATCGAAACGGGCCGCCTCGCCAAGCAAGCTCACGGGTCCGCGCTGGTTCGCTACGGCGAGACCGTCGTCCTCGCCACCGCCGTGTCGGCCTACCAGGGGCGCGAGGGAATCGACTTCTTCCCCCTGACGGTCGACTACCTCGAACGCACCTTCGCAGCGGGAAAGATCCCCGGCGGCTTTTTCAAGCGAGAAGGTCGGCCTTCCGAAAAAGAAATCCTCACTTCCCGCTTGATCGACAGACCCATTCGCCCCCTTTTCCCGCCCGGTTACGCCTGCGAGACCCAGGTCATCGCCACGGTGCTGTCGTTCGACCGGGAAAACGACCCGGACGTCGTGGCGCTTCTGGCTGCTTCCACGGCGCTGCACGTCTCCGACATTCCGTTTCTCGGTCCCATCGGTGCCGTACGGGTCGGGCGGCTCGACGGCCGGTTCGTGATCAACCCCACGACCGAGCAGCTCGAGCGGTCGGACCTGAACCTCGTGCTCGCCGGCACCCGTCAGGGGATCGTGATGGTCGAGGCGGGCGCCCGCTTCGTCCCCGAGGAGGCGATGCTCGACGCCCTCTACTTCGGGCACGAAGCCCTGCAACCCTTGCTCTCTCTGCAGGAAGACCTCCGGGAGACCGCGGGAAAGCCGAAACGCGAGTTCGAGCCTCCCGCTCGGGACGAAGAACTCCGACGCCGGGTCCGGGAGTTCGCCTCCCCGAAAATCGAGGCGGCACTCCAGGAACCGGCCAAACAGCAACGTGCCGATGCCCTCGAGCAGGCGAAAGAGGAGACGGTGGCGACCCTCGCTGCCGAGGGTTTCGCCGGTCGCGAGAAGGAACTCGCCGACGCCTTCGAGGATGCCGTGCGGGAGCGCGTGCGGCAGATGATCGTCCAGGAGAACCGGCGGGTGGACGGCCGCGGGCTGGCCGAACTGCGCGACATCTCTTGCGAGGTCGAAGTTCTCCCACGCACCCACGGCTCCGCCCTTTTCACGCGGGGAGAAACCCAGGCGCTCGTCGTCACGACGCTCGGTACTTCCTCGGACGAGCAGAAAATCGACGCCCTGCTCGGCGAGCAGTACAAGAAGTTCATGCTCCACTACAACTTCCCGCCGTTCAGCGTCGGGGAAATCCGTTTCCTGCGCAGCCCCGGTCGGCGGGAAGTCGGCCACGGCGCGCTGGCGGAACGGGCCCTCTCCCCGGTTCTTCCGGCCGAAGAAGAGTTTCCGTACACGATCCGGATCGTCTCCGAGATCCTCGAATCGAACGGCTCCTCTTCGATGGCGACCGTGTGCGGGGGGAGCCTCGCGCTCATGGACGCGGGGGTGCCGATTTCCGCCCCCGTGGCGGGGATCGCCATGGGACTGATCCAGGAAGGGGAAGAGGTGCGAATCCTTTCCGACATCCTCGGAGACGAGGACCACCTCGGCGACATGGACTTCAAGGTCGCGGGTACCGCCGACGGTGTGACGGCCCTGCAGATGGACATCAAAATTCCCTCGGTCGACCGGGAGGTCATGCGGCGCGCCCTCGAGCAGGCCAGGGAGGGGCGCCTTCAGATCCTCGAAATCATGCGGCGGGCCATTGCCGAGCCGAGAAAGGACATTTCCGTCCACGCGCCGCGGATCGTGACGTTCCACATCAAGCCGGAGAAAATCCGGGACGTCATCGGGCCGGGAGGCAAGGTGATCCGCGCCATCGTGGAAGACACGGGCTGCAAGATCGACATCGAAGACGACGGGACGGTCGTGGTCGCTTCCACCAACCAGGAGGCCATGCGGCGGGCGATCGACCAGATCCAGGCGATCGTGGCGGAGGTCGAAGTCGGGAAGATCTACAAGGGAAAGGTGCGCCGGATCGTGGACTTCGGCGCTTTCGTGGAAATTCTACCGGGAACCGACGGGCTCTTGCACATCTCGCAAATCGGGCCGGGAAGGGTGCACCGGGTCACGGACGTGCTGCGCGAAGGGGACGAGGTGATGGTGAAAGTACTCGAGGTCGACCGTTCCGGAAAGATCCGTTTGAGCCGCAAGGAAGCGATGGCAGAGCTCGAAAAGGGCGGCGACAAGAACAAACAGAGGCCCCGCGCGGGAGGCGGAAACCCGGCGAGGCCTTCCTGATGACGCGCCGCTCGACGCTGTCGAACGGAATCCGGGTCCTCACCCACTCCATCCCGAACTCCCCCTCGGTCACCCTGGGGATCTGGGTTCGGAACGGCTCCCGTTTCGAGGAGCGAGAACAGGGAGGGATCTCCCACTTTCTCGAACACCTGATCTTCAAAGGCACGGAGCGGAGAACCGCGAGGCAAATCGCCCAGGAAATCGACGCGGTAGGAGGCATCCTGAACGCCTTCACGGGGAAAGAGTACACCTGTTACTACGCCAAAGTCCTCGGCGAGCACCTTCCCGTCGCGCAGGATCTTCTGGCGGACATCTTCTGTCACTCCACGTTCCCTCCCGAAGAAATCGACCGCGAGCGAAGCGTCGTGATCCAGGAGATCCTGCAGAACGAGGACACGCCCGACGACTACGTGCACGACCTCTTCAACCTCCGGTTCTGGCCCGACCACCCTCTCGGCTGGCCCATCTGCGGCAGCGTCGAGACCATCCGGCGGCTCGGCCGCGAGGACTTCCTCCGTTTCTTCGAAGCCCGCTACCGCCCCGACCGGGTTCTTCTCGTGGCGGCGGGTCGGGTCGAACACGACCGCTTCCACGACTGGGCGGAACGGGTCTTCGGCGCCCTGGACGGGCGTTCGCAGATTCCCCCGGTCTTCCCCCCGGAACCGAAGTCCGGCATTTCCGTCGTGCCGCGCTCGCTCGAACAAGTCCACATCTGCATGGGCCTCCCCGCGGTCGCCCAAGCCGCACCGGATCGCTTCGCCGGCTACGTGCTCAACACCGTGCTCGGCGGTGGCATGAGCTCCCGGCTCTTCCAGGAAATTCGCGAGCGCAGAGGCCGGGCCTATTCGGTGTATTCCTTCCTGTCCTCCTACTCCGACTGCGGCTATCTCGGGATCTACGTGGCGACGAGCCCCGAGTGGGTCGAAGAAGTGATCGCCGTCACGCGCGACGAGCTCTTGCGACTGGCCACGGAGAAAGTTCCCGACGACGAGCTCGAACGCGCCAAGAACCAGCTCAAGGGCAACCTCTTTCTCGCCCTCGAGACCAGCGAGCACCACATGCACAGGATCGCGAGAAACGAGATCTACCACGGGCGGGACATCCCCCCGTCCGAAGTTGCGGCGTGCGTGGAAGCGGTCTCGTCCGAGGACGTGCTGGATTTCGCGCGGTCCTACGTCGTACTCGACCGTCTCGCCGTGACACTGCTCGGGGACCTCGAGGGCCGCGAGCTCAAGCCCGATATCCTCACCGCCGCTTGAAAATGACCGAGCCCGTGGTGGTGCGAGTCCGACGCGTGCGGCCCGAGTGCCGGGACCTTCCCCTCCCCCGCTACATGAGCCCCGGTGCCGCCGGGATGGACGTGTGCGCCGCGATCACCGAACCCCTCGAACTCCGTCCGGGCGAGCGGGCTCTCGTGCCCACGGGCCTCGCGCTCGACGTACCCGAGGGCTACGAAGCCCAGATCCGACCCCGCAGCGGTCTCGCCTGGGAAGCGGGCATCACGCTGCTGAATTCCCCCGGAACGATCGACAGCGACTACCGAGGGGAAGTGCAGATTCTCGTCGTGAACCTCGGGGAACGGGAGTTCGTCATCCGACGGGGGGATCGGATCGCGCAGATCGTCGTCGCTCCCGTGGCGCGCGCCGTCCTCTCGGAAGTCGACGCGCTCGCGCCCACGGCCAGGGGCTCGGCAGGTTTCGGTGCCACGGGCCGGCGCTGAGGGGAGGTCGGATCCCGTGCGCGTCCGCGTCTACGTCATGCCCCGAGAGGACATCCTCGACCCGCAGGGAAAGGCCGTCGAAGAGTCGCTCCACTCCCTCGGGTTCACGGAAGTCCGGAGCGCCCGGCTCGGCAAGCGGATCGACCTCGAGCTGGAGGAAACGGACGAAGAACGGGCTCGGTCCCGCGTGGACGAAATGTGCCGGAAGCTGCTCGCGAACGAGGTGATCGAGGACTACTCGTTCGAGATCGTCTGAGGGGCGAAGTCGTGCGCTGGGGCGTGGTCACGTTTCCGGGATCGAACGACGACCGCGACGCCGTGTACGCGCTCGAGACGGTTCTCGGGGCACCCGTCGTGTCGCTCTGGCACAAGGACCGCTCCCTCGGGGGGGTGGACTGCGTCGTCCTGCCGGGCGGCTTTTCCTACGGAGATTACCTGCGCTGCGGGGCCATGGCCCGGTTTTCCCCCATCATGCAGAGTGTCGTCGAGTTCGCGCGGGACGGCGGACTCGTGCTGGGCATCTGCAACGGTTTCCAGATCGCCTGCGAAGCCGGGCTTCTCCCGGGGGCCCTCGTCCGAAACCGATCTCTGCGCTTCGTCTGCCGGGACGTCCACGTCCGCGTCGAGCGGTCGGACTCCCCCTTCACCGCACTCTGTCGGCCGGGAGAAGTCCTCCGCCTGCCCGTCAAGCACGGGGCCGGCTGTTACGTCGCGGCGCCGGCGACGCTCGAGCGGCTCGAGGCCGAGGGCCGGGTCCTCTTCCGCTACGTCGACGCCGCGGGTCGACCCACCCCGGAAGCGAACCCCAACGGCTCGCTGCACAACATCGCGGGAGTGACGAACGAGAGGGGAAACGTCGTGGGCCTCATGCCCCACGTCGAACACGCCACGGAATCGCTCCTCGGCAGCGAAGACGGCCTGAAGATCTTCCGCTCGGTCCTCTCCCACTTCCACGAACCGCTCCCCCGCCGGACCGTTTCCTCGCCGTGAAGCGAGGCCCGTCGATGGGAAGCCGCACGCCGAACCACGAGGGCGAAACGACCCTCGAACTCGCACTCGACCACGGGCTCACCGAGTTCGAGTACGGCCGGATCTGCGAGAAGCTCGGCCGCCGTCCCAACTTCGTCGAACTCGGCATGTTTTCCGTCCTCTGGTCCGAGCACTGCAGCTACAAGAGCTCGCGCCGCTGGCTCCGCGAGCTTCCGACCGAAGGACCCCAGGTGCTCCAAGGGCCCGGGGAAAACGCCGGAGCCGTCGACATCGGCGACGGCCTCGCGGCCGTTTTCAAGATCGAGAGCCACAACCACCCCTCCTTCGTCGAGCCGTACCACGGCGCCGCGACGGGCGTCGGGGGAATCCTGCGCGACGTGTTCACGATGGGTGCCCGTCCCGTGGCCATCCTCGACTCCTTGCGTTTCGGCTCCTTCGACCATCCCCGGACCCGCTACCTCGTCCGCGGGGTCGTCGCCGGCATCGGGGGCTACGGCAACTGCGTCGGCGTCCCGACCGTCGGGGGAGAGACCTACTTCGACGAGGCGTACGACCAGAACATCCTGGTCAACGCCTTCACGCTCGGGATCGTCCGGAAAGACCGGATTTTCCGCGCTCGGGCGCAAGGGCCCGGCAATCCCGTCCTTTACGTCGGCGCCAAGACGGGGCGCGACGGGATCCACGGGGCCAGTCTCCTCGCTTCGGCGGAGTTCCGCGGCGACGAGGCAAAGAAAAAACCCGCCGTGCAGGTAGGGGACCCGTTCACGGAAAAGCTCCTTCTCGAGGCCTGCCTCGAGCTCATGGAGGGAGACTCCATCGTCGCGATCCAGGACATGGGTGCCGCGGGGCTCACGAGCTCGGCGGCCGAAATGGCCGCGCGAGGCGGCACGGGAATTCTGCTCGACCTCGACCGAGTCCCGCTGCGAGCCGAAGGGATGACCCCTTACGAGATCCTGCTCTCGGAGTCGCAGGAGCGGATGCTCCTGGTCGTCCGGGCAGGACGGGAAGACGAGGCGTTCCGCGTTTTCCGCAAGTGGGACCTGGACGCGGCTCGTGTGGGGACCGTGACGGACGACGGACTCTTCCGCGCCCTCTGGAAAGGCAGGGAAGTGGCCAGGGTTCCGGTCGAACTGCTCGTCCACGGGGCTCCGGTCTACGAACGCCCGGCGGCGCCGCCCTCCCCGGAGGAGGACGAGCTCCGGCTCGAAGACCTCCCGCTGCCGGGCGACTACGGGCAGGTCCTTCTCCGCCTCCTCGACTCTCCGAACCTCGGGTCGAAGGCCTGGATCTACGAGCAGTACGATTCGATCGTCGGCAGCAACACGGTCGTTCGCCCGGGGTCCGACGCCGCGGTCCTGCGGATCAAGGGGTCGCGGCGCGGGCTCGCGGTGAGCGTGGACTGCAACAGCCGCTACTGTCGGCTCGACCCCTACCTGGGCGCGATGATCGCCGTCGTGGAAAGCGCGAGGAACGTGGTCTGCGCGGGGGCGACTCCGCTGGCGGTGACGGACTGCCTGAACTTCGGGAACCCGGAAAAACCGGAAGTCCTCTGGCAGTTCCGGGAAAGCATCCGGGGTCTGCGGGACGCCTGCAAGGCGCTGGGGACTCCTGTTGTGAGCGGGAACGTGAGCTTCTACAATGAGACCCGAGGCCGGTCCATCCCGCCCACACCCGTCGTAGCGATGGTCGGTATTCTCGCGGACGTGCGCCGACACACGACACTGTCTTTCAAAAAGGAAGGGGACCTCGTCGTCCTGGCGGGTCTCACCCGTCAGGAGCTCGGCGGGAGCGAGTACCTCGCGCTCCGGTACGGGAAGACGACGGGCAATCCGCCCTGGATCGACCTCGAAGTCGAGAGGCGGCTCCAGTCGTTCTGCCTCCAGGCCATCGAGGAGGGTCTCGTGCATTCCGCCCACGACCTGGCCGAAGGGGGTCTCGCGGTCGCGCTCGCCGAGTGCTGCCTCGGGGGTCCCGGCCCGGGGCTCGGCGCCGTCGTGCACCCGGAGGGGGACATTCGCCCCGACGCGCTGCTGTTCGGAGAGAGCCAGTCCCGGCTTCTTCTCTCCCTACCCCGCCGCTCGCTCCCGCGACTGCGGGAAATCGCACAACGGGCAGAAGTGCCCCTCGCGGTCCTCGGCGAGGTCCGCGGCCGCCGGCTCGTGATCGGGGAGTTCCTCGACCTCCCGCTCGAAGAGCTCCGCCGAGCTTGGACCCGCGCGCTCCCGCGGCGGCTGGAGCAGCCGGCATGAGCCCCGACAAATTTCGCGAAGAGTGCGGGATCGTCGGGGTCTACGGCCACCCCGAGGCCGCCAACCTCGTCTATCTCGGCCTCTACGCCCTGCAGCATCGGGGACAGGAAGCCGCCGGAATCGTCTCCTCGGACGGAAAGGCCCTGATCTCCCACCGGGGTCTCGGACTCGTGGCCGACGTGTTCAACGAGCAGATCATCCGCCGACTGGTGGGCTCGAGCGCCATCGGCCACAACCGGTACTCGACCGCGGGCAAGACCATTCTCAAGAACACCCAGCCTCTGGTGGTCGAGTATGCCCACGGGGGTCTCGCCGTCGCTCACAACGGAAACCTGGTCAACGCGATCGAGCTGCGAGAGGAGCTCGAACGCCGGGGCTCGATCTTCCAGTCTTCCGTCGACTCGGAGGTCATCATCCACCTGATCGCTTCGACACCGGGAGCGAACCTGGTGGAACGGGTGGCGACCGCGCTCTCGCAGGTCCGGGGTGCCTACTCGCTCCTCTTTCTGACGGAGCGGGAACTCCTCGCGGCCCGCGACCCCTACGGTTTCCGCCCGCTCGTCCTCGGGAAAATCGGGGACGCCGTCGTCCTGGCCTCGGAGACCTGCGCCCTCGACCTGATCGGGGCGGAATACGTGCGCGAGATCGACCCCGGCGAGATCCTCCTCGTCGACCGCTCGGGCCTCCGCTCTTTCCGTCCGTTTCCTCCCGTCCGGCGGAGGCAGTGCATTTTCGAGTACGTGTACTTCGCACGCCCGGACAGCGTCGTGTTCGGCCGCAACGTGTACGAGGTGAGAAAGGCTCTCGGGCGACAGCTCGCCCGAGAACGACCCGTGGAGGCGGACGTGGTCGTTCCCGTGCCCGATTCGGGCGTTCCCGCGGCTCTCGGCTACGCCCAGGAGTCCGGCATCCCGTTCGAACTCGGGCTCATCCGAAACCACTACGTCGGCCGCACGTTCATCGAACCGCGGCAGTCCATCCGCCACTTCGGGGTCCGGGTGAAGCTCAACGCTCAACCGGACGTCCTCTCGGGCAAGCGGGTCGTGGTGGTCGACGATTCCATCGTGCGGGGAACGACCTGCCAGAAACTCGTCACCATGCTCCGCGGAGCCGGAGCCAAGGAGGTGCACATGCGGGTGAGCTCGCCTCCGACGATCGGCCCCTGTTACTACGGCATCGACACGCCGAGCAGGGAAGAGCTCATCGCTTCCACGCACTCCATCGAGGAAATCCGGCGCTTCATCGGGGCCGACAGCCTGGGGTACCTGAGCGAAGAAGGGCTCTACGCGTTCCTCGACCCGGGAAACCGGCAGGAAGGGTTCTGCGCCGCCTGCTTTACCGGCGACTACCCCGTGGCCTTCACGGACCGTGGGCGGGTACGCCAGCTCGTCCTCTTCGAGGCGAACGACGGCGAAAGGAACTGAGCTTCACTCCTCGATCCGGAGACGGAGCGTCTTGGGATCGATCCGCAGCGCGGCTTTGCCTTCGAGGAGACGCCGCAGCTTGCGGCCCGCCACGTCGTAGCGCCACCCGCGCAGCAGCGGGACGTCGGCCGAAGCCTCCGACCCGAAGCACTCGAGGAACTTCCGGAGATCCGCCGTCGTGGCGACCAGAGCCGGGGCGACACGCGCCTCCGAGGCGCAGAGCCGCAGCGTCGCCTGCAGCACCTCGAGCACGCCCGGGACGCGGATCTCGCCGGGCTCCGAGACCGCGGGCCACTCCTCGGCCGGAAGCCTCGCGCCCCGGCGGACGGCCTCGAGGACGGGCTTGGCGTAGCGCCGAAGACTCCGCGAGAGGGAAGGACGGAATTGCCCGAGCGACTCCGGCTTCTCCGGAGCCCGGCGGGCTATCTCCACGAGGATTTCGTCGCTCAGGATCGCCTGCCTCGGCTTGTTCGTCCTCCTGGCTTCCTCCTCGCGCCACGCGGCGAGCTCGCGGAGAATCGCCAGGTTCCGCTTCCTGAGCCCGCCGCGGCCTCGCACCCGGAGGTACGCTTCCCCGGCCGGCGGCAGCGCCTGGAGCGAACGATCGACGAGAGCGTCGAACTCTTCGCGGACCCACTCTTCCCTGCCGAGCTCGCGGAGCTCCGCGAGAAGTTTCTCCCTGAGCGGCAGAAGGTAACGCACGTCCGCGTGAGCGTAAGCGAGCTGCGCCGGCGAAAGAGGCCTGCGGGACCAGTCCGTCAGGGTTTCGGTTTTCTCCAGCCGCGTGTGAAGCAACCGCTCGACCAGGGAAGCGTAACCCGGCTGGTAACCGAGGCCCACCATCGCGGCCGCGATCTGGGTGTCGAAGACGGGAGCGGGGACTTTCCCCGAAAGCCGGTAGAGGATCTCGAGGTCCTGCTGCCCCGCGTGCAGGACCTTCTCGATCTTCGGATCGTGCAGCACCTCGAAAAGCGGGCCGGGATCTCCCACGGCTCGACAGTCGACGACCGCCGTGCCCTCGCGCGTCGAGACCTGCACGAGCTCGAGCACGGGCGTGTAGGTTCGTTCTCCGACGAACTCGGTATCGAGGCCGATCGCCGGCTCGCGTCGCAGCCGCCGGGCCAGCTCTTCGAGCCCGCGGGCGTCGTCGACGAAAAGCTCCACCCTTCCGATCCTTCGCGCGCGACGGAGTTTCTGTACCTTCCGGCCGTGGTATAGTCGAGCCGCATGGCCCCGGTGCTTTTCCGGCTTTGGGGGTTCGAGGTCGAGAGCTTCTGGGTCTTCGTGTTCCTCGGATTCGCCGCGGCGACCTGGGCGGGCTACGGGGAACTTCGCAGGCACGGACTCGACCCGAGCCTCGTCTACGACCTGGTGCTCTACGCCTACGTGGGAGGGCTCGTGGGCGCGAGGCTCTTCCTGGTGTTCACCGAGTGGGACGTCGTGCGGACCGATCCCTGGAATTTCCTGCTCTCGGGAAGCGGCTGGGTCTGGCAGGGAGGGCTTTTGGGGGGCACGCTCGCCGTCCTCTTCGCCGTCCGGAGGCTCGGCCTGCCGCCCGTCGCCGTGGCCGACGCAGCGGGACTCGCCCTGCCTCTCGGACAGGCCGTAGGACGAATCGGCTGCCAGCTCGCGGGCGACGGAGACTACGGCGTCCCGTCGGACCTCCCCTGGGCGATGAGCTACCCTCGGGGAGTCGTGCCGACGTTCGAGCGGGTCCATCCTACCCCGATCTACGAATCCCTGGGCCTGTTTTTCCTGTTCCTCTGGCTCCGGCGGCGGCGCGGCCGCGAGCCGGCCGGTGCCCTTTTCGGGTGGTATCTGGTCGGGTCGGGAATCCTGCGCTGGCTCGTCGAGTTCGTTCGCCGCAACCCGGCCGTCTTCCTGGGGTGGACTCTGGCGCAGTGGCTGAGCCTGCTCTCGGTCGGCGTCGGGCTTCTCTGGCTCTCGTGGGTCCGCGCGGCGGGCAACGTGCGAGCCGCCGATCGTTGATTTTACGGCGGACCGAGAGCGAAAAACTCCCGGCACCGGTCCCGCGGAAAGGGCACGAAATTTGATGCCCTCCCCGCGGCGGAATGCTCGCGAGGAAAAGACAGGGACATCCGCAAAGCGGGTTCACGATCGTGGAGCTCATGGTGAACCTCACGATGGTGGCGATCCTCTTCACCATCGCGCTGTCGGTCTACGACCATTATCGCAAGCGCGCCTACGAAGCCGCGGCGATCCACTACATGCGCTCGTGGGTTCCCGCGCAGGAACTCTACCTGCAGACCTTCGGTCACTATGCGGACGCGGACGAGCAGCTCCAGACCGACCTCGGCGTCGTGCGAGTGCCCACGAACATTCCCTACACGTTCTCCATCGACAGCACGAGCCAGGAGACCGAGCGCTGGTGGGGACGCGGGCACCCGAGGCAGAGCGGCCTGCGCTACTTCTACATCGACGAGACGGGTGTGGTCCTGTCCTCGCTCTCGGGACCACCTACCCCGCCGTGATTCAGCGTACCAATGCCTGGATGGCCTTGAACTCGGGCGTGCCGGCCCTCCGGAGCCACTCGAAGCACGCCATCTCGACCGAGCTCGGCACGGCTCCGGACCCGAGCATCTTTTCCCATCCCGCCCGGAGGTCGTGCTCGAAACGGGAGGAAATGGCGTCGCAGGGTACGTGCACGGCGTAACCCCGAGCGAGCAGGTCGTGCACGGTCTGGTTGACGCAGGCGTGCGCCTCGATGCCGCAGACCACCACCTGCTTGCGGCCCGTTTTGCGGAGCTCCTCGACGAACCGGGGCTCGCCACAGCAGCTCAGGGAGAGCTTGGCGATGGGCTCCGTGCCCTCGGGCAGGGCGCGGCGAATCTCGGGAACGAGAGGCCCCAGACCCTTCGGGTACTGCTCGGTGGCGAGCACGGGGATGCCGAGCGTTCTGGCGGCCTCGACGAGGATACGCACTCCCCTTTCCATCCGGTCGTGCCGCAGTGTCTTGCCCCGGTACGCCTCCTGTACGTCGACCACGACCAGGACGCTCGCGTCGCGGTCGAGAACCCGTTCGTGGCTCGCCATACGTCGCCCGTCAACGCGTCACGACCCGGATCCGCGGAGGCCGGACGTGGGGCAACCCGCGGGCGAGAAACGGGTGGAGGTGCGGCGCGATTCCCGGATGGTGGCGCGGCGGGAAAAAGCGCTCCCGGAAGACGAACGGCGCCTCCCTGTCGAGGGCGAACTGCTCCTGCAGGAGGAGGCGCAGCGTCAAGTGCCGGGAGCGCCCCCGGTCGAAGGAAGTCGTGACCAAGGGCTCGACGAAGACCGGCACGTGCGAAGGAGGCGCGACCGCCAGGTTCGACACCCGGAGCCGCAGGTCGACGCCGCGAGTCTCCGCCGCCAGCCGCTCGGCCACGAGAAGCCCCTCGAGCCAGCCCTGCACGTAGGCCCGCTCGATCCTCTCCGGGTCGAGCGGCGCGGCCGCGGCCGGAACGGGCCCCGGCGCGGGAGGTTCGTGCGCGGCTTCGGGAGCCGGGCGTTTCCCCGGCGGTTTTTCCTCGACGACGAGTCGAACCGTCTCTCGGCGGTCTTCGGGCACCGCCTCGACGGAATTCGTGTAGTGCCTCACGCCCTGTGCGTCCCGCCACTCGTAAATGTGGGCGTTCGCCACCGTAACGCAGAGCAGGACGAGCAGGGCGAACCCGACCGCCATCGGCGGCGATGATACTCGTCACCAGAGGGCAGGGCAACCCGCAACGCCCGGGAGTGGACCGAAAGAGCGCGATCGGCTATGGGCTTGGGCCATGGCCAGAGGCCCTTGTGTGCTCGCTTCGGACGCGCCCTTGCTGGCACCGGAGGGCCCTCTGCCCGTCGGCAAGCTCGTCGGGAAGACCGTCCCCGTCCTCGGGCGGGGACCGAACGGCAGGCTCCGCTTCCACCTCGTGGGCGAGATACGACTCGTCGCGGAATCCGCGCCGGTGTGGAAGGTCGCCCTCGAGAACGGACGCTTTTTTCGGGCGGGATCCGAGCAGGTGGTGTTCGACCCCGAAGAGAAGCCCGTGCGACTTTCCGACGTGCGCCCCGGAGCCGACCTCTTTCCCGCTTACGCCTATCCGCGAGGATACCGCTACCGCACGGACGAAGGGGAGGAAAAGATATCGACCGGCGGTATTCGCGTCGTGGAAATCGGACCCGACGGCAGCGCCCCCGTCTACGCGGTGAGGCTTCGGACGGGCGACCGGTTCTTCCTGGATTGCGGCATCCTCTGCGCAGCGGAGCCACCCTCCGGCGGCCACGAGGAGTGACGGACCCGTGGAAAGAACGTCCCTCGATCGATTCCGGGAGGAATTGCGGCGGTGGCTCGAGGCCAACATCCCCGACGACCTGCGTCCGGAGCGGGCCGCCCTGCTCCCCGAAAACGAACGGGTGGTGCGGTTGCGGGCCTGGCAAAAAAAACTCGCCGAGGCCCGCTGGGTCGGAATCACCTGGCCGCCCGAGTACGGAGGGCGCGGAGCTTCGATCGCGGAGCAGATCGTCTACACGCAGGAAATGGCGCGTGCCGACGCGCCCGAAATCATCGGAAGTCTCGGCATCGGCATCCTGGGCCCGCCGCTGCTGGCCTACGGCACGGAGGAACAGAAGCGCCGGTTCGCCCGCCGGATCCTGACGGCCGAGGATCTCTGGTGCTTCGGTTTTTCCGAACCCTCGGCCGGATCGGACCTGGCATCGCTGCGTACGCGAGCGGTCCTGGAAGGCGACGTCTTCGTGGTCTCCGGACACAAGATCTGGACCACGCTCGCCCACCACGCCGACTGGTGCATGCTCCTCTGTCGAACGGACCCCGAGTCGCACCGCAAAGAAGGGATTTCCTGTCTCCTCGTCGACATGCGGAGCCCCGGCATCACGGTACGCCCGCTCCGGCAAATGAGCGGCGAGGCGGAGTTCAACGAAATCTTTTTCGACGAGGTTCGGGTGCCCCGGGAAAATCTTCTCGGCGAGCTGCACAAGGGCTGGAAAGTCGCGACCTCGGCCCTGCAGAACGAACGGGGCATCCTGTACGTGGTCGAGATGCAGATCCTGCTCGCCAAGACACGGAACCGGCTCCTCGAGCTCGCCAGGGAACGCGGGAAGGCGGGAGACCTCGTCGTTCGGCAAGCGCTGGCCGACCTGTACACCGGAGTGGAGACGTTCCGCAACACGTGCCAGAGGATCCTGAACCGGCTCCTGAGGATGGAGATGCCCGGACCCGAAGCGTCGATCGTCAAGCTCCACTGGTCGGAGTTGACGCAGGCGATGGCACGAACGGCCATGGAGCTCCTGGGAACCGAGGGGCTTCTCTACCGCACGCCGGAGCCCGGCGGCGAGCGGCCGGCACCCGAGCAGTGGGTGCAGCGGGCGTTTCTCAATTCCCCCGCTGCCACCATAGCCTCGGGCACGTCGGAAATTCTGCGGGGGATCATCGCCATGCAGGTACTCGGGCTGCCGAGAGGGAGCTAGAGCGCCGGAAGCTGCCGCCGGCCTCCTCGGTCGCGACACGGGACGGCGGCGGAAAAAGGAGGAGTACACATGGAACTTCGCAAGGTGGCCATCCTCGGGGCCAACGGAACCATGGGGGCCGGGAGCGCGGAAGTTTTCGCCGCGGGTGGCTGCGAAGTCTTCCTGCTCGCCCGCTCGCGGGATCGTGCCCTCGAAGGGGTGCGGGTCGCGCAGAACCTGGCGAAGTCCGAGAGGATCGCCGACCGCATGCAGGTGGGGAGCTACGACGAGGACTTCGAGAAGGCCGTGGGCTCGGCGGACCTCGTCTTCGAGGCTCTGGCGGAGGACCTGCAGTTGAAAAGTCTCTTCTTCGAGAGGGTGGACGCCTGTCGGAGGCCCGATTCGGTCGTGGCGACGGTGTCGTCGGGACTTTCCATCGCTCGCATGGCGAGCGGCCGTAGCGAAAGCTTCCAGAGACACTTTCTCGGCATTCACCTCTTCAACCCGCCGAACGTCATCGTCGGAACGGAAGTGATCCCCCACGGCGGAACGGATCCCGAGCTCGTGCGCGAACTCGTCCCCCTGCTCGAGCGCCGGTTCGGCCGGAAAGTCGTCGTCTGCCGAGACAAGCCGGCCTTTTGCGGGAACCGGGTCGGTTTCAAGGTCCTCAACGAGGTGGCCCAGCTCGCCGGCCGCCACGGCGTCGCCTTCCTCGACTACCTGATCGGACCCCACACGGGCAGGGCGATGCCGCCGCTCGCCACGGTGGACCTCGTCGGGTGGGACGTCCACAAGGCGATCGTGGACAACGTCTACGAGCTCGTACGGGACGAAGCCCACGAGGCCTTCCGGCTTCCCGACTACATGGCGCGGCTCGTCGACGAGGGGCGGCTCGGCAACAAGACGCCGGACCGGGGCGGCTTCTACAAGCGCGTCCAGAAGGACGGGCGCCGCGTCGAACTCTGTCTGGACCCGTCCACGGGCGAGTACCACGAGCCGCGGGTCGAAAAAATCCCCTTCGTCGAACGCATGAAAGAGCTGCACCACGTCGGAAAATACCGCGACGCCTGGCGGGAGTTCGCCTCGGCGACGGGTCCCGAGGCGGAACTCGCGCACCGGGTCGTTCTCGGTTACGTGAGCTATGCTCTCCACCGCGTCGGACCCGACGAGGTCGTGGACCACGCTCGGGACGTGGACCGGATCATGGCGTTCGGATTCAACTGGGCCCCTCCCACGGTCCTCGTGGACCTCCTCGGCCTCCGGGAGACCTGGAATTTGCTCGATCGCTACGGCCTGCCCGTCCCGCCCCTGCTCCGCGAGGCCCGTCCGGGAGAGAGGCTCTACCAGGAGAGGAGCGGGAACATCGGCCGGTTTTTCGCCGGCTGAAGACGGCGCTTGCCCCGGCGGCGCCCGAGGTGGTAGCTTCGGACGAGATTCCGGCGACACGAGGAGGAACGATGGCGAGACCGGTTTACGTCCTCGGGGGGTACCAGACGGACTTTGCACGCAACTGGAAAAAGGAAAACAAGCACATCGTCGCGATGATCCGCGAAGCGGTCGAGGAGGGACTCGCGGCCACGGGCCTCGAACCCGGGGACATCCAGGTGGGCCACGTCGGCAACTTCGCGGCCGAACTCTACACGATGCAGGGGCACCTCGGCGCGTTTCTGGTCGACGTGGATCCGGCCTTCTCCGGCCTCCCGACGGCGCGCCACGAGGCGGCTTGCGCCTCGGGTAGCATCGCCATCCTCGCGGCCTCGGCGGAGATCGAAGCGGGCCGGTACGACTGCTCGCTCGTCGTGGGCGTCGAGCAGATGAAGACGGTCGATCCCGCCCGGGGCGGCGATTTTCTCGGAACCGCCGCCTGGTACGAACGCGAAGCGAAAGGGATCGAGTTCCCGTTCCCGAAGCTCTTCGGCCGACTCGGCGACGAGTACGACCGGCGCTACGGCCTCAAGGACGAGCACCTGGCCCGCATCTCCGCCGTCAACTACTCCAACGCCAAGCGCAACCCGAACGCCCAGACCCGCACCTGGTACATGACCGAGGACCACGCACGCTGCGTCGGCAAGTTCAACACCGTGATCGGCGGCCGCATCAAGGTTTCCGACTGCTCGCAGGTGACCGACGGTGCCGTCTCCCTTTTCCTCGCCTCGGAACGGTTCGCCGCCGAGTACGCGAAGCGCCGGGGGCTCGCGCTCGAGAAGATCCCGCGGATCCTGGGCTGGGGGCACAGGACGGCGCCGATCGAGTTCTCGGCCAAGATCGAGGAAAGCAAGAACAACCCGTACGTCCTGCCGCACACACGGCAAGCCATCCTCGACGCTTTCCGCCGTGCGGGCCTACCGGACGTGTGGGCGGTCGACGCCATCGAGACGCACGACTGCTTCACGACCTCCGAGTACATGGCCATCGACCACTTCGGCATCACGGCACCGGGCGAATCCTGGAAGGCCATCGAGGACGGCACGATCGAGCTCGGCGGCAAGATGCCGATCAACCCGAGTGGCGGTCTGATCGGATGCGGCCACCCGGTCGGCGCGACGGGCGTGCGGCAGGTCCTCGACGCCTACCTCCAGGTCACCGGGCAAGCCGGGGAGTACCAGGTCGAGGGTGCGCGTCGCGTGGCCACGCTCAACATCGGGGGGAGCGGGACGACCAGCGTTTCTTTCGTCGTCGGCTTCTAGCCGCCGGGCGTCTCCGGTCGGTCCAGGCCTCTCCATGGACGAACTCGACCGCGCCTCGCTCGAACTACACCGCCAGCTCCACGGAAAGCTGGCCGTGGCGAGCAAGGTGCCCCTGCGCACACGTTACGACCTCGCCATCGCGTACACCCCGGGAGTGGCGCAGGTCTGTCTCGAGATCGCACGCGACCCCCGGTCGGTCCACACGCTCACGATCAAGCGGAACACGGTGGCCGTCGTCTCGGACGGTTCGGCCATCCTGGGCATCGGCAACCTCGGTGCCGCAGCGGCGATCCCGGTCATGGAGGGAAAGGCCGTCCTCTTCAAGGAATTCGCGGACATCGACGCCTTCCCGATCTGTCTCGACACGCAGGACCCGAAAGAGATCGTCTCGGTGGTCCGCTCCATCGCCCCGGTTTTCGGCGGCATCAACCTCGAGGACATCTCCGCTCCCCGCTGCTTCGAAATCGAGCGCGACCTCCAGGAAATCGGAATCCCGGTCTTCCACGACGACCAGCACGGGACGGCCATCGTCGTCCTCGCGGCCCTGCTCAACGCGCTGCGCGTCACGGGAAAGGACCTCCGGCGGTGCCGCATCGTCTTCAACGGTAGCGGAGCGTCGGCGCTGGCCTGCGCCAAGCTCATCCTCTCGTGCGGGGAGGCCGGGCATCTGCCGCCGGTCGGAGATCTCGTCCTCTGCGACTCGAAGGGTATCGTCCACCGGGGGCGGGACGACCTGAACCCCTACAAACGCGAGCTCGCGGAAAAAACGAACGTCGAGCAGAGGCAGGGTTCGCTCGCGACCGCACTCGAGGGAGCCGACGTGTTCATCGGCCTCTCGCAGGCCAACCTCGTCACGCCCGCGATGATCCAGAACATGAATCCCGACCCCATCGTGTTCGCCATGGCGAACCCGGTCCCGGAAATCATGCCGGAAGCGGCGCTCGCAGCCGGGGCGGCCGTGGTGGGCACCGGTCGCAGCGACTTTCCGAACCAGATCAACAACGTCCTCGCCTTCCCCGGCGTCTTCCGTGGTGCGCTCGACGCGGGTGCCACGGTCGTCAACGACGAGATGAAGCTCGAGGCGGCGCGAGCGCTCGCCGACTACGTCCTCGAACCGACGCCGGAGCGGGTCCTTCCGGATCCTCTGGACCGGGAGGTCGCCCGACACGTGGGGCGGGCCGTGGCGCGAGCCGCCCGCGCAAGCGGCGTATGCCGGATCGGCTGAGGCTCTCTCGGCTGGCTTTCGTCGTCCTTTGGGCGACCCTCGCCTCCGCTCAGGACGGCCCGCTGCGCGAATATTCCGTCGGGGGCGTTCGCAGCGGTCGTTCTGTGCGAGAGCCGGCCAGCTCGGTGCGAGAGGGCAGTGCCGGCCCGGTGCGCTCCGGTCCCGTACGTTTCTCGAGCTCGGGCTCGATGCGGTCGGGACCGCTCAGCGAGGCGAGCTCCGGGCCCGTGCGAGAACCGTTCTCGGAAGCTTCGGCCGGGGAACCCCCGGGCGTGGGATCGGCCGGATCGGTGAAAAAAGCGAGCCGGGAGCCGCCGAGGGCGCGGATCGGGCAGACCTTCGGTGATCTCGAGGAGCTCCAGGAGCTCTTGCGCGAGCGTGCCCGGGCGAGCGCCGGTGCGACAAAAGAGCAGGGAGTCGAACGGGAGCCGGTCGAGAACGAAGCCCCGGGCTCTCTCCGGGCCGCGGTGCCGGCGGTTCCGGACTTTCCTCCCGCCGAGGAGCCCTCGGCCGTGGAAGCTCGGTCGGCGGAGATGCTCGTCGCCCCGCCCGAGAACACGCTTTCCCCCCGCGGCGTGGAGACGGGACGGGAAGAAGTGCCCGGGGAACTCTCGGCACCCTGAGGCGGGGAGAGCCGCTCAGCCCCGGATCGCGGGCCAGACCTTCTCTTCGAAAAGGCGCAAGCTCTCCCAGCCCCACTCCGGGGGCATACCGGCGAGCAGGGGATGCAGGACCACGTGGTCCGTTTCCCTGGCGAGCTCGACGCACTCCTCGGGCCGGAGGATCCGGTAGACGCCGCTCCTCTGCACGTCCTCCACGGATTTCGCGTCCACGTAGACCGAAGACCGCTGGTCGGGCGTCTGCCAGTCGGCATACGAGCGCGCGTCGTAGAGTGCGTAGGGCCCGACTCGCTCCCATGCGGCGTCGGGGTCCTCCGCCACGTGGACGAATCCGGGACCCCGGGGCAGCATGACGAAGCCGCCCGAGAACCCCACCTTCCGGCACTCCTCCTCGTAGGTCGCCGCCAGCGAGGGATCGCCGATCGCGGGGAAGAAACCGCAGCCGAGCCGCGCCGCACGCCGCGCGGCCGCGGGCGTGGAGCCGCCGACGAGCATCGGGGGAAGTTCGGGCGGTACGGGAGTGACCCGAACCTTCCGCCCCTGCCACTCGACCGTCTCACCCCGAAGGCACGCTCGCAGAACGCGGAAGCAATCCTCGAAACGACGGGCGCGCTGGCTCCGGTCGAGCCCCGCCATTTCGAACTCCTCGGGTCTGTACCCGAGACCGAGGACGTAGCTCACGCGGCCACGCCCGAGAAGCTGGAGGACCGCCATTTGCTCGGCCAGGCGCACGGGGTCGTGGAGCGGCAGGAGAAGCGCGGCCACGTTGACGCCGATCCGCTCCGTGGCTCCGAGGATCGCCGCAGCCATCGTGAGGGGAGCAGGCAGGTAGCCGTCGTCCACGCCGTGGTGTTCGGAGACGACCGCTGTCGGAATCCCGAGTCGGTCCGCCCACACGCACTGCTCGAGGCAGGTGCGGTAGAGGACTTCGTGGGATACCGGAGAAAACGGGGCCCGCCGCAGGTCGTAGCGGAGGACGACGACGGCCATCACTCGTACACGATCACGCTACGAGCGACCTCTCCCTTTTCCATGATGTCGAACGCCACGTTGATGTCCCGCAGCGGCAGTTTCCGGCTCACCAGCTCGTCGAGCTTGAGCTTGCCCGCCATGTAGAGGTCGAGAATGCGCGGCATGTCGTAACGGAATCGAGGCGAACCGTAGTACGAACCCAGGACGGCCTTCTCTTCGAGCGGAAAGGACACCGCCGGAAAGCTGATCTGGTCGGTGAACGGAGGCACGCCGACGAGCACGAGCTTCCCGCCCCGGCGCACGCACTGGAAAGCCGTCTGGATGACGCTCGCGTTCCCGATGACCTCGAAGACGTACTCCGCGCCTTTCCCGTCCGTGAGAGCCTTGACCTGCTCGACCGGGTCCTTTTCCTTCGCGTTCACCGTGTGCGTCGCGCCGAATTCCTGCGCCATGCGGAGTTTCTTCTCGACGAGATCGACCGCGACGATGCGCTCGGCACCGCAGAGAGCGGCCCCCTGGATGACGTTGAGCCCCACGCCTCCGCAGCCGAACACGGCGACGTGATCCCCGGGCTCGATCTTGGCCGTGTTGAGAGCCGCCCCCACGCCCGTCATGACGCCGCATCCCACCAGGCAGGCGCTCGTGAGCGGTACGTCCTTGCGAATGGGAACCACCGCCTCCTCCGGGACGATCGTGTGGGTCGCGAACGTACCCACCCAGTGTCGCATGTCCTGCCCCTTCACCCGGAACCTCGTGGTTCCGTCGTACGACCCTCCCTGCACGATGGCCATGGCCGCCTTCTCGCAGAGGTGCGGGCGGCCCCGCCCGCAGTCCCGGCAACGGCCGCAACTGTAGAGCCAGGTGAGGATCACGTGGTCGCCTTCCTTGACGGAGTGGACGCCGGGACCGACGGCTTCCACCACGCCGGCACCCTCGTGCCCGATGATCACGGGCGGCGGCATGGGAAGAATCCCCCGCTGGATGCTGAGGTCGCTGTGGCAGACACCGCTGGCCGCCATCCGGACGCGAACCTCGCCTTCGCGCGGCTCCTGGAGTTCGACGTCTTCCACCCGGAGCGGCTCGTTGAAGTTGTAGAGCACGGCTGCTTGCATCGTGTTCTCCCCCTTTCTCGCTGTGCTCGGGCGACCCGAAAAAGGCGCGTGGATCGTAGTACCACCCTCTGCTAAAAGCAATGCGGTGTCGGTACGACAACTCGCAGGCCGCACGGCGGTCGTGACGGGCGCGAGCCGCGGCATCGGCCGGTCGTTGGCGCTCCTCCTCGCCTCCCGCGGGGCACGCGTCCTGGCCGTCGCGCGGAGCGAGCCCGAACTCGGCACCCTGCGCGAGGAAGCGCGGCGGCACGAAGGGGACGTCTTCCCCCTGCCGGGAAATCTCCGCGATCCGGCCTTCCTCGCACGGCTCCCCGCGGAAGCGAAGAGGGTCGTCGGGGACGTGGACATCCTCGTCAACAACGCCGGCTGGGCCCCCCGGCGGACCCCTTTCGACCGGCACCGCGAAGAGGACATTCGGGCGATGCTCGAGCTCAACCTCGAAGCGGCCGTGTTCCTGACCTTCTTCTTCCTGCCGGAAATGAAGCGCCGAAACCGCGGTTGGGTCCTGAACGTGGGGTCCGCCTTCGCGTTCGACCCGCGGCCCGGCGAGGCGGTCTACCTCGCGACGAAAGCCGCCCTCCACGTCTTCAGCCGCTGCCTCGCCCGCGAACTCGGCTCCCACGGCATCCGCGTCGGTGTTCTGGCTCCGGCTCACGTGGACACGGCACTGCTTCCGGCGAATCGGCGCGTGGACCGGGCCGCGTTCCTCCGACCGCGGGAAGTCGCCGAGGCTGCGCTACCCTTTTTCCTCGCCTCGGAACCCGAAGACGACGTCGAGATCCGGGTGGCGCGAGGCGACGGATGAAACTGTCCGGACGAACCGCGCTGGTCACCGGAGGCGCGCGTCGACTCGGGCGCGAGATCGTTCTCGGCCTCGCCCGGGAGGGTGCCGATGTCGCGTTGAGCTACCTTCGGTCCGAATCCGAGGCGAGGGAAACGGAAACGCTCGTGCGCTCGCTCGGTCGGCGTTCCCTCTCGCTGCGCTGCGACGTGCGCGACCCGGACGAGGTGGGCGATCTCGTCGCTCGCGTATGGCGAGAACTCGGGGCTCTCGACATCCTCGTCGTGAACGCCGCCGTCTTCCGCCGCACGCCCATCGAGAGCACGACCGAGGAAGATTGGAGAGAACAGTTCGAGGTCAACGCCGCGGGAGCGTTTCGATGTGCGCGAGAGGTCGGACTGCGAATGCGAGAGCGGGGCGGCGCCATCGTGTTTCTGGCCGACGTGGCGGGCCTGCGGCCCTGGCGTGACTTCGTCCCCTACTCCGCGAGCAAGGCCGCCGTGATCTCGCTCACGAGGGGCCTCGCCCTGGCCCTGGCCCCGAACGTCCGGGTCAACGCGGTCGCTCCGGGGCCCATCCTCCCGGCCGAGAATCTTTCCGACGACGACTTCCGGAAGGCGGCCGAGGCCACGCTGCTCCGGCGGGCGGGAACCCCACGAGACATCGCCGAAGCGGTCTCTTTTCTCGCCGCTGCACCCTACGTCACCGGAGTCGTTCTTCCCGTCGATGGGGGGCGTCACCTTCGCTGAGAACGAACTCTGGCACGCGGTCTTCGGGAACTCGAACCCGGTCGAGGTGGAGATCGGGCCCGAGCGCGGGACCTTCCTGCTGGCGGCGGCCGCGGCCCGTCCCGACCGCAACTACGTCGGGATCGAGCGATCGGCCTCTCGGGTCCGGAGAATCGAGAGCCGTCTCGAGCGCGAACCACGACCCAACGTGCGCGTCGTGCAGGGCGACGCCTTCTTCGTCCTCGAACACTGTATCCCACCCGAGTCGGTCTCGGCTTTCCACCTCTACTTCCCCGACCCGTGGTGGAAACGCCGACACCACCGGAGACGGGTCACGACGCCCCGCTTCGCGTCTCTTCTCGTCCGCGCGCTTCGGAGCGGGGGGACCGTCCACTTCGCGACCGACGTCGAGGAAACTTTCCGGCTCGGTTGCACGAGCTTCGAGGCCACCGGACGACTCGAGCGGGTCTCCGACCGCTGTCCCCGTCCCGTGGTGACGGCCTACGAACGAAAAGCCCTCGCCCGGGGCCGGCCGATTTTCGAGGCGACGTACCGGAAAAAAGAGGCGTGAAGCCCTACCTCGCGTGGGGGTAGTGTCGTGCCAGGCGCTCCGGGGGAACGCCGGCGTAGAAAAGCAACCGGAGCGTCCACATCCTCACGATGGTCCGGAGCACCCCCTGGGTCCGCCACCGCCGCGACGACGTCACGACCTTCGCTCGAAGGCAGGCGATGCGCCCCGCCCTCTTCATCGCCCGGGAAAGGGCCAGGTCTTCCATCAGAGGCCATTCGGGGTAGCCCCCCAGTGCCTCGAAAACGGAGCGGCGAACGAAGAGAGCCTGGTCGCCCGTAGCGACCCGGGTCGCCCGGGAACGAAGGTTGATGAGGGTCGCGGTGAGCGCGAGGAGCGGACTCGAGGGCTCGAGCCTGAGGTCGAACCGTCCTCCGCACACCCTCTCGTCCGCCAGAGCCGAAAAAACCGCTTCGGGATACCGTGGGGGAAGGCGTGTGTCGGCGTGAAGGAAGAGGAGGACGTCTCCGCGTGCGACCCGGGCACCGGCGTTCATCTGTACGGCACGGCCCCGCGGGGAGAAGAGGACCCGGTCGGCCAGCGGCGCCGCCCGCTCCACGGTCCGGTCGTGGCTTCCCCCGTCGACCACGAGGATCTCGGCCACGCCGGGCTGGCGTGCGCTCCGGAGCGTTTCCTCGATCACCGCTTCCTCGTCGAGAGTGGGCACGATCACGGACAGCCGCGACATGGCGATTAGCGCTCCCCGGTCACGACGCCTTTTCGTTTCCACGCACGTTCGATCTTTGCTCTCCGGCCGCACGATGGTAAAACACCCTCTCGCCGTGAAGAGGTTCCTCTTCGCCCTGGCCGTTTTCCTCGCCGCCCTCGGGGCGAGATCGGTCCGGGCTCAGGACACCGCCCGAGCCGCCTCCGAGGACCGTGCGCGCGTCCTCGCGCGCGAAGCGGTCGAATCTTTCCGGGAAGGCGAAGCCGCAGGGGCGGCGGAGGACAAGCTGCGGGCTTACCGAAAGGGCGAGGAACTGGCGGAAAAGGCGGTGAAGCTCGACCCCGCGAGCGCCGAGGCGCACTGGGCGCTTTTTGCCAACCGGGGCCGCCGCCTTCTCTCCGAGGGCGCGACGCCGAACCCGTTCGCGCTGCGCCGTCTCCAGAAAGAGCTCGAACAGTGCCTGGCACTCGATCCCCGGCACTACGACGCGCTGGTGGCGCGCGGCGGCCTCTACCGGCAGCTCCCGTGGCTCCTCGGGGGCAACCTGAAGAAAGCCGAGAAAACGCTCCGCCGGGCCGTCGCCATCAACCCGGAGGCCGTGGGGGGGAGGCTCGAGCTCGCCCGGACGTACATCGACATGGGGAACCGGCGCCGCGCGGTCGAAGTCCTCGAAGAGGCTCTTTTCTGGGCGGAACGGTTGGGACGCCCCAAGGAAACGGCCGAGGCGCGAGCCTTGCTGTACGAAGTCCTGGGCGAGGAGGCCCGGGACCTCGTCCCGCCCGAGTGCCCGGCCGCGCCGCAGCCGGTCAGTTCCCTCGCCCGAACGTTCTGAGGTAGGAAAGGAGGTTGTCGATGTCCTCTTCGCTCAAGGAGGGAGCGAAGGGCATCATGGCCGTACCTTGCCTTCCGTTCCGGATGGCGTCTTTCATCTTCGCGACGTCGGCCCGCGCCCAGTAGTCCGGATCCGCGAAATTCGTGGGGGGTGGCTCCAGGAGGCGGCCGGCAGGGCCGTCCCCTCGCCCGCTCTCCCCGTGACAATACGCGCACCGCTTCGCGTAGATCTCCTTGCCCGCTTCCGGGTCGGCTGCATGGCTCGCCGAAGCCAGCAGCGCGAAAACGAGTGCCCAGAGGCCGCGGCGCATGCTCCTTTTCCGTTCGGGCTCCTTTTTTGCTCCCGTGTCCCGCTCCGCCGCAATCCCCCGGGGGCGGATTGCGCGCCGCGAGGGCCCGTACTATGCCTCGTCGGGACATGAAACGGCGAGACCAGATCCGGCTCACGCCGGAAGAACAGAGAGAATTCCTCGAGACCCAGCAAACCATCGTCCTCTGCACGATCGACCCGAGAGGATACCCGCACGCCGTGGCCATGTGGTACTGCGTCGAGGACGGTGCGGTGCTGATGACCACGTACGCGAAATCCCAGAAGGTGATGAACATCCGCCGCGACCCGAAGGTGGCTCTCCTCGTGGAGTCGGGCCGGACCTACGACACCCTGAAGGGCCTCATGATCCGCGGCCGGGCCGAAATCCTCGAGGATCTCGACCTCTGCGTGCGAGTCCTGACGAAGATCCACGAAAAGGGCGGCGGATCGGTGCCCCCCGGCGTGGAGGAAGCCATGCGCGAGCGGGCCCGCAAGCGCGTGGTGCTGCGGGTGCGCCCGGAGCGGGTCGCGAGTTGGGACCACTCCAAGCTGGGCGGTACCTACTGAACCCTCGCACGCCGAACACCCGAACCCTCACATGCGGAACACGCCGACCCTCGGTTCGGGGATCGGCGCATAGCGCGTCGCCGCCAGGGCGAGACCCAGGACGTCGCGGGTTTCGGCCGGGTCCAGGATGCCGTCGTCCCAGATCCTCGCCGTCGAGTAGTAGGCGTTCGACTCCGCCTCGTACTGGGCGAGGATGGGCTCGACGAACCGCCGCTTTTCTTCTTCCGTCATCCTCGCCCCCTGCTCTTCCTTGACCACGAGCAAGGTCTGCGCGGCCTGCTCCCCGCCCATGACCGAAATGCGCGCGTTCGGCCAGAGAAAGAGAAAGCGCGGTCCGTACGCCCGCCCGCACATGCTGTAGTTGCCCGCGCCGTGCGACGCACCGACGATGACGGTGAACTTGGGAACCTGCGCGTTGGCGACCGCGTGCACCATCTTGGAGCCGTCTTTCGTGATCCCACCGTGCTCGTAGCGCTTGCCGACCATGAAGCCGGTGATGTTCTGGAGAAAGACGAGCGGGATGCGGCGCTGGCAGCAAAGCTCGACGAAGTGCGTTCCTTTCAGGCTGCTTTCCGAGAAGAGAACCCCGTTGTTCGCCACGATGCCGACGAGATAACCGTGGATCCGGGCGAAGCCGGTCACGAGCGTCGTCCCGTACAGCGCCTTGAACTCGTGGAAGCGGCTTCCGTCGACGACTCTCGCGATCACCTCCCGTACGTCGAAAGGTTTCCGGGGGTCGCTCGGAACGATGCCGTAGAGTTCCTCGGGGTCGTACGCGGGAGGTTCGGGCGAGGCGTCGGGCCGGAGCACGGGCTCGGGCGGGGGGAGGTTGCCCAGGGCTTCCCGGGCGAGAAGGAGAGCGTGCTCGTCGTCCCTGGCGAGGTGGTCGCACACGCCGGAAATCCGGGTGTGCACGTCGCCTCCGCCGAGTTCCTCGGCACTCACGACTTCGCCGGTGGCCGCCCGGACGAGGGGCGGTCCGCCCAGAAACACGGTGCCCTGCCGCTCGACGATGATGTTCTCGTCGCACATCGCGGGCACGTAGGCACCCCCGGCCGTGCTCGAGCCCATCACGACGGCGACCTGCGGGATGCCCATCGCGGACATGACGGCCTGGTTGTAGAAAATCCTTCCGCCGTGGTTCTCGTCGGGAAAGATCTCGGCCTGGAGCGGCAAGTAGGCGCCGCCCGAGTCGACGAGGTAGACGCAGGGGAGCCGGTTTTCCATCGCGATCTTCTGCGCCCGGAGCTGTTTTTTCACCGTCACGGGGAACATCGTGCCCCCTTTCACCGTCGCGTCGTTCGCGAGCACGACCACCTCCCGCCCCGCGACACGGCCGATCCCCGTGACGAGCCCCGCCGCAGGAACGTCGAACCCGTACATACCCCAGGCCGCCAGCGGCGAGAGTTCGAGAAACGCGGTATCGGGATCCAGAAGCCTCTCGATGCGGTCCCGTACGAGAAGTTTTCCCCGGCTCACGTGGCGCCTGCGCGCCTCTTCGGGGCCCATGGCACGAACCTGCTCGAGCCGGCGGCGCAGCTCCGCCACCCGCTCGGCCATGACCCTGCGGTTTTCTTCGAACTCCGCGCTTCCCGGGCGCACGCGCGTCTCGAGCCGCAACACGGCGTCACGACCCTGGCGCCCAGGCCGGACGCCGCTTTTCGAGAAAAGCCGCCATGCCTTCCTGCGCCTCGTCGCCGACGCGAAGCTCGGCGAGGAGCCGAGCCGTCTTTTCTTCGACGGCTTCCCAGTCCGTCGGGTCGATCACCCGGAGGAGCTCTTTGACGGCCCCGGCCGCGCCGGGAGCACCGAGAAGCAGGTTGCGGAGCGTCTCCTCGACCCGTTCGTCGAGCTTCTCGGCCGGCACGACCTCGTCGACGAGCCCGAGACTGCGCGCCGCCGCGGCATCGAAGGTCTCGCCGGTCAGAAAAAGCCGCCGCGCGGCTCCGAAGCCGATTTTCCGGACCACGTACGGAGAGATCATGGCAGGCACGATTCCGAGCCGAACCTCCGTGAACGCGAAGTGCGCGGCATCGGCGGCCACCGCGAGATCGCAAGCGGCAACGAGCCCGACACCCCCGCCCCTTGCCGCACCGTTGACCCGCGCCACGACGGGACGCGGAAAGCGGTAGAGGCGAGAAAACACCCGGGCCGTGGCCCTCGCTTCCCGGGCGTTCTCCTCGGGCGTCGCCTCTTTCATGGCCTTCATGTTCCGCAGGTCCGCACCCGCCGAAAAAACCTTCCCGCGCCCCGTCAGCACGAGAGCACGGACCGAGCGGTCTTTTTCCCACTCGTCGAGAACCGAGAGGATCTCTCCGACCATCGTGCCGTCGAGCGCGTTTCCCACCTCGGGGCGGTCGAGTACGATGCGACCCACCCCACCTTCGAGCCTGGCCTCGATCGTCGTCATGCCCCACCCCGCTCTTGCAAGAGTTCTTCCGGAACCTCGACTTCCATGGAGAGGAGACCCTGCGCGAGAGTCTTGCCCTGGTGGTCGACGCGAAGGGACAGCGTCCCACCTCCTCCGAGGGCACGGTCGAGGACGAAGTTCAACGCGAGGAGGTTGGGAAGTTCGAAGCGCTCGACGCCGCCACGCACCAGTTCTCCGAAATGCAGGGCGACCCGTTCCGCGGAGAGAAAAGACCGCAAGAAGTCGTAGAGCGCAGCCGAGCGCGCCACGACACCGATGTTCGCCCGGTCCCCTTTGTCCCCCGACCTCGCGAAGGCGATCTCGCGGAGCCGAACGCGTCGCACGGGTCCCGAGAAGGAGCGCCGGGGCGGCGGTTCGGGAACGGGAAGCTCGCCCCACTCCGCACGGGGAACGTCCTGGAGCGGGCACTCGACCCGCTTCCGCACGGAGCCCCCTTGCCGGATCTCCACGACGGGCTCCACCCCCTCCCGAGGGAACCGTGCCGGCCAGAAGCCGTAGGCCGTCTGGACCGAAGGCCGTCCCTCCAGGACCCCGAAGCCGGGCGGTAGCTGCAAGCCGAATCCCAGGAACTGGAGGGCGAACGCCTGGACTTTTTTTCGGTCCGAATCCCGGACGCCGGCGCGAAAGACGATTTCGTTGGGCTCGACTTTCGGGGCGGCAGGTCCCCAGCAAGCGTCGTAACCGATGGCGTCGGCCCTGAGGTCCTCGAACTCCCTGCCCACCCTGTGCCAGAGCATTTCTTCGAATCGCCTGGCTTTCGCGAGCACGTCGGGCCCGCTCAGAAGGCAGCTTCCCACCGCCTTGTAACCGGCCTCGTAGACGATCGAAGCTTTCAGCTCCCGGGGAGGCGGCCCCCCCCGCGCCGAACGAACCCGGACCCGGTCCGGCCCCTCTTCCCGCACCTCGACCGACGTGAAGTCCGCGGTGACGTCCGGGGTCGCGTACGCCCGCGGATCGGCGATCTCGTAGAGGAGCTGCTCCGTGACGGACTTCCTGTTGACGACGCCGCCGGTGCCCGGGTGCTTCGTGACGACGAACTCTCCGTCGGGCGACACCTCCGCGATCGGGTAACCCATGTCGAGCATGCTCGGAATTTCCTGCCAGTCCGTGAGGTTGCCCCCGGTAGCCTGCGCACCGCACTCGAGGATGTGTCCGGCGATCGTCCCGGCCGCGAGCTTGTCCCACTCGTCCCAGGCCCACCCGAACTCGTGGACGAGAGGAGCGAGGACGAGCGCCGCGTCCGTCGTTCTGCCGGTGACGACGACGCGTGCGCCGAGCCGCAGCGCTTCGACCACGGGTTTCGCCCCGAGGTAAGCGTTGGCAGCGGCGACTTTCCCCGCGATTTCGGAGAAGGGCCGCCCGTCGTCCAGGTTCGAGAGGTCGTACCCCCGTGCGTGCCACTCGGGAAGGCTTCCGAGGATGTCGTCCCCGTAGACCACGCCGATCGGCCAGTCGAGACCCGCTTCCGCGAGCACGCGTTCCACGGCGCGGGCGCAGCCCGCCGGATGGATCCCCCCCGCGTTCACGACGAGCGTGACCGGCCGCTCGCGGAGCAACGGGACGCAGTCGCGGAGCTGGAAGACGAAATCTCTCGCGAAGCCGGCCTCCGGGTCGGCCGCGCGCTGGCGCTGGAGGATCACCATCGTGATCTCCGCGAGGAAGTCCATCGTCACGTAGTCGAGAGGACCCCCTTCGAGCTGCCGCCGGAGGGCCTGCGGGTCGTCTCCCCAGTAACCTCCGGCGTTCGCGACGCGCACGACGCTTTTCATCCGTCCTTCTCCCTTCCCACGACCAGGGTCCGGCCGTCTGCGAGCAGCACCCGGGCGTCCTGGACGTAGAGAAACGTTCCCGCGAACGCCGTGCCGGGCGGAGCCTGGCTCAACGCGTCGACCGACGGTCCCGTGCCCCGCAGGACGAAATCCACCCGGCGGACCCCGACCTCGTCGGTGAGAAGCCACGGGTCCCCGGCCGTGAGTCGCCGGTAGGCGACGATCTCCCAGCTTCTCGTGCCCCGAGCCGTGTCGACCCGTACGACGAGAGGCCCCGGACTCCCCGGCTCGACGACACGGCCCTCGATGCGGTAGAGGGCCGGTTCCCCACGCGGGAAGAACGCCTGCGCGGGCGAGAAAGTCAGGGCCAGACACACGCCGAGAGCCCACGACCGACCGTCGGGAAGCTTGACCCTCGCCCGAGGGTGTGCGAGCTTTCGGCCGACTCGAACGGTTGCCAACGCCGCTCCTCGTTCGCGCAGTTTAGAGAAAACGACGACGAAGGGTCAATTCGGGCTTCGCGACCGTCGCGCTGCCGAGACATCCCGTGATTGTCGGCGTCCCCAGGGAAACGAAACCCGACGAGAACCGCGTCGCCATCACCCCGGGCGGCGTCGCAGCGCTCGTAGCCCACGGACACCGCGTGCTCGTCGAACGCGGAGCCGGGGAAAGGAGCGGGGTGGCCGACTCCGAGTACCGAAAAGCGGGCGCCCGAATCGTCTCCCGTGCCGAGGTCTGGACCCGGGCGGAGCTCGTCCTGAAAGTCAAAGAACCGCTCCCTTCCGAGTTCCGCTTTCTCCGCCCCGGCCTGGTCGTCTTCACCTATCTCCACCTCGCGGCCAACGAGCGCCTCGCACGCGAGCTTCTCCGCAAGAAGGTCACCGCCATCGGTTACGAAACCATCGAACTCGACGACGGCTCCCTGCCCCTTCTGACCCCCATGAGCGAGATCGCCGGCCGGCTCGCCATCCAGGTCGGGGGCTGGTGCCTCGAGGCGCAGAACGGCGGCTCGGGGATCCTCCTGAGCGGGGCCTCCGGCGTGAGGCCCGCCAAGGTGGTCATCCTGGGTGCGGGCACCGCGGGCTCCAACGCTTGCCAGATCGCGGTGGGCATGGGCGCCCACGTGAGCATCGTCGACCGAAATCCCGCCAAACTCCGTTACGTGCACGACATCGTGGGGGGACACGTCACCACCGTCATGTCGAACCGCGCCAACATCGAGGAAGAGGTCGTGGGTGCCGATCTGGTGATCGGAGCCGTCCTCGTTCCGGGAGCCAAAGCACCCCGGCTTCTCGGCCGCAAGCTCCTGCGGCGCATGAGGAGGGGCTCCGCCCTCGTCGACATCGCCATCGACCAGGGCGGGTGCGCCGAGACCTCGCGTCCCACCACCCACGAACGCCCGATCTACGTGGCCGAAGGGGTCGTCCACTACTGCGTGACGAACATGCCCGCCGTCGTACCTCGCACCTCCACGTTCGCGCTCACCAACGTCACGCTCGCCTACGCCCAGGAAATCGCGGACAAGGGAATCGAGAGGGCTCTCGAGGAAAACGTGGCGCTACGCCGCGGGCTCAACACGTTCGGGGGGTACCTGTGCCATCGGGGCGTGGCGACTTCGCTCGGCCTCCCGTTCCGCGACCCGGCCACCCTCCTGTAGCTCTTCCGCGGAAACTTCGTCGAGCATCTTTTCGACGAGCCGCTCCACGCCGATCCGCGCCAGCTCGCCGGCCGAGAGCCATTTCGGGCCCCCGCGCCAGAACATCCACCACCGGAGAAGGTTCGACGTCAGCTCCTGCTGCGTTTCCTGGAAGGAGCCCTGCCACACGACCTTTCCGTCCCGGGAACGCACGAGGTAGAGGCGGAAACCCACGGAAGCCGGCTTCCGCGCCCCGAGCTCGGTTCCCACCCGCTCCCTGAAGCGCAGGATTTCCCCGCAGAGCACCGCGTCGGCTCCCACCTCCTGCCCGAGAGTCCGGGCGCGGTCGAAAAGCGGGCGCGAGCGGTCCGTGCGCGCGAGGGCTTCTCGGACTTCGAGGTCGGGCACCACGGCGAAGCGGGACTGCTCGGCCAGGACACCGTGAATCTCGGCGGTCACGATCGCTTCGGCTCCTTCCTCGACCGTCACCTCCGGGTCCACGGGCTTTCCGGGCAGGACGTGTCGCTCGAGGGGAAGGACCGCGATCCGGGGAAGGCGGCCCCCGATCAGGACCTCGCCGCCACGCCGCAAGGTCCCCGCGCAGCCCGTGAGAAAGCCGAGTGCGAGGAAAACGACGCCAGGAAGCCTCATGGCTTGGGAAGAACCACGCGCAGCCCGAGCTCGCGGAGCTGCTCCTCGGCCACCTCGCTCGGAGCGTCCGTCAGAGGACAGACCGCGCGCTGCGTTTTCGGGAAGGCGATCACGTCGCGCAGCGACTCGGCGCCGCTCGCGAGCATCACCAGGCGGTCGAGACCCAGCGCGATCCCCCCGTGCGGCGGTGCCCCGTAGGACAGCGCGTCGAGAAGAAATCCGAACTGCCGCCTCGCTTGCACCTCCGAGAGTCCGAGGAGCTCGAAGATTTTCGTCTGCAGTGCCGGGTCGTGGATTCTCAGGCTGCCGCCGCCGAGTTCCGTTCCGTTGAGAACCACGTCGTAAGCCAGCGCCCGCACGCCCAGAGGGTCGGACTCGAGGCGCGGGATGTCCTCGGGCCGCGGTGCCGTGAAGGGATGGTTGACGGAAACGATCCTCTTCTCTTCCCGGCTGTACTCGAAGAGCGGAAAGTCCGTGACCCAGAGGAACGCGAGTTTCTTCTCGTCGACGAGACCCAGGAGACGCCCGAGGTGAAGCCGGAGCTGGCCCGTCGCCTCCCGGGCGACCTCGCGAGGCCCGGCCACGAAGAGCACGACGTCGCCGGGCGAGAGGTCGCACCGCCGCGCGATGTCCTCCTTCTCGGCGTCGGTCAGGTACTTCGCGATGGGAGACTGCCACACCGAAGGCGACTGGACGCGGGCCCAGGCCACGCCTTTCGCCCCGAAGGGAGCGACGATTTCGGGCAGCGCGTCGAGGTGGCTTCGCGAGAGCCTCTCGCCCTCGGGCACGCGGAGCGCCCGCACCACGCCCTCTCGTTCGAGGGCGTCGCGAAAAACGCGGAACTCGCTCCGCGCGGCCGCTTCGCTCACGTCCGTGATCTCGAGACCGAAGCGCAAATCCGGCCGGTCCGTGCCGTAACGGGTCGTGGCTTCCTCGTAGGAGAGACGTGGAAAGGGCGTCGGAACGGACCGGCCCGCCGCGCCGAAAGCCGCGGCCAGCATCCCCTCGACCACGGAGAAAATCTCCTCCGGATCGACGAAGGACATCTCGAGGTCGATCTGGGTGAATTCCGGCTGGCGGTCCGCGCGGAGGTCCTCGTCCCGGAAGCACCGTGCGATCTGGTAGTAGCGTTCGAAGCCTCCGACCATGAGGATCTGCTTGAAGAGCTGCGGGGACTGGGGGAGCGCGTAGAAACGCCCGGGGTGGACACGGCTCGGCACGAGGTAATCGCGCGCTCCCTCCGGCGTGCTGCGCGTGAGGATCGGGGTTTCGATCTCCACGAACCCTTCCGCGTCCAGGAAGTCCCGTACCGCCTTCACGATCCGGTGGCGCAAGAGGAAGCGGTCCCGCACCGCGGGCCGGCGGAAATCGAGGTAGCGGTAACGCAACCGCAGAGCCTCCGAAACCTCGTCCGCTTCGTCGAGCACGAACGGCAACGGGCGCGACGCCGCGAGCAGCTCCATTTCCCGCGCGACGACTTCGACGTCCCCCGTGGGAAGCGCCGGGTTGCGGGTTTCTTCGCTCCGCGCGGCGACGGTTCCCCGCACGGCCACGACGAACTCCGACCGGAGTCCGCGTGCGACCTCGTAGGCCGCGGAGCTGCGCGCCGGATCGCAGACCACCTGGACGATCCCGGCCCTGTCGCGCAGGTCGACGAAGATCAACCCTCCGTGGTCGCGCGTGCGTGCGACCCAACCCATGAGCGTCACCTCGGACCCCACGTCCCGGGCCCGAAGCTCCCCGCAGGCGTGCGTGCGTCGCCAGCCGACCGTGCTCATGACCCGCCCGTTTTCGCCGACTCCCCGCCTCCGAGCCTGCGCAGCGCCGTGAGCACGGTCTCGGCGTCGCCCCCGAGCGGCACGGAGCGGCGGAAGTCCCGCTTGGCCACCATGTCGCGGACCGTGGCCGCGCCGTCCGCGAGCTCTTCTTCCCCCACGATGAGCGTGAAGCGTGCCCCCTCCCTGTGGGCACGCCGCATCTGACTCCGGAGACTTCGGTCGCCGCTTTCCATCTCGACGCGGACGCCGGCCCTCCGGAGCCGGTGGGCGAGCCCCTGTGCCGCCTTTTCGGCGGGCCGACCGACGGGGGCCACGAACACCTCCACCCCTCCGGGCTCGGGGTGCGGTCCCGCCACCATGGCGAGTCGCTCGATCCCGAGAGCCACGCCCACGGCGGGAACGTCCGGCCCACCCAGTGCTTCGACGAGCCCGTCGTACCGCCCTCCGCCCCCGATCGCGTTCTGCGCCCCGAGCCCGGCCGCGAGTACCTCGAAAGCCGTCCGGCAGTAGTAGTCGAGCCCTCGCACGAGCCTCGGGTTTTCCCGGAACGCGATTCCCTCCGCCGAGACCAGCTCGCGCACGCGGGAGAAGTGCTCGCGGCACGCCTCGCACCAGAACTCCGGCAGCGACGGTGCGTTCTCGGTCGCCGCCCGGCAAGCTTCTTCCTTGCAGTCGAGGATGCGCAACGGGTTGCCCCCGAGTCGACGGCGGCAGTTTTCGCACAGGCGCTCGCCGAGCCGCTCGCCGAACTTGCGCACCGCCTCGCGGAAGCGAGGTCGGCACGCCGAACAGCCGAGAGAATTGAGCTCGAACCAGGCCCGCTCCACCGCGAGCTCGTCCAGGAGGTCCGCCACGAGGAGGATCACCTCCGCGTCGAGTACCGGATCTTCGCGCCCGAAAGCCTCGACGCCGATCTGGTGGAACTGCCGGTACCGACCCTTCTGAGGGCGCTCCCGCCGGAACATAGGTCCGATGTAGTAAAACTTAGCTTCGGGGTTCTTTACATAGATGCTGTGTTCCACGTAGGCACGGACGACCGAGGCGGTGCCTTCGGGACGCAGAGCGAGCCGCGTTCCGTCCCGGTCCTCGAACGTGTACATTTCCTTTTCCACGATGTCGGAAAACTCGCCGATGGAGCGACCGAAAAGCGCCGCCTTTTCCGCCACCGGAAGTCGGATTTCGTCGTAGTGGTAGCGCGCGAAAAGCGTTCGCGCCGTGCGCTCGATCCAGCTCCACCGCGCGCTCTCTTCGGGAAGAACGTCGCGAAAACCCTTGACTGCGGAGATTTTCATCCGGAGGAGCTTGCGCGGGGGGTGGCGAGTAGCTATCAGAGGGGTTCCGCCAAGTCAACGAAGGAACGGGCCGAGCACAGGGGAGAACGACCCGGCACGTGGCTCGAAGAACGACACCGCGAACGCATGCGAGCCCCCGGATGTTTCCCCGCGTTCTTTCCCGCGCGGTGCTTCCGGCCTTCCTGGGCATGCTGCTCTTCGCGCCTCCCGCCCTCTGCCAACCGCGCGGCATCCAGCAGCTCAACGGATTCGAGGGCGGCGGCGCCGGCGACTACACGACGCAAGGGGCTACGGTCGTCGAGCCCGAGCTCTTTCCCCCTCCGGACCCTCCTCCGGAGGGTGTCTTCGGTTTCGTGGCCCGGAGCGGCCGCTTCGTCCTGCGAACGCGCAGCGTATCGGGCGAGGTGTCCTACGCGGAAGCGGCGCTTCCCGTCGCCGCGAACCAGGTGAGCGACGGAATCTGGGCCTGCTTCCGAACCCTTCCGTCCTCCCCGCGGCGCATCCGGAGCTGGTGGGCCGGTACGACCCCGGTCTTCGAACTTTGGCTCGAGCCCGACGGTAGGGTCCGGCTCCAGGCAGGAGCTCGGTCCGAAATTTCCACGACGGCGATGGCCGACTGCACCTTCGACTTCACGCACTACGAAGTTCTTTACTTCGCGAACGGCTCCCTCACGCTCCGGGTCGGGGGGTTCGTGGAAGCCACCCTGTTCCCGGGCCTCTCCTCGCCCGTCGACCGAACGAGAATCGGACCCGACGAGCCCTCCGGCGGGAGCCTCGAACTTTTCTGGGACGACCACACGTTCGGCCAGAGCTCGCTGTTCCACGGCGAGCTCCGTATCGCTTCCCTTCACCCCACGCAGGACGGCCAGTTCGCCGAGTGGACGGCGCAAACCAACCGCACGGGCCCGCCCTGCGACGACCTGGGCCTTTTCGGCTGCGTCCTCGAGCGCCCCCCGGACGGGGAAGAGACCCTCGTTTCGTCGGACGCGGCCGGCACGAGGGCTTCTTTCTGCCACGAAACGACGGCGGACCTTTTTCTTTTCGGCGAAATGCTCGCCGTCAAAACACTGGCCATCGCGCGAGGAGATCCCGGCGCGGGGTTCGAGCTCGGGCTCGAGCTCGACTCGCCGGCTTGCGGGGGAACCTCGGGCGGCGTGCCGGTGGCGAGTCCGTTCTCCCCCGATTCGTCCTTCCGGGGATTCGCACGCGTGGACGAGGTGAATCCCCTGGGGCCGGCTCCCTGGCAAGGCATCGACATCGACCGGACGGAGATCTTTCTCGCCCAAGCCTCGGACGGCGCTCGGGTAGAGGTCACGCAGGTCTTCCAGGAGGTGGCGTACGACACGACGGGGTTCCCCACGCCCACACTCTCGCCCTCGCCGACGCCGACCGTCACGCCCAGTCCCACGAAAACGCGCACGTTCACGCCCACCGCCACACCGAGCGTCACTCCCACCGTCACGCGCACCCCGACGCCCAGCCCGACCCCCACCGTTTCGCCCACACCCACTCCATCCCGGACCCCTACTCCTTCCCCGACTCCTACGCCCACCCCCACCGCCACGCCGTCTCGGACCCCGACCCTGACCGCCACTCCGAGCCCGACGCCCACGCGGACACCTACCCCGACTCCCACCACGAGCCCGACGCCGTCCTTCTCACCCTCCTCCACGCCTTCGCCCCTTCCGACGCCTACCGGGACGTTCACACCGAGCGCCACGCCCAGCCACACGCCTTCTCCGTCTCCCACGGCGACCTTCACGCCCACTCCGCTTCCGACCGCCACTCCCACGAGCCCGTTGCGAGCTCTCACGCACCTGAACGGCTTCGAGGCCGGGTCGCGGGAAGACTACAGGGTCGGTGCAGGCGTACCGACCGCCACTTCGCTGGCCCGAAGCGGCCTCTGGGGCATGGGGACCGCGTCGGCGGGAGCGCCGGAATATCTCTTTTTCGAGCTCGCATCGCCCACGGGTGTCTTCACGGACGGCTTCTGGGCATGCCGTCGCACGTCTTCCCTTTCCGCCTCGCGCCGGATCCGGTCGTGGCTTTCGAGCCCCGTGATCGCCGTGGTCTCGCTCTACCTCGAACCCGACTTCCGGGTCTCCGTCCGGGTCGAGGGCACACCGCTCGGGACGAGCAGCACGCCTATGAGCGCGTGCCCGAACTTCACGCGCTACGAGCTCCAGTACGAAGCGGGAGGGTTCGTCCGCCTGCGCGTCGACGGTAGCCAGGAGGTCGAAGCCACCCACGCTTCGACGGCCACGATCGTGCGAAGCCACATCGGACCCGATACGACCGGCTCACCCGTCGACCTCGTCTGGGACGATCATACCTTCTCTCCTTCGCTCGTCTTCCCCGGAGAGCTGCAAATCCGCGGGCTCGCGGTCACGACCGACGAACAGATCACGGGGTGGGGCAGCGGAGGCGGGTGCGGCGTGCCGGGGCTCTTCACCTGCGTTCGAGACGTTCCGCCGAACGAATCCCTGTTCGTACAAACCACCCTCGACGGAGCGAGAATCGCCTTCTGCCACGAGCCGACGAGCGAGGCGGGCATTTTCGGTTCGATTCTCGCCCTCAAAGTCACGGCTCACGCACGGCGCGAGAGCCAGTCGGTCCAGAGCCCGATGAACCTTTTCGTCCGTACCGACGCTCCGGCGTGCGGAGGAGCGGATCCGCAGAGACACGACGCGCCGGCGAATTTCGTGCCGGAGGTGTTCTACCAGGGCTTCGGCCGGATTCTCGAGACGAATCCGCGAACGGGTCTCCCGTGGACGGGGGCGGAAATCGACCGCACTTCGGTGGGCGTGACCCACTTCAACGACAACGAAGCGGCACGTCTCGCTCAGGTACACGTCTCGGTCGCGTTCGACACGACGGGATTCCCGTCTCCCACGGCGACCCCCAGTCGAACCCCGACTCCCACACCCACGCCGCGGCCCCCCACGCCCACCGCGAGCTTCTCGCCGACGAACTCACCCACGCCCACGCGCACGGCGTCTTCGACACCCACCCCCAACCCCACCTCGACGGCGACGGCCACGTTTTCCGCCACACCTTCCCGAACTCCCACGAACACACGCACGCCGACCATCACCCGAACTCCCACGAACACGCGCACGCCGACGAGGACCCCCACCCCACCGCCCACCTCGGAGATCACCGCGACTCCTTCGGCGACTCTCACGGCCACGCCGAGCCCCGCTCCCACGACTCCCACCCCGACGCCCGAATCTCCTACGCGCACCCCCACCGCTTCCGCGACTTCCACTCCTGCTTCCGCCTCTCCGACGCCGACAGCGAGCGAGGTCCCGACCGGCTCGCCGACCACGACGCCGGCCGAGGGCACGCCGACACCGACCGCCCCCACGGCGGCGCCGACTCCGAGCCCCACTGCATCCGCTTCCCCGTCTCCCACGGCCACCGCGAGCTCGCTTCCCACTCCCGGCGTCGATCTACTCATTCTGAGCGGCCCCGAAACCCAGCCCTGCGTCTTCGACGTCGCGGCGAGTCTCATCGGCTTCGGTAACGCCTCGACACCGCTTTCGCGAATCGGGAACGACCCGCTCTTTTCCGACCCCACGGAGCTACGCTCCCGATACCGCGCCATCGTCGTCCCGGGGGGCCTGTCTCCGGCGGATTTCACGCAACTCGCGCGCCTGGTCGCTCCCGGAGGAGTTCTTTCGGAATTCGCGCGGCTCGGTGGCTCGCTCGTCCTCGACCTCCGGGGGTCGTTGCCCGACCCGCCGCCCGACGCCCTGGCTCCACGGGGCGTGAACGCGGACCTGAGCCGCACGCACGCGACGGGTGTCATCGTCGCCCCTTCCCATCCTTACTTCACGGGCTTCGGCTTCGCCGGAAGGATGCTCGGACCGGATGACTTCGAGGGCTGGGACCCCGTCGACCAGGGAAGCCTCACCGACATCGGCGATGCGACGATCCTCGTCGGCAACGAAAGCCTGGCTCCCTCGATGATCGAGTACGCCTGGGGAAGCGGAAAGGTGATCGCCACGACCCTCAACTTCTGTGCGCAGGGCGCGAACGGGCCCGACCGTCCGGCCCTCGAGAATCTCCTGCGCTACGCGAGGTTCTTTTCCGGCACGGCCCTCACCCCGGCTCCTACGTTCACACCGACCTGGACTCCCACCGACACCCCGGTACCGCCCACTCCGACACGGACGCCCACCGGGCGGGCCACGGCCACGCCGACCCCTTCGCCGTCCCCCACCACCACCTTGCCGACGCTGCGTCCCGGAGACATCGACCGGAACGGGAAGCTCGAAGAGGCCGATCTGCGACTTCTCCTGCGGCTGCTCTTCGAGTTCAGCGGGATACCGGTTTCCGCCTCCGGTGCTCCGCGCGAAGCGGACGCGAACTTCGACGACTTTCTCACCGCGGCGGACGTCGTGGGATGGCTCGCCGCCCGCGCGGCCGAAAACGAGCGCCCGCCGTTCCAGGACAACGCCGGACCCGCCCTGCAAATCCCCTACCGCAAGGCCCTCCGCGGGAACGCGATCCGACCTCGCCCCTACGGCGCGAAGAGTGGTTCGCGCTCCTTCGGGGGTCCCGCGGCTTCCACGTAGGCGAGAAGGGCGCGCTCGAGCTCGCGCACGCTCGCGAGCACGCGGTCCCGCAGCTCCGGGTGCTCCTCGGTCTTCGAACCCAGCGCGTACTGCCCGGTCACGATCGTCCTGTAGCGTTCCTCGCCCTCGTCGGCGAAATCCGTCGCCTCGAAAACGACCATCGTGTCCCCGTCCGGAGAGTTCCGCACCGTGATCGTGCTGATGAGACGGATCCGCGGGACGGGCTCCGCCGTGGGCTTCGGAGTCGGTTCGTACCATCCGAGCTCCTGCACCACGGGTGGCGGAGCGACGGCCCAGACGAAGGGTAGGAGAGAAAAAACCCAGAGGAGCGTCCACTTCGAGAACCGCATTCGTTTCCTCCAAGAGCCACGCGCGACCTTATCGGCACGCCGGGACCTTTGCAAAGCCGGGTTTCACGGGGCGCGGCAGTTCGGGTCGGGGTGGAGACAGGGAGCGCGGACGACGATCTCGCGTTCGTTGCCGACGTTCCCCCCGACGTCACGCAAACGAACCTTGAGACGCGTGTCGCCGGGCGGGAAAGCCATCTCGAGTGCCACCCGTCCGCAGAACTGGACGGTGGAGGCGGGGTCGATCGTGGCGAAGCGGCCGAGCGGGTCCAGCGTGCAGGGCTCCGCTGGCTCCTTGGCCTCGAAGCGGCAGCCGAAGTCGTTGAGTGCATCCGAAACCGCCGGGTTTCCCTCGAAATCGGGGGGATCGACACCGGGAACTCCTCCCGTGGGTCTCGGGGTCGGAAGGCTGGGCTCGCACACGAGAGGGTTTCCGTCACCGAGCTTTTTCGAGGAAAGGATCTGGATGTCGGGACGACCTCCGGGGTTGAAAACCTGCCGGCCCACGCGGAGCCCGCTCGTGCCCCTGCGGCCTTCGACCACGAGGAGGAAACCACTCGGAACCGGGCGGCAGAAAACGGGGATCCCCCCCTCGGTCACCTCGATCGGCGCGTCGCAGGGGTCGAACACTCCGTCGTCCCGCCTGGCGACGAAGGCCGTCACCTGCGGTCCGAAGGGCAGCGGTTCGGTGGGGGTGCGCGTCTGCGTGGCCGTCGGTGTGCGGGACGGCGAGGGCGTGGGGGTCGGAGTCGGTGTTCGCGTGGGCGTCCGGGTCAGGGACGGCGTGAACGTCACGGTGGCAGTAGGGACGGGGGTGCGCGTCCGCGTGGGCGACGGCGTGAAGGTGGGGATTCTCGTTTCCGTCGGGGTCCGGGTCGCCGTTCCGGTTCGCGTGGGCGTGGGAGTGCGGGTGGGAGTGGCCGAGTGCGTGGGCGTGGGAGTACGGGTGGGAGTCCTCGAAGAGGTCACCGTGGGGGTAGGGCTCGCGGCGCGGGTCGCGGAGGGCGTGGCGGTCGGGGACCATGTGACGGTGCCGGTCGGGGTCGGAGTCGGAGTCCGGGAGAAGAATTCCGTCGGGGAGCCGGTCGGCGTGACCGACGGAGATCCGGAGGGCGGAGTGCCGGTCGGAGTCTCCGTGGGAGACACGGAAACGGTCGCGGAAAAAGTGGGAGAAGGTGGGGTAGGCGAACTTCCGAAGAGGAAAAGGACCGCCACGAGGTCGGCGGCACCGACTCTGCCGTCGCCGTCGACGTCGGCTCCGGGACATCCTCCTTCTGCGAAGATCCCCTCGACGAGCGCCGGAAGGTCGGCGTCGTCGAGAAACCCGTCGCAGTTCGCGTCACCGGGAAAACCCGGCGCGGTCGCGAACGCCTGCGTGTGGCAGAGGAGACCGAGCCCCACAAGGAAGAGCGGAACCCGCAAGGGACGGCCTCTCTCGCTCGTTCAGCGATCCGCGAACGTGAACATCGTGATGCCGTCGCCCAGAATGGGCAGGTGGAGCTGCGGAGCCGCGAAGACGAGCCTACCGGGGCCACCTTCTCGCTCGAAGTCCGTGCAGGAAAAGTTCTCCCCGCGGAGCTCGAACTCGAGAGGTGGAACCCCGACGAGGGCGTTCGGATTCTCGACTCGTCCGAAAGACCGTTCGGTGGTGAACGCCAGAGCCAGAGAAATTCCCGTCCCCTCGTCCCCACAGGGCAGAGCGGATTCCTGCGAGAGCTCGACGGGAAACCCCTGGAGACCCAGTTGCGGAAGCGGCGCGATCACCATGGCCCCGGGGGAGACGTCGCGGTCGTCGGGCTGCACGACCCCCAAGGGGCCGTTGCAGACACCCGGATGCGGAGCACCCGCTCCCTCCACGAGACCTCCCGCCGCGAGGCAATCCTGTTCCGTAAAACCGTCCACCCCCACCGTACCGAGCACGTGGTTCTGGACGAGCCCGGCGGAGAAAGACGCGCTCGGGCGGCACGAGAGAAGGATCGCGTCCCGGTCCACGACCGTCTCGCCGTTCCGCTCTCCGCGGGCGACCGCACGCACCACCTGCCCTGCAGGACGACCGCAAGAGAGAAGCCCTGCCGCCGAGACCGGAGCCATCGGCTTCAGGCAAAGGACGAGACCGGCCAAGGCTCGGAGGTCGGCGAACAGGTATTCCGACGTGTCCACGATGTCCACGACGGCCACACCCGTCTGCGGGTCGGTCGGGCCCGCATGGAACACGATCTCGCCCTGGAAGGGCCCGAGGGCGAGACCGTTGACGCCGAACGACGAGCCACCGGGCGAGAGGACGAAACGCCGGGTGCCGATCTCGGGGCGGAATTGCCCGCGCAACGGCACCTCCAC
Source organism: Candidatus Binatia bacterium (assembly GCA_026004195.1). Taxonomy (NCBI): domain Bacteria; phylum Candidatus Binatota; class Binatia (SeqCode); species Binatia bacterium. The sequence goes on from BPIQ01000001.1 coordinate 688,314, forward strand.
CGGAACGGGATCCGTGCAAGCCGATTCCCCGGCCGGCAGGAGCTCGCGGAGTGCGGCCGAGAGGCTCCGCGCGACACTCCCCCCTCGCAACCGGACGGCGGAAATTTCCACACCCGTCGGGTCGCAATCGGGAAGGTCCGGGTCGGGTGTCGCGAGACACACCGAGAGCGAGAACGTGCACTTCCCGTCGACGGCTCCGTCCTCGTCGCACTCGGGATCGCCGTCGGCGCAGTCGACGACCCGCGATCCCGGTGCCCTCGGCTCCACTCCTCCCCACGTGAGGAGGCAATCCGTCGAACGTCGACCGCCGCCTTCGATTTCGCAGTTCTCGGGACAATCGGCCCCGGCGAGAACGGGCAAAAGGCAGAAAACGAGCGCCGAGGAAACGATGCCGAATCTTTTCATGCGCTTTCCCCCCGGAAGACTCGCGGAGAGCGCAAGATAGAGTCTTCCGGGCGACGAATCAACGCACGGAAAACCGGCCCGGCCCTGCGACGTCGAATTCCTTTCCCGAACGATCGATCCGACCGCCGAACGGCACGCGCTCTCAGGGCCCCAGGATGCGGAGCTCCACGCGGCGGTTCCGCGCCCTTCCTTCGGGCGTGTCGTTCGACGCGATCGGTCTCGACTCGCCGTATCCGACCACCGAGAGCCGCGCCGGGTCGATGCCGGCCGCGACGAGATAACGGTAGACCGCTCGGGCACGGCGTTCGGAGAGCTTCTGGTTGTAAGCCTCGCTCGCGATCGAATCCGTGTGTCCTTCGATCACGACCTTGACGTCCGGATTCTCGCGGAGGATGGCCACGGCCTCCTCGAGCACGGGCCGGGCATCGGGACGGATATCGCTCTTGTCGTAGTCGAACTCGACCCCGCGCAGGATGATCTTTTTCTTGACGGGCCGGGGGGTCGGGGTCGGGGGTGGGAGCGTGGGGGTCGGTGTCGGTGTCGGAGCTTCCGGATCGAACACCATGTGGCCCACGAGGCCACAGAGCACGAGACCCACGGCCCCGCCGATCAGCGCCCCTTTCCACTGCTCCTTGTCGTCGCAAACGACGACCGGGGGCTCCCCTTCGACGTTGAGCGCCGTGCATCCCGGCCGGTTGTTCTGGATGACCCACCCGGTTCCCGCCCCGACGGCGCCGCACGCGAGCGCCGGGACGAGCGTGCCCTTCCCCCACGGCTTGCGCGCCATTCGCCGTGCGAAGTCGCATCCGCAGAGAACGAGCAGGCACGCGCAAGCGGCCACCAACGTTCGGCTTCTGAGCATACGGGAAAACCTGCGCTCGGGAGTTTTTAGTTTTTCAGAACCCGGGGCCGTTTTTCAAAAGAAAAACGCTACGGGACCGATTTCCCTCCGGGCTCGGGCGGCAGAGGTACGAGCCGGACGAGCACGATCCGTCCTTCTTCCACTTTCTTCGCGCTCGGCCGGTAAAAGCCGAGCCAAGCGAGCCAGTACTTCCGGGCGTAGAGTTCGCCGAGCCGCTCGGCGAGGCCGGGATCCGTCGAGAGTTCGGCGCGTGCAGCCACGAACGGACCGTCGGGGGAGAGCCCGACGAAAAGCCGACGACCCTTCCGGGCCCTCCTGGCCTTGTAGCTCGTCGGTTTCGTGTTGATCCAGAGCTCGCCGTCGAGAAGCCCGAACCAGACCGGCGCCGCCGGGCTCCGCGTCCCGTCCTTTCTTTCGGAAGCCACGTAAATCGTCTTCGCCCGCTCGAGCTCCCGCCGCATCTCGGGAGGCCACCCGACGGCGAACGCCGACCCGGCCACCGCGATCCAGAACAGCACCGACCTTCCGACCGACCGTCTCATGGCATTTTCTCCCCGACCTTCGGCTTCTCGAAGCGTGCGGCACGCGGGCCGCGTCGGATCTCGCCGATCCACCAAGCCTGCTCTCCCCCGCGCCCGAGTTCCCCGAGGAGCTCGGGGGCGACCTTCCTCTCGACGACGAGCACGAACCCCACCCCCATGTTGAACGTCCGGTACATTTCTCTCTCCCCGACGGGCCCGAGCCGAGCGACGAGGTCGAAAATCGGCGGGACCGGCCACGTACCCTTCCAGAACACGACCCCGTGCCCCTCCGGCAGCACACGCGGGACGTTCTCGACGAGTCCTCCGCCCGTGATGTGAGCCATGGCCTTGACCCGGAAGCGCGTCAGGATCCGGCGGACGAGCGGGACGTAAATCCTGGTCGGCCGCAAGAGCTCGTCGGCGAGCCTGCAGCCGAGCTCCGGAATGCGCGCGTCGAGGGGGAGCGCGGCTTTGTCGAGAAGGACGCGGCGCACCAGCGAGAAGCCGTTGCTGTGGAGGCCCGCCGAAGCGAGGCCGATCACGGCATCCCCCTCCCGCACGTCCCGGCCGTCGACGACTTTTTTCTCCTCGACCACGCCGACGACGAAGCCCGCAAGATCGTACTCCCCGCCGGGGTAGAACGACGGCAGCTCCGCGATTTCCCCGCCCACCAGCGCGCAACCGGCCTCCCTGCACCCCTCGGCGATGCCCGCGAGGACTTCCTTCGCCACGCGCGTTTCGAGCCTTCCGGTCGCGAAGTAGTCGAGGAACACGAGCGGCTCCGCCCCGAGCGTGAGTACGTCGTTGACGTTCATCGCCACGAGGTCGATTCCCACCTCGCGATGCCGTGCCGCGGCCAGGGCCACGCGCAGTTTCGTCCCCACGCCGTCCGTGGACGCGACCCAGAGGGGCCGGCGGTACCGGCGCGGCGCGCGGAAGAGAGCCCCGAACCCGCCGATGCCCCGGAGAACCTCGGGCCGCGAGGTCTTCCGTGCGAGCTCGGCGATCGTATCCACCAGCCGACTCGCCCTGCGCGCGTCGACCCCTGCCGATCGGTAACTCAGCCCTCGCGCCATGGAGAAAGAACGTCGCTCTTGTCTTGACCGCGCCCGGCGAGACCCGTATGGGAAGGCGCCGTGCGCGTCTTCGGGTCGAAGGAAACGCTCGGGTTCCTCGCCTGCCTTTTCGTCCTGTTCCCCGCCCCCTCTTACGCGGAGCCCTACCTCGCCCTTCGGGCCGGCGAGCCCTGCGACGCCTGTCATACCAACATGACCGGCGGTGGCAAGCGGACGGACCTCGTAGCCATGCACGCGCGCGAGATTCTCCGCTACCCGCGCTGGCTCGGAACGTTCTTCGCCGACGCGGACCGCTTCACGGGAGAGCTTCACCCCCGCGTGTCCCTCGGCGCGGATCTCCGGACTTCCTACACCGCCCTCTTCCAGGACGAACCCGACGAACGAGGGCTCGTCGAGAACAACACGGCCTTTCGGGACTTTCACGAAAGCCGCCTCGACGTGACGCAGGCCACGGGCTTCCTCGAGCTCGAACTTTTCACGGACCGGCTGGCCCTCTACGTCGACCAGCGCCTTTCGCCCACGACGGACAACCGCGAAGCGTTCGCGTTGCTGCGGGGGCTTCCCTGGAACGGCTTTCTCAAGGTGGGACGGATGTTCCTGCCCTACGGCCTCCAGCTCCAGGACGACCGGGCTTTTGTCCGCGACGGCTACGAAGGCGTCTCGCCACGAACCGGCTTCAGTTTCGACGCGAGCCAGGGTGCACTGGAGCTCGGAATCCGACCCGGCCCGTTCCGTTTCGTCACGGCGGTGTCCGAGGGCCGCGGCGGGGACAGAGACGTGCAGTGGACGGGCACCGGGAGCCTCTGGCTCGGCGAACTCCCGTGGGTCGACCACGCGATGCTCGGAGGATCCTTTTCCCTCGACGACGCGGGCGACGATCCGACCTGGCTTCTCGGCGCGTTCGGGGGTCTCTCCCGGGGCCCCGTCGTTCTGCTGGCCGAAGTCGACTTCCGCAGCGAGAAGGGAGAGACGACCGGCGGGGGACGACACGGCACTTTTCTCGCTTATGCCGAGGCGAACTATCTCCTGTTCGGCTGGCTCAACGCCAAGCTCGCCTTCGATTACGCGGACGACGACGGAGACCTCCGGCAACGGGCCGACGACAGCGAGAATCGGCTGAGTGTCGGCTTCGAGCCTTTTCTCTCCCGTTTTCTCCAGCTCCGCTTCTTCTACCGCGTGGGAAACGGCGTGAGGTCGAGACCCGAACACAATCGCGACGAGCTTCTGGCCGAGGCGCACCTCTTCTTCTGAACACCCCCGCGCCCCCCGTTTTCACGAATCGCCGGAGTCGGCACGCGGAGCCCCGTCGAGGATCCAACCGACGATCAGAGCGATCTCGTCCTCGGAAAGCGGGGCTTCCCCGAGCGGCATGCGGCTGCCCTCGCCCGCCCGGGGCCCCCCGAGCTTGCGGACGAGAAAGCTTCGCTCCGGCTCGAACGGTGCCACCCGAAGATCTCCGGCCGCCCGCGCGGCGGGATTGTCCGGCTCGACGCCCACGAGCTCGTCGAAGGCGGCAGGCCCGGAAAGGTCGAGCCCGCCGGCCCGCGTCTGCGGAGAGTGGCAGGGCCCGGAGGTACAGCGCCGGTCGAAGATCTCGCGCTGGATGCGTCCGAAGTCTCCACCGGTCGTGAACGCGACGGGCCCGTCACCGGCACAACCGAAAAGGCACAGGGCGGCCGCGCACCCGATCCGGCGGAGAAAGGCCCCCACGAGGCGACCCGGACGCGAGCAGCCGCGGAGAGGGTTCCCTCAACGAGAACGGGCTTCGAGCACCGTGAGAGCGCTCATCCCGTGCTTCGTATGCTTTTCGCCCTTGACGACGGCGTTCTCGCCCGCGAGTTTTTTCGCTTCCTCGTACGGCTCGGAGTTCGCGTGGTCGTCGATGAGGAGATAGAGTTCGCCGTTTTCCGTGAGAAGCCCGATCGGTTTACCCCCTTTGGCGCACATCTTCGCGCAGCTCGCGTGTCCGGCACCCCTCTTACCGTGGCCGAGATAACAGGCGAGGTCGACGATTTCCCCTTCGACGGTGACCGGCTCCGCGAAGACCCTGCCGGTCCAGAAAAACACGAGGCCCGACACGAGAGAAAGGAGAACCGCCTGTCGGAACGTTCTCATACCCACCGCTCCCTTGGACAACGATGCCGGGCCCTAGTAAACTCTCCCAACGTGGCCTTGTCAATCGGAGAGGGCGCAAGCGGCGCGGGAGTGTCCGCGAAGCTCCCGTTCGCCGTGCTCTCCCGCGCGGAGGGGGTCTCGCACGGAAACGAATCGGCGGAAGAGACCGGCGGCTACACGTTCCGGGAACAGGCCTTTTTCGTCTACGGGACGGGGCTCGCCATCGGACTCCACCTGGCCCTCGTCCATGTCTTCATCTTCCGAACGTGGGCCGTCCTCCCGATCACGATCGCGGCCACGTTTCTCTTCTCGAGCGCCACGCTCGGCCTCTGGCGGTGGGTTTTCCCCCGTCTCGCTCACCTCCCGTCGCGCCCGCGCCTTCTCGCGCAGGCGGGCATTTCCGTGGGCGTTTTCGCGGTGACTTCCGTCCTCGTGACCGAGGGGAACGCGGCGCTCACCGCCGCCCGCTCCCTCTTCCAGCCCTACACGGGAGGGGACCGCGTGGTGACCATCCCGTCGTACATGATCCGCTGGGCCCCGCTCGTCTACACGCTCATCCCGATCGCGCCGACGGCCATCATGTGCGTCATCGGCTTCAACCATCACTGGTGGCGCATTTTCCGTCTCGAGGGGCGGCAGAGAGAACTCCAGGCCTGGGCCACCTCGGCCCAGCTCGCGGCCCTGCGCGCGCAGATGAACCCGCACTTTTTCTTCAACTCGCTCAACTCGATCGCACAGTTGATCTCCTCGGACCCCCGCCAGGCGGAGCGGTGCGTGGAGCAGCTCGCCGAGGTCTACCGCTACCTCCTTCGCCGCTCGGACAAGGACTTCGTGCCCCTGACGGACGAACTCAAGGTCACGCAGGCTTACCTCGAAATCGAGCGGGCCCGGTTCGGCGACGAACTCCGGGTCCAGTGGCACGTCGATCCGGGTGCCGGCGAGACGAGCGTCCCCGCCTTCGTGCTGCAGCCGCTCGTCGAAAACGCCGTGCGGCACGGGGTGTCGGGAAAACTCGGCGGTGGGGTCGTGCGCGTCGAAGCCCTGCTCCGCAACGGCGACCTCGAGCTCCGAGTGTCGGACACCGGCGCAGGGATCGCCGACTCGTCGTCCGTTTTCGAAAGCGGCGTGGCCCTGCGGAACATCCGCGAGCGGCTCGTGAACCTCTACGGCCCGGCGTACGCCCCCGAAGTCCGGAGTCGGCCCGGAGAGGGCACCTCCGTGCGCATCCGAATCCCCGTGACGGAGACGCGGTCGTGATCCGCGCTGTCGTGGTCGACGACGAAAAGCTCGCCCGGGACCGTCTCGTCGGCTTTCTCCGGGAAGCCGGCGACGTGGCCATCGAAGGCGAGGCGAGAAACGGGCCCGAAGCGCTACGGTTGATCGAGGAGAAGGACCCGGACCTCGTGCTTCTCGACGTGCAGATGCCGGGCATGAACGGGTTCGAAGTCCTGCGCCGGCTCCAGAAGCGTCCGCACGTCGTCTTCGCCACGGCGTACGACGAGTACGCGCTCCGGGCCTTCGAGGTGGAAGCGGTCGACTACCTCCTCAAGCCGGTCTCGCGAGACCGGCTTCTCGAGGCACTCCGGCGCGTACGGGCGAGGCTCGAATCCCATGCGCCGCCGCCCGACTTCGCCGCGCTCGTGCGGAGGTTCGAAGCCTCTCGCCCCCGCTACCTCGAACGCATCCCCGTACATCGCGGCAGGCAGATCCTGCTCCTGCCGGTCGAGACCGTTTTCTGGTTCGCCGTCGAGTTCCGGCTCGTCTACGCGCACACGGCGACGGACCGCTACATGACGAACTTCACGCTACGGGAACTCGAAGAGAAGCTCGACCCGGACGTTTTCTTCCGGGCACACAAATCCAGGCTCGTGAACCTCGAGCAGGTGCGCGCCATTCGACGATCGCTGGGCCGCTACCGACTCGTCATGAAGGACGAGAAAGCCACGGAGCTCGAGCTCAGCCGGACCCAGGCCCGGGTGCTCCGCGCCCGGCTCGGCTGGTAGCCGTCAATTTCCCGCGCGCGGCACCCGCGCCGGACGAAAAAGGACCTTGTTGTCCTTCACGACGAGCTGCCCGTTGAGATAGAGCTGCACCGCTTGCGACAGCACCTTGCCCTCGAGGGCCTTGCCCCGGCTTTTCACGTCTTCGAGGGTGTCCTCGCCGACGCGGATGGGGAAGACGTCCTGCAGGATGATGGGCCCCTGGTCGAGCTGCTCGGTCACGAAGTGGGCCGTGCACCCCGAAACGCGCACGCCTTCCTCGAAAGCCTGCCGGTAGGCGTTCGCTCCCGGATGGTAGGGAAGCAAGGAGGGATGGATGTTGATGATCCGGTTCGGGTATCTGCCGACGAACTCGGGGCTCAGAATCTGCATGTAACGGGCCAGAACGACGAGGTCGACCCGGTACTCGGAGAGTTTCTCGAGGAGAAAGGCCTCGTGGGCACGTTTGTCCGTCGAGGGGTGCCAGAAGAAGGGAATTCCCGCCTTCTCGGCCACGGGGCGCAAGACCTCGTGGTTGGACAGCACGACCACGAGCTCGCCGTTGATCCGACCCGCGTCCCGATCGGCGACGAGGGCCTCGAGACAGTGCGGCTCTTTCGTCACGAGGATGCCCACCCTCTGCCGCTGTTGTTCGCCGTAGAGATGCGTCGTCACCTCCATGTGGATCTCGTCTCCGATCTTCCGGAGTCCGAGCACGAGCTCGTCGAGGCTCACGGAAAGTTCGGTCACGTCGACCACCATCGTCATCACGAAAAGACCCTCGACGACCTTCTGTTCGACTTCCTCGATGTTGCAGTTGCACCGCGCGAGAAACGTGGAAATTCGGGCGACGACGCCCTTTTGATCCCGCCCGACGACCGACACCACGGCCCGGTTTTTTTTCATCGAAAATGCGGATAACTTGACGCCGCGGGCGTTGCAACGCCCCACGTGCCTCGAGAAGGCGGAACGGAGGAAGGACGACGTGAGCTGGAACGTCCTCGTCACGAGCCAGGAGGGAGCGGGAGCCGACCTCCTGCGGGAGCTCCGGGCTCTCGGACATTTTCGCTGGAGTCCCTACCGGAACGTTCTCTTCGGCACGGTGGAGGACCCGGAAGCCTTCTTGCAGCGGCTCGAGGAACTCCGGGAACGAAAGCCTTTCGTCGGGTCCTGGCTCGGCAAAGCCATCCCGGTCGAGGAAGTGTTCCCGATCGAACCCGCCACCCTTCTCGACGAGTTGCGGCGACGGCTCGAGCCGCGGCTTCCCCGACTGGCCGGCCGTTCCTTCCACGTACGGGTCGACCGCCGGGGACACAAGGGCTCGATCCACACCCATCGGCTCGAGCAAGAGCTCGGGGCTTACGTCGTCGAGGAGCTCGCGAGGCGAGGGACACCCGCGAGCGTTCGCTTCCGCGACCCGGACTGGGTCGTCCTGGTCGAAATCGTCGGAGACGAGGCGGGACTCGCCCTCGTTTCCCGCGAAACGCGGGAACGCCACCCCGTGGTCCGGGTGGACTGAACGGGCGACCCCCTAGGACGAAGGCGGTTCGCCTACGGGAACCTTCAGGCGCTGGCCCGAATAGATCCTGCTATCCCGTAGCCCGTTGGCCTCTTGCAAGGCACGAACCGTCGTTCCGTAGCGCCTGGCAATGACGAACAGCGTCTGTCCCGGCTCCACGCGGTGGAGAACGTAACGGGCGCGGCGTCGGGCTCGCGCCGAAGACTTCGCGGGAATTCGCAGGATTTCCCCGGCCAGGATTCGGCTTCCCCGGATCCCGTTCGCCCGCCGGAGTGCGTCCACGGACGTGCCGTGACGGCGAGCGATTTCGTGGAGCGTGTCCCCCGGCCGAACGCGGTAGACGGAGTGCCCGCCCCGCGCCGAACCGCGGGACCGGGCGACCGAAGAGGACCCGCGTGCCCCGACGGGAAGCGGGCGATTTCCGGAAGGAATCCGCAGCGCTTGTCCGACGAGAATCGTACTGCCTCGAAGGCCGTTGGCGCGACGTACGGCCTCCACGGACGTGCCGTAACGCCGGGCGATCCCCAGGAGAGTGTCGCCGCGCCGAACGCGATGGACGAAATAGAGCCTTTTCTGGGCCGCGAACCGTTCGTTCGCGGGGAGCCGAGCGTATCGAATTCGGAACGAGTCCCGGTCGAGCCCCGGCGGGAGCCGCAGCAGGTAGCCGCGCGGCACGTGGAGCTTCCCTCGACGCACCTCGGACGTGAGCGCGGGATTCCACTCCGCGAGTTCGTCGGGGTGGACCCCCAGGACCCGGGCGAGGCTCCGGAAGGGAACGTAGTCCGGTACGACCACCTCCTCGGTCTCCAGAGGGGCGAGCGGAGAAAGAGGTCCGAAGTACCTCTCGGGCTCGGCGTCCACCTCGATGGCGGCCAGCACCTCCGCGTAGAAGTTCCGCGAGGCGAAACCGAACGTGGGGGAGCGGTATTCCCGAAGGATTCGCTCGATGTCGCGCGTCCCGAGTCGCTCCACGGCCCGTGCCATGCCCTGGGGGCCGTGGTTGTAGGCCGTGACGGCGAGCGGCCAGGTACCCAGGAGCTCGTAGTTCCTACGCAAAAAACGCGCCGCGGCGTCGGCGGCACGCAACGGGTCGAACCGCTCGTCCACGGCTTCGTCGATACGCAGGAAAAGCCGGCCGGTGGAACGGAGGAACTGCCAGACGCCGGCCGCTCCCGCGCTCGACCGCGCGCGGAGGTCGAAACTCGACTCGACGAGCGCCAGCCGGGAAAGCTCGGGCGGCACGCCGTGCCTCCGGAACGCCTCCTCGATGGCCGGGAAATAACGGCGCGAAACTTCGAGCCCCCGGGCGAAACGCTCGCCGATTCCCCGCTGCGACCGAACACGAGCCGCAGCCTCCCGAATTTCCGCACGGCTCGCACCCTCGAAAACGTCCCGCAGCCGCTCCTCTTCCGGAGTGAGGTGCTGCGACGTGCCGTGTTTGTGGGCCAGACGCCGGAGCACTCCCGCCAATCGTTCCCGCTCGCGCTCCACGCCCGACCGAATTTCCCGCTCGATCGCCCCTTCGTCGAGCCCCGCGCGCCGCAGGTGGCCGAAATCGAGTACCGCGTAGACGCGGTCGGGATCCTCGGGGTCGTGGAGTAGCACCCGGTCCCGCGAAGTCGTGAAGACCTTCTTCCAGAACTCCACCTGTCGGGCCACCGTGGGCGGCACCGGGAGTTCCTCGGCCCGGACGGCTCTCGCACCGGCGTGGTAGAGCGAGATCGCCCCCCAGAGGGAAAACAGCAGCACCGCGGGCTTTCCGGCGATGCCCGAGACCCGGTCGCGCATTTCGACAGCCACCTCCGCCACCACGATTCCGAAAAACACAAAAAATCCTACTCGGCCGCGGCCGGGCGGTCAACGGAAGAGATCCGAGGTGGACTTGCCCCGGGCTCCTTGCTAAGCGAGTTCGCATGGCGGGTCGCTTCGAGGGCCGCGTGGCCGTGGTCACCGGAGCCGCTTCCGGAATCGGGGCCGCGACGGCGAAACGCTTCGCGGAGGAAGGCGCACGCTTGTGTCTCGCCGACATCGCGCGGGAAAAAGGAGAAGCCTTGGCCCGTGCCCTGGAACGAACGGGCGCCGAGGTGCTCTTCGTCCCGACCGACGTCCGGGACCGGGAGGCCGTCGAGTCGCTCATGCAAGCGGCCGTCGATCGCTTCGGGCGACTCGACGTCGTTTTCAACAATGCCGGCATCGGTGCCTACGGAAAGACACCCGACCTCGACCCCGAGCTCTGGCACGAGGTGCTCGCCGTCGACCTCCACTCGGTCTTCTACGGATGCCGCGCCGCGATCCCTCACATGCGAAAGCAGGGAAAGGGCTCGATCGTCAACACAGCGTCGATTTCGGGTCTTTTCGGCGACTACGGGCTCTGCGCTTACAACGCCGCGAAAGCGGCCGTCGTGAACTACACGCGAACGGTAGCGATCGACCACGCAAGGGAAAACATCCGCGTGAACTGCGTGTGCCCGGGGCCCATCGAAACCGCACTGCTCGAACCTCTCCTCTCCTTGCCGCGGGCCCGCGAGGAATACGAGGACCGGGTTCCCCTGGGGCGCCTCGGGCGAGCCGAAGAGGTGGCCGCGGCCGTCGCCTTCCTCGCCTCCGACGACGCTTCCTACATCACGGGTGCGGCGTTGGTCGTCGACGGCGGTATCACGGCGGCCACGGGGCAGCCCAGCATCACCCGGCTGCTCGGCCTCGACCGAGAGACGGGCGGCGCATGAACTTCGATTTTTCCGAGGACCAGAAGCTTCTGCAGAAGACGGCCCGGGAGTACCTCGAGAAACACTGTCCGGTCGCGACCGCTCGTGCCGTCCTCGAGGGAGGCGAACCTTTCGCCCGCCGCCTCTGGGCGGAAATCGGCGAGCTCGGCTGGCTCGCGACGGCGGTGCCCACGTCTTTCGGTGGCGCGGGTTTCGGGGCCCTCGAGCTCTGCCTTCTCGCTTACGAACTCGGCCGGGCTCTGGCCCCGGTTCCCTTTTCTTCCACGGCCTATCTGGCCATCGAGGCTCTTCTGGTAGCCGGGTCGGAAGAGCAGAAGGCGCGTTTTCTCCCGGAACTCGCTACCGGCACGAAGATCGGCACCCTGGCTTTCGTGGAAACTCCGGGCCGAACTCCGTTCCGAAACCTCGAGACGCGAGTCGAACACGGGAGGCTCCACGGCAAAAAGCTCGTCGTACCCGATGCCGTGGCCGCCGACCTGGCGGTCGTCGTGGCGCGAGAGGGGGACCGAACCGTTCTGGCCGTGGCGGAATTGGCCTCCGACCGGGTGCGCCGCGTGCCCCTGGCCTCGATCGATCCGTCGCGTCCCGTGGGTTCGCTCGAATTCCGGGGGGCCAGCTGCGAGGTCCTGGCCGAATCCGGGGAGGACGTCGTCGCCCACGTCTTCGACCGTGCGGCGGCGCTCTTCGCGTTCGAGCAACTGGGCGGGGCCGAGCGAGCCTTCGCGTCGACACGCGAATACTGCCTCGAGCGTTACGCCTTCGGACGGCCCGTCGCCTCCTTCCAGGCCATCAAGCACCGGTTCGCGGACCTGTTCGTGGGGCTCGAGCTCGCCCGCTCGAACGCTTACTACGCGGCCTGGGCGCTCGCCGAAGCTCCCGAAGAGCTGCGGTTCGCCGCGCCCAACGCGCGGATCGCGGCCAGCGAGGTGTTCGAGCTCGCCTCCACCGAAATGATCCAGCTCCACGGCGGCGTAGGGTTCACCTGGGAGTACGACTGCCACCTCTTCTACCGCCGCGCCAAGGCGCTCGGGCTCGTTCTGGGGAGCCCGAGGTTCTGGAAGGACTTGCTCGTTCGCCGACTCGCCGGCCCGGCGGATTCGTGAGAGGGAGCGACCATGGACTTTCGTGACACGCCGGAAGAGGCGGCTTTTCGGGCCGAAGCACGGGCCTGGCTCGAGAAAAACGCCCGAGCGCTGCGGCCGGGGGCACGTCGTGCCGCCACGCAGAGCCGAGCCGACGCCGACACCGTCCGCCGCGCGAAGGAGTGGCAGGCCAGAAAGGCCGCCGCCGGCTGGGCGTGCCTCACGTGGCCGCGGGAATACGGCGGCCGGAGCCTGCCACCGATCTACTCCGTGATCTGGAACCAGGAAGAAAGCCGCTTCGACACCCCGCCGAACCTCTTCGCGATCGGACAGGGCATGCTCGGCCCCACGATCATGGCGCACGGGACCGAGGAGCAGAAAAAGCGCTACCTGCCGCCCATGCTCCGCGGAGAGGAAATCTGGTGCCAGCTCTTCAGCGAACCGGGAGCAGGGTCGGACCTCGCGGCTCTGCGAACGTCCGCAGTTCGCGACGGGGACCACTGGGTGCTCAACGGGCAAAAAACCTGGACCAGCGGCGCGCACTACTCGAAGTGGGGCATGATCCTCACGAGAACCGACCCCGACGCACCCAAGCACGAGGGGATCACGTACTTCATCGTCGACATGGAATCGCCGGGGATCGAAATCCGGCCCATCCGGCAGATGAACGGCGAAGCCAACTTCAACGAGGTGTTCTTCACGGACGTCAGGGTCCCCGACTCCAACCGGGTCGGCGAGGTGAACGGCGGCTGGAAAGCGGCGCTCACGACCCTCATGAACGAGCGGGCCGCCCTCGGGAGCGGCTTTGCGGGACCCACGTTCGAAGACCTTCTCGAGCTCTGCCGCACGACCCTGGTGGACGGCCGTCCTGCCTGGGAGGACGCGAGCGTCCGCGTACGGCTGGCCGACTTCTACGTGCGGTGGAAGGGGCTCCAATACACGAACTATCGACTCCTGACGGCGCTCTCGCGCGGGACGACACCGGGCCCCGAGGCGTCGATCGGAAAGCTGGTAGCAGCCAGACTCCGGCAAGAAATGGCGAGTTTCGCCGCGGATCTGCAGGAAGCCGCGAGGCGTGCTTCTCGGGGCCGAGTCGCCGGCGGAAGGAATCTGGCAGCAGTCCTTCCTCGGGGCTCCCGGACTCCGGTTGGCCGGGGGCACCGACGAGATTCTGCGCAACATCATCGCGGAGCGGGTGCTCGGCCTTCCCGCGGAAATTCGCGTGGACAAGGGCATCCCCTTCCGGCAGCTACCGCGAGGGCGCGCCTGAACGCCGCCGGCGAACGACCTCGGTACCGCGCGGACGCGCGGCAGAAACTTGACAAGGTCCCGGGGGCACGTTAGCGTCACGAGCCGAAGCGGTGCTCCTTCGGCGAAGAACGAGGCACCGGGTTGCAGCGACTCGCTCGCCGAGCGGGAGGCGGCACATGTCGAACACGCTGAAGACGACGTTCCTTCTCGGTCTGCTCACGGGTGTGATCCTGGCCATCGGCCAGTTTTTCGGTGGCACGAGCGGACTCGTCGTCGCTTTCGTTTTCGCCGCGGTGACGAACCTCGGGAGTTACTGGTTCTCCGATCGAATCGTGCTCTCGATGTACGGGGCCCGTCCGGTCACACCCGACCAGGCGCCCGAACTCCATGCTACGGTGCGAGAACTTTGCACCCAGGCCCGGCTTCCGCTACCGCGGCTCTACGTCATCGAATCGCCTTCCCCGAATGCGTTCGCGACCGGAAGAAACCCCCGGCACGCGGCCGTGGCCGTCACGACGGGGCTTCTTCGAATCCTCGACGAGCGAGAGCTTCGAGGCGTTCTCGCCCACGAGCTCGCGCACGTGCGAAACCGGGACATCCTCACTTGCTCGATCGCGGCCACGCTGGCCGGGGCCATCATGATGCTCGCCAACATGGCTCAGTGGGCCGCCTTCTTCGGCGGGATGCACAGGGATCGAGACAACGGGGGCAACGTGATCGCGCTGGTGCTCACGGCCGTGCTCGCACCGATCGCGGCCCTTCTGATCCAGGCGGCGATTTCTCGAGCCCGCGAGTTCCAGGCCGACGCGACGGGCGCGCGGATTTCCGGAGACCCTCTGGCCCTGGCATCGGCCCTCGAACGTCTCGGGCAAGCCAGCCGGCGTCTGCCCCTGGACGCCCATCCCTACACGGCTCATCTCTTCATCGTGAATCCTCTCGAGGGTAACCGTCTGGCCGGCCTCTTCTCCACGCATCCCCCGCTGGAAGAGCGGATTGCCCGGCTCAGACGCATGGCCTGAGTGTTGGGAGAGAACGGGAGCGTGGAGGGAGAAAAAACCGAACGGGGCTTCAAAGTCGAAGATCGCCGGCGTTTTACGGCGGACGGCCGGCCTCGGGAAGAGGTCTCTTCGACGGAAGAGCCCGCTCCCGGGACGAGCGAGGGTACCGAACCTCGCCCGGAACATCGCGGCGAAGAGTCCGGGGGAACTCGGGTCTTCGGGGAGGGTTCCCGACCGTCGGAAATCACCTTCCAGAACTTCATCGTGAGCTTGAGCACCCAGGCGCTCGTGCTGCTGGGGGAAATGGAGGACCCGGTGCAGGGAGGGAGCAAACCCGACCTCGAAGGAGCCAAACAACTGATCGACATCCTGGCGATGCTGCAGAAGAAGACCGCCGGGAACCTCGACGAGGGCGAGTCGAGGCTTCTCGACGACATGCTCTACAACCTGCGCATGCAATTCGTGAAGCGGGTCAGCGGCGGCTGAACGCTTCTCCTACGCTCGGAGGAATCATGGGTCAGGCAAAGGTGAAGGCGCACGGGGCGCGTGTCGCGCTCGCACTCTTGCTCGTCGTGGCACTGGGCGTTCCCGGCGCCGGCGCGATCAGCTTCTGGTCGGAAAAAAAAGAGGAGCCCGAAGTCTCCCGAGAGGAGGGCGGGGGTACGGCCGAGCGACCCCGGGTCGCCTTGCCGGACTTCACGGTGCTGGCCGAGAAGCTCGGTCCCGCGGTCGTGAACATCTCGACCACCTCGAAAGCCACCGCGTTCGGCTCTTCGGAGTCGCCGTTCGGCCCCGAGGATCCCTTCCACGAGTTCTGGAAGAGGTTCGAGCCTTTCTTCGGCCCGTTCCCCCCGAGACCCGTCCCGCAGAAGAGCCTCGGCTCGGGTTTCCTGATCAATCGGGACGGCTACATCCTGACGAACAACCACGTGATCGAAGACGCCGAGGAAATCACGGTGCGGCTCAACGACGAAACCGAGTACGCGGCCAGAATCGTGGGACGCGACCCGAAAACGGACATCGCCGTGATTCGCATCGAGGGGAACTTCGACATCGAGCCGGTCGTGATGGGCGACTCCGACGCGCTCAAGGTCGGCGAGTGGGTCATGGCCATCGGCAATCCCTTCGGCCTCGACCACACCGTGACGGTCGGGATCGTGAGCGCGAAGGGACGTTTCATCGGGCAGGGAAGTTACGACAACTTCATCCAGACGGATGCCGCCATCAATCCGGGGAACTCCGGCGGGCCGCTCATCAACCTCGAGGGGAAAGTCGTCGGCATCAACACGGCGATTTTCAGCCGGACCGGAGGCAACATCGGAATCGGCTTCGCGATTCCGATCAACCTCGCCAAGGACATTCTCCCCGACCTCATCGAAAAGGGGAAAGTCACTCGTGGCTGGCTAGGGGTCCTGATCCAGAAGGTGACGCCGGACATCGCCGAGTCGCTCGGACTCGAAGAGCCCAGGGGCGCTCTGGTGGCGGACGTCCTCGAGGGCCCGGCCCGGGAAGCCGGCATCAAGGTGGGGGACGTGATCGTCGAGTTCGACGGTCACGCCATCCGAGAATCCAGCGACCTGCCCTTGCTCGTCGCGAGAACCCGCCCCGGCAAAAAGGTCAAGGTCAAGGTCATCCGGGACGGGAAGCCCCGCACTCTCGAGGTCACGATCGCCGAGATGAAGGAGGAGGAAGTCGAAGTCGCGACGACGGAAACCGAGGACATCGGGCTCACCGTACAGACTCTCACCCCCGACCTGGCCGAAAGCCTGGGTATCGAGAGGACCCTCAAGGGGGTCCTCGTGACCGGAGTCGAGCCGGGGAGCCCGGCGGACCGCGCGGGCTTGCGAAGGGCGGACGTGATCCTGGAAGTGGACCGCGAACCGGTCGAAGACGCCGACACGTTCCGCAAAGTCCTGCGTGCCAAGAAGACGCAGAAGAGCATCCTCCTCTGGGTACGGCGGGGAGAAAACACGATCTTCCTTGCCCTCAAACCGAAGAGATAGGCGGAAGAAAAACTCCCGGCGCCTGCAGGCCTGGTTCAGCCTTTTCGCGCTCGCGGGGACTCTCGTCCTGTTCGGTGCGGGCGCGATCGCGGTCTACGCGGTCTCGCTCGACCGGGTCCTGGTCGAGAAGTTTTCCGGGCGCAGGTGGGACTTTCCCTCGAAGATCTACTCCGACTCGACGCTCCTCTACCCCGGCGTGAATCTCCGGGCTCTCGGGCTCGAACGCAGGCTCGAGCGGCTCGGCTACAGAGAAGTCGGGGAGAGGGTTTCGCGCCCCGGGCAGTACCGTCGCTCCGCGGAGCGACTGGAAATCTACCTACGCCCCTTTCCCTATGCCGCGGGCCCCAGTCCGGCCCGAGCCGTCTCGGTGCACACGAAGGGAGGGCGAGTCGTCCGAATCGAGGACGCCGTGACCGGTGCGGAGCTACCGTCCCTGGAACTCGAGCCCGAGCTGGTCGCGGGCCTCTACCAGGACGTGTGGGAACAGCGGCGGTTTTTGCCCCTGGAGAAGATTCCCGCCCTCCTGGTCCACGCGGTCCTGGCCGTCGAGGACCAGCGTTTTTTCGAGCACCACGGAATCGACCCGCTCGGCATCGCCCGCGCTTTCTGGACGAACCTCGCTTCCGGCAGGATCGTGCAGGGAGGGTCCACCCTCACGCAGCAACTCGTGAAGAACTTCTTTTTCGGGAGCGAACGCAGCTTCCGCAGGAAGTTCCGCGAAGCCCTCATGGCGTTGCTGGCCGAGCGTCGGTATTCGAAACGCAAGATCCTCGAAACGTACCTGAACGAGATCTACTGGGGGCAGAACGGACCGCAGGGGATCTTCGGCGTGTGGGAGGCGTCCCGCTTCTACTTCCGGAAAGAACCGTCGGAACTCTCCTTGCCGGAAGCCGCGCTCCTGGCGGGTCTCATCCGAGCTCCCAACGCCTATTCTCCCTTTCGCAACCCGGAACGGGCACGCGCACGGCGGAACCACGTCCTTCGCCTGATGCACCGCCGGGGCATCCTCACGAAGGCACAACTCCGGGAAGCCGAAGCCGCGCCCCTGGGTGTCGTGCCTCCACCCGAGGAACGCCCCGACGCTCCCTACTTCGTCGATTTCCTGCGCCGGGAGCTGCTGCGGAACTACCCCGAAGAGACGCTCGTCCGCGACGGCCTCTGGATCCTGAGCACGCTCGACGTCGAAATGCAAAAGGCCGCCGAGCGAGCCGTCCGGGAGGGTCTCGAGGAACTCGAGCGGCGATACCCTCGCCTGGCGAAGAGCGGGGCGCCACTCGAGGCCTGTCTCGTGGCCCTTCGCCCCCAGACCGGAGAAATCAAGGCGATGATGGGGGGGCGGGACTACCGACAGACGCAGTTCAACCGGGTCACCCAGGCCCGGAGGCAGCCGGGATCCGTCTTCAAGCCCTTCGTGTATCTCGCCGCACTCGATCACGCCCCGGGTCGCAGCGCCGTGCGCCCGACGACGCTCCTGCTCGACGAGCCGTTCACCTGGGAGTACGACGGCCGGCGATGGTCGCCGGAGAACTACCGCAGCGTTTTCTTCGGGCCCGTGACCGTCCGTACGGCGCTCGAGCGGTCGCTCAACGCCGCCACGGCCCGTCTCGCGCGCGAGACGGGGCTCGAGCGGATCCGTTCGGTGGCCCGCAGGATGGGAATCGAAAGTCCGCTGCCGCTGTACCCGGCCATGGTTCTCGGGGCCGTCGACGTCACCCCTCTCGAAGTCGCCACGGCTTACGCCGCTCTCGCGAACCAGGGCTTGCGGGCCACCCCTTTCGCCGTCCGCGCGGTCCTCGACCCGTCCGGGAAGCTCGTCGAACGGCGGCCGGTGGAGATTCACCAGGCCGTGCGACCCGAGGTCGCCTATCTCGTCACCCATATCCTCGAAGGGGTCCTCGACCGTGGTACGGGCGCGGACGTCCGCCGACTCGGTTTCCTGGAACCGGCGGCCGGGAAGACCGGGACCACGAACGACTACCGGGACGCGTGGTTCGCCGGTTTCACCCCGGACCTGGTCGCGGTGGTCTGGGTGGGCTTCGACGACAACCGTCCCGTGGGCCTCACCGGAGCACAGGCTGCGCTCCCGATCTGGGTGCGCTTCATGAAGGAGGCCACTGCGGCGTACCCGAGCCGTCCGTTCCAGCCACCTCCCGGCGTTCGTCTCGTTCGGATCGACCCCGAAAGCGGAAAACTCGCCACCGAACGCTGCCCGCGATCCATCGAGGAGGCATTTCTCGAAGGAGAAGAGCCCGTCGAGCCCTGCCCTCTCCACCGCGACGTGTTATTCTGAGTGCCGATGCCCAAACCGACGACGTGGCAGGTAGTCTTCCTGCTCCCGCTCGGAGCTTGCCTCGCTTCGCCTCCGAAGCCCGCCCCACCCCTTGCTCGCGCCGCGGAGCCGGAATCGGATTTGCCGCCCCCGACCCGGATCGTGCCCGCGGGGGGACCGCAACTCGCGGCCTCTCCCGCGCAGGCGTTCGTCGAACAAGGGCGCGAGGCATTCGAAGCCGGCCGGTTCGACCTGGCTCTCGACCGGCTGGAGACCGCCGTGCGGATCGACCCGACCAACGCGGAAGCGTACTACTGGCTCGCACGGCTCCACTACCGGAGGGGCCGTCCGGACCAGGCGGTCGCTTTCGCCCGGAAGGCCGCCCTGCTTTTCTCCCGTGTCGATCTTTCCTGGGCTTCCCGCGCGTATGCTTTCGAGGGGGCCGTCCTCGAAGAACTCGGGGAGGTTTCCGCGGCAAGAGACGCCTACGGGAAAGCCCTGGAGAACGACCCTGGAAACCCTGCTGCCCGAGCGGGCCTTGCGCGGCTCGGCCTTTTTCGGTGAGTTCGAAACGATGAAAATCCTCGCCATCGAAAGCTCGTGCGACGACACGGCAGCGGCTGTCCTGGACGGGGAGCGGGTCCTCTCCACGATCGTGTCCTCCCAGGATCCCGTCCACGCCCGATACGGCGGCGTCGTGCCGGAGCTGGCCTCGCGCTCGCACATCCGGTCGATCGTCCCGGTGGTTCGCCGCGCCCTCGAAGAAGCGGCCCTGGAGCTCGGGGAAGTGGACGCCGTCGCGGCCACCTACGGTCCGGGTCTCGTGGGCTCCCTCCTCGTCGGTCTTTCGGCCGCCAAGGCCATCGCGCTGAGCCGCGGGCTTCGGTTTCTCGGCGTGAACCACCTCGAGGGCCACGTACTCTCTCCCCGTCTCGAGCAAGACGTGCCCTTTCCGTACCTGGCTCTCCTCGTCTCCGGAGGCCACACGAGCCTCTGCCTGGTCGAAGATGTCGGGCGGTACCGGGTGCTCGGCCAGACCCGAGACGACGCCGCCGGCGAGGCGTTCGACAAGGCCGCCAAGATTCTCGGGCTCGGCTATCCCGGAGGCAGGGTCATCGACAACCTGGCCGCCCGCGGGGATCCCACGACGGTCCGCCTGCCCCGCGCCCGGTTGAAAAGCGGGTCTTCCGAACCGTGCTTCGACTTCAGCTTCAGCGGACTCAAGACGGCGCTCTGGCAGTGCGTGCGAAACCGGGACCCGAGGGAAATCGGCATCGAGAACCTCGCCGCGTCGTTCCAGGAAGCGGTCGTCGACATGCTGCTCGAGCCGACCGTCGCGGCGATCACGAAATTCCGGTGCCGGCGACTGGTGCTGGCCGGGGGAGTGGCTGCCAACTCCCGGCTGCGCGCGAGGGCCCGAGAAGAAGCCTCGCGCCTCGGCGTGGACCTTTTCCTCACCCCCCTTCGGTACTGCACCGACAACGCCGCGATGATCGGGCTCGCGGCTTTCTACCGGCTCCGGCGGGGGGAACGTTCGCCTTGGACGCTCAATGCGGAACCGAACCTCGCCCTGTGAGAACGCGCCGCCACCGGCCGCGGCTCGGCCAGCACTTCCTCGCGGATCGGGTGCTCGCCCGCAGGATCGCGGAGCTCGCGCTCGAGGAACCGTCGGAGTTCTACGTCGAGGTCGGACCCGGCCTCGGTGCCCTGACCGAGCACCTCGTTCCCCGCGTCCCCAGGATCCTTCTGCTCGAGATCGATCCTAGCCTGGTTCGCGCGCTCCGGGATCGCTACGGATCGATGCCCCACGTGGAGGTCCGCGAAGCCGACGCCTCGGAGTTCGACTGGAAATCCTCGACCGCCTCCGTCTCCAGCGTCACGGTGGTCGGAAACCTGCCCTACCGCGTGGGCACCAGGATCGTGACCGACGTTCTGGGGCAGGTCGACAAGCTCCGCACGGCGGTTTTCATGCTGCAGCGAGAGGTGGCGGAACGGCTCGTGGCGGAGCCCGGGAGCCGCGATTACGGGAGCCTCAGCGTCCTCGCACGACTCCGGCACGACCTCCGGATCGCCCTGCGCGTGCGTCCGGGCGCCTTCCGGCCCCCGCCGAAGGTACATTCGGCCGTCGTGGTCGCAAGGCGGCTCTCCCGGCCCCGCGTCGAGGTGCCCGACGTCGCCGCGTTCGAAGGCCTCGTGCGGGCGCTGTTCCGCGGACGTCGGAAGCAGCTACGCAACGTCGCTTCCTCGATCTGGCAGGACGCCGAAGCCGTGTTGCGCCGCGCCGGGATCGATCCGAGCCGCAGGGCCGAAACCCTGAGCCTCGAGGAGTTCGCGCGTCTCGCGCATCTCGGACGTCATGCCCGAGCTGCCCGAAGTTGAGACCATCCGCCGACAGCTCGCCCGACGAGTCCTGCGAACCACCCTCGAGCGTGTCGAGGTTTTCGAGACCCGGCTGCGGCGCCGGGTTCCGGCGAGGAGGCTCCACGGCCTCGAGGGCCGGATGCTCGCGGCGTTGGAACGGTACGGCAAGTACCTGCTTTTCCACTTCGCCCCGGACGGCCCGACGCTCTTTTTCCACCTCGGGATGACGGGACGCCTCCTCTGCGACGGCACTCCACCCCCGCACACCCACCTGCGGCTGCGGTTTTCGCGCTCCGTCGTCCTCTACGCCGACGCGCGCCGATTCGGTATCCTGGGCCTGTCCTCGCGAAGGTTTCCCGAAGAGCTTTCCCGGTTGGGCCCGGACGCCCTCTCCGAGACTTTCTCCCCCTCCTACCTGGCAGCCCGCTCCCGGGGAAGGAAGCGCGCCATCCACAGCCTGCTTCTCGACCAGCGGGAAGTCGCCGGGATCGGCAACATCTATGCCTCGGAAATCCTCCACGTAGCGGGTATCCGGCCGTATCGGCCCGCGGGCTCTCTCGAGCCCCGGCACTTCCGACACCTCGTCGGCGCCACGCGCGCGGTTCTCCGCGAAGCGATCCGGCACCGGGGCACGTCGATTTCCGACTATCGCGACGTGGCCGGCAGGCCGGGCCGCTACCAGCACCGGCTGCGCGTATACGGGCGCGCCAGCATGCCCTGCCCGGCCTGCGGCGAACCCCTCCGCTCCTCCCGGATCGCCGGTCGCACCTCGTTTTTCTGCGAGCGGTGTCAGGTTTGAGCCATTCGCCACCAGGCTTCGGCCTCGTCCAGGACCCGCTCTTCCGGGAGTCCGTGGCGGCAGAGGACGCGGCAACCGCAGGTTCCGTCACGCCGCGCCACGACCGTGCGAAAAAGCGGGGAACGCGGAGACCACGAGGGAAAGGACTCCTCGGGAAAGAGCGCCAGCCCCCGGCACCCGGCGGCGGCCGCGAGGTGCGTGATCCCCGAGTCGTTTCCGGCATAGAAGCTCGCACGCTCGAGAAGAGCGACGACCCTCGGAAGTTCCTGCCGGAAAAGAACGGCCCCTTCGGGAAAGTAGAGTCCATCTTCCGCCGGCCCTACCAGCCACACCACCGCGCCGCCTTTCGCTTCCCACCAGCGGGCGAGCGCCGGAAAACCTTCCCAGTTCTTTCTCTTCGAACCGCTGCCCGGATGGAGTGCCAGAAGAGGTTTGCCACCGAGTTTCTGCCGGTCGAGCCAACCTGCCACCCACCGCCGCTCCTCCTCGCGGGGCGAAAGGAAAACCGGTTTCGGTTCCACACCGAGACACCGGGCATAGTAGTCGACGGCGTGCTCTCCCGCGGCGAACGCGCGGAACGAGTAGACGCGAGCCCGGCGGCGCCCTCCGGATTCCGAAAGGCAGCGCAGGAAATCCGCGTCACCCCGACCGCTCCACGAGTGGACTTCGTCCACTCCCTCCAGCAGCTTCCGGGGCACCCACGGAGGCTCCGGGGAGTAGAGCTCCGCCACCTCGCGCGAGTCGAGATCGTGCGTTTCGATCGCCTCGTCGCGCAACAGGGAGAGCCACTCCGATCGAGCGACCAGCAGGATCTCGGCGTCCGGCCGCTTCTCTCGGAAGCCGAGGAGGGCCGGCAAGAAACACAGAAAGTCGCCGAGGGCTCCGGGGTAGAGAAAGAGAACCCGCCTCCCCCGCACCGCGTGCGTCCCACGATCCGAAATTGACACCGCAGGAACCCGCCGATAAGGTCTCCCGAGAAAGCTTCCCATGCGCCCCTCCGTCGTGCAATCTCCCCTCGAGCTCATCGGTGAAACTCCCGTGGTTCGCCTGAACCGCCTCGTCGGGAAGGAGGACGCGGAGGTCTGGGGAAAGCTCGAGTCCATGAACCCGGGCGGGAGCGTGAAAGACCGCATCTGCCTCAACATGGTCGCGGTGGCCGAAGAGCAGGGACTTCTCCGTCCGGGTGACGTGATCATCGAGCCCACGAGCGGAAACACGGGAATCGGGCTCGCCCTCGTGGCCGCGGTCCGGGGGTACCGCCTCGTCCTGACGATGCCGGATACGATGAGCGAGGAACGCCGCAGCCTGCTGGTCGCCTACGGCGCCGAGCTCGTGCTGACGCCGGACAACAAAGGCATGGGCGCGGCGATCGAGCGGGCCGAAGAGCTGCTCGAGGAACACCCGAACGCGTTCATGCCGCAGCAGTTCAGTAACCCTGCCAACCCCGACGCCCACAGAAAGACGACGGCGCGGGAACTCCTCGAGCAGTTCCCGAAAATCGACGCTTTCGTCGCCGGAGTCGGTACCGGCGGCACGATCACGGGCGTAGGGGAGGTGCTCAAGCAGACGTGGAAAGACATCCTGCTCGTGGCCGTCGAACCGGCAGCCTCCCCCGTACTCTCGGGGGGAGAGCCCGGATTCCATCGGATCCAGGGAATCGGCGCCGGTTTCGTGCCGGAAATTCTCAACACGGAAATCTACGACGAAGTCATCACCGTGACGGACGAGGACGCCCTCGAGTACACGCGGCGGCTCGCCCGCGAAGAAGGGCTCCTCCTCGGCATTTCCTCCGGAGCCAACACGTACGCGGCGCTCCAAGTGGCGCGCCGGCTCGGACCGGGAAAGACCGTCGTCACGGTCTTCTGCGACACCGGCGAACGCTACCTTACGACGGAGGTTTTTCGGGGTGAAGGAATCTGAAACGCCGCAGGCGAAACTCGAGCGACTGCGTCTCTTGCTCGGACGGATGGACTCGGCCCTCCTCGCCTTTTCGGGCGGAGTGGACTCGAGCTTTCTCTTGCGCGTGGCGCGGGATGTCCTCGGCCCCCGGCTCGTGGCCCTCACGGTCCGGAGCCCGACCGCCGACCCTCGCGAGGCGCAGAGTGCGGTCTCGCTCGCCCGCGAACTCGGCGTGGAACACGTCTGCGTCGACTCGGACGAGCTCGCCATCCCTGGCTACGCCGAAAACCCCGTCGACCGGTGTTATTTCTGCAAGGGGAACCTTTTCGAGCTCTGCCACCGCGAAGCGAGCCGCCGGGGGATCTCGGCGATCCTCGACGGCGTGAACGTGGACGACCTGGGCGACTACCGCCCGGGATTGCGGGCGGCGGACGAGCACCGCGTGCGACACCCGCTCGTCGAAGCGGGACTGCGCAAGCAGGACATCCGTGAACTCAGCCGGGAGATGGGCCTTCCGACCTGGGACAAGCCCGCGAGCCCGTGTCTTTCGTCCCGCTTTCCCTACGGGACGCGCATCACGCGGGAGCGAATCGCGCAAGTCGCCGCCGCCGAGGAACACCTGCGCAGCCTCGGTTTTCGAGCCTGCCGCGTCCGCTACCACGAGGCGATCGCACGGATCGAAGTCCCGGTGACGGATCTCGCGAGACTTTGCGACGAAGAGTTGCGCACGAGCGTCGTGCGACGGCTCCGGGAACTCGGCTTTACCTACGTGACCCTCGACCTCCAGGGACTCCGCAGCGGGAGCCTCAACGAGGTGCTCTTCGCAGACGCGAACGTGCCCAATCCAGGTCCTCGGGCGTCGTGATCTTCCTGTTTTCCCGGCTCCCACGGACGACCCACACGGGCCGGCCGAGCCGTTCGACCAGCGCGGCGTCGTCCGTCGCCCGGTAACCTTCCTGCCGTGCCCGCTCGTGCGCCTCGGCCAGGAGCGAGCGGCGGAACACTTGCGGGGTCTGCACCGCCCGGAGACGCACACGATCGAGGGTTCGGAGGACCTTCCCGCTCGAATCCACCTCTTTGATCGTGTCCGTCACCGGGAGCGCCGCCACGACCGCTTCCAGCTCGGCTGCCGCGTGGATGCAGTCTTCGACGAGACGCGGGGAGACGAAAGGCCGCGCCGCGTCGTGGACGAGAACGAGAGCCCAATGCTCCGGGGACGACCGTAACGCCCGGTAGACCGACTCCTGCCGAGTGGCCCCCCCTTCCACGACGCGAATCGGGAAGGCGCGGATTTCCCGCAGTGCGTCGGAGGCCCTCTCCACGCAGCCTGCCGGGACCGCCACGGTGAGCGAGCCGATGTGCGGGCTCCGCGCGAGGGCCGAGACCGTCCACCAGAGGAGCGGCCGTCCCTCGAGCTCGACGAAGGCCTTGGGCAGGGTCTCCCCGAGCCGAGTTCCCTGCCCCGCGGCCGCCACCAGGGCGCCGACTTCCACGCGTTCTCACCTCGCCCGACGAAAAGAAAAGGCCGGGTCGCGGCGGGCAACCCGGCCTTTTCGGAGCCCTTCCGCGGAGTTCAGTGGGAAAAGATCTGATTGAGCTCCGCCATGATCTTTTCTTCCGGGTGCGAGCGGGCGATGGAGAGCTCCTTGACCAGGAGATTCCTGGCCGTGTCGAGCATCTTCCGCTCCCCGAACGAGAGTTCCTTGTCCCCTTTCAGGACGCAGAGATCGCGGAGCACCTTCGCGATCTCGAGCACGGAACCGGTCTTGATCTTCTCGGTGTACTCTCTGTAGCGGCGATTCCAGGTCTGCTGGTCCACCTCGACCTTCTTCTCGCGCAGGATCTTGTACACCTTGGACACCATGTCCTTGCCGATGACCTTCCGCAAGCCGACCGCCTGGACGTTCTCGGTGGGAATCATGATCGTCATGTCCGTGTCGAGGATCCTCAGCATGTAGAAGTTCTTCTGGGTACCCGAGACGGAGCGTGTCTGGATGCCCTCGATCACGCCGACCCCGTGTGCCGGATAGACCACCTTCTCACCTACCTTGAACATGCGGCCAAGCCCCCCTTTCGGTCGAGATGATCAAGCTCCGCGAATTATACCGGCTCGGTTCTCCTCGAGCAACGAGGATCCGGCACAGCACCAGAGCGTCCCGTCCGGGGCCGTAATAACCCGCTCGGCGTCCGTGCTCCAAAAAGTTCAAGCTTCGGTAGAGGTTTTTGGCCGGCTCGTTGTCTTCGGCCACTTCCAGGAACACCCGCTCGACCCCCTCTTTCGCCGCGGACTCGAGGAACTCCCCGAGAAGTCGGCGGGCCACGCCCCGACGACGCCACGGCGGCGAAACGACGAGGTTCAGGATTTCCGCCTCCGGGGGGAGGACCCTCGCGCAAAGGAAGCCCACGAGGCGTCCCTCCGCTTCGGCGACGAGCCCCGACGCATGCGGGGACTCGAGTTCCCGTTCCAGTGCGGCACGGCTCCAGGCGAGCGCGCCTGCTTCGCACGAGAGGGCAGCCAGGTCCTCGAGCTGCGAGGGGGAAGGGGCGAGGATCCGGAAGCTGCCGCTCACCGGGCGTCCGCCGCCAAGAGCACGACTTCGAGCGTCTTGTCCCGATAACGGTGCTGGAACCCGCGCACCGGACGCTCGAGCTTCACGTAGGTCGTGAAGTCCGGAGGAAACGCGGGTGAGACGGCCGCCAGCCGCCGTACCGTGGGATCGACGACCTTTCCCCGGACGACGAAGTAACCGTTCTCGAGGGCGAGGTCGAGCTTGTAGTCGGGCATCTCGTCCGGAACTCCGAGAGCGAGCTTCTCGGCGGAGGGAGGAATCCGCCGCGGGAGCTCCATGCGAAAGTAGTAGCCGTTCGCGTGCTCTCGCAGGACGTAGACCTCGCCGTACCGGCGCTCCCGTTCGATCTTGTCCTCGAATTCCGACCCGTGGAACCCGTCGACTCCGACGGCACCCCTCTTTTCCGCAGCGTCCGCGAAGGCGAGCCGAAACACGGGTGCGAGAAGGGCCCCGAGCACGGCACCGTAGAAGCTCGCGCGGAGGGGAGTCTCCCCGACGGGCCTACCCTGGAAGACCGCTTCGCGGAGTCTCCAGCAGGTCTCCACCGCGGCCGCGACGAGCCCGAGGAGCACGAGGCCGTGGAGCTGCGAGCTGAACAGGTCCCGCCCGAGGTAAAGTGCGCCCGCGACGGCGAAAAGAACGGGGTAGAGGACGATGTCGTGGATCACGTTGAGTCCCGTGGCAGCCGCGGCCGAGAAGAAACGGCGGTCGCCGACGGCCCGCTCGAGGGCTTCTTTCTGCCGTGCGGGCAACGCCCCCAGCACCGGGAGCAAAAGCGCGGCCGCCCAGCGGACAAACCTCCGGCGGGAAGGTCTTCCCGGGTCCCCCAGAGCCTCGAGCGCTTCTTCGAAGGGTTCGGACAACACCCCCTGCGCGGCTCTGGGCGGAGGAGCGGAAACGAGCTGGAGTTTCGGCTTCGGGGCCGAGATGGGTTTTTCGATCCGGGCCGGCGCCGGGGAGGCCGCGACAGCGGCCGCAGCCGCGACCCCGGTGGGTTGCGCGGGCGCTGCGGGCTTCGGCGCCGCAGCGACCTCCCGCTTTTCCTGCGCTGCGCTCGGTGCCGGAGCTTCCGCCGGAGCCGGTCGAGCAGCCCCGTTCCCCTTCTTGAAGCGGGAAGGGAAGTCCTCGGGAAACTCGACGTCGGGATGAAGCCGCTTGGCCTTGGCGATCAGCTGCTCTTCCGTCTCCGGATGCTCGGGATCCGGAACGCAACAGTCCACCGGGCAGACCGCGGCACAGGCCTCGTGATCGTAGAACCCGACGCACTCCGTGCACTTGTCGGGAACGATGTAGAAAATGTCCTCGCGCAGCGGTGGGTGCTTCTGCCCGTCGAGCTCCCATTCGACCCCGCCCGGGTAGATGGCCGTGTTCGGACACTCCGGTTCGCAGGCACCGCAGTTGATACATTCGGACGTGATGACGGTCGCCATGACGGCCCTCCTCGACCCATCTTACGGCCGGGCGAGTTCGGCGCAAGCCACGGCTCAGGCAAAGAGCGGTGCCAGGACGAGGGAGACGACCGACATGAGCTTGATCAGGATGTTCAGCGAAGGACCCGCCGTATCCTTGAAAGGGTCGCCGACCGTGTCCCCGACCACGGCCGCCTTGTGCGAATCGGAGCCCTTGCCGCCGAAAGCCCCGCCCTCGATGTACTTCTTCGCGTTGTCCCACGCCCCGCCGGCGTTGGCCATGAAAATGGCGAGAAGGACCCCCGACACCGTGACGCCGGCCAGCATTCCCCCGAGCGCGTGCTTGTCCACCGCACCCACGACGACCGGCGTGACCACCGCCAGGAGGCCGGGGAGGACCATGCGGCGAATCGCCGCCGCCGTGGAAATGTCCACACACCTGGCGTAGTCGGCTCGGGCTTTGCCCTCCATCAGCCCCGGAATCGTCCGGAACTGCCTCCGAACCTCGTCGATCATGTCGTAAGCGGCTTCCCCGACCGCACGCATGGCGAGCGCGCTGAAGAGAAAGGGGAGCATCCCGCCCAGGAAGAGCCCCGCGATCACGTAAGGATTGGTCACGTCGATGGTCTCGATCCTCGCGGAGGCCTGGAAGGCGGAAAAAAGGGCGAGGGCGGTGAGCGCGGCGGACCCGATCGCGAACCCCTTGCCGATGGCGGCCGTCGTGTTCCCCACGGCGTCGAGCTTGTCGGTGCGGGAGCGAACCTCGGGACCTAGCCCGCTCATTTCCGCGATGCCACCGGCGTTGTCGGCGATCGGCCCGTAAGCGTCGACGGCCAGCTGGATCCCGGTCGTCGAGAGCATCCCGAGTGCGGAAATGGCGATCCCGTAGAGGCCGGCGCAGTAGTAGGCGAAGACGATCGCCGCCGCGATGAAAAGAACCGGCGGCGCCGTCGAAAGCATTCCGAGACCCAGCCCCGCGATGATGTTCGTCGCGGCCCCGGTCTGCGACTGCTCGGCGATGCGACGTGCCGGAGAACGCGACTCGGAGGTGAAATATTCCGTCAGGACACCGATGGCGATGCCCGCCGCGAGCCCCGCTACGGTCGCCCAGAAAATCCCGCCCGCGGAGAGCTCCACCAGAGTGCCGGTGACGTTCGTCTCGGGCCCCACCGGCGCCGGGACGAAAGCACGCACCACGGGATAGGTCGCCGCCAGCATCAGAACCCCCGCACCGAACGTCCCCAGGTTGAGCGCCGCCTGCGGGTTCCCGCCCTCTCGGGTCCGCACGGCGAACGTACCCACGATCGACGCCAGCACCCCTACCCCCGCCAGAGCGAGCGGAAGCAGCACGATCCGGATGTCCCCGTAAGCCACCCCCAGGACCATCGTGCCGACGATCGAGCCCACGTAGCTCTCGAACAGGTCGGCCCCCATCCCCGCCACGTCCCCGACGTTGTCTCCCACGTTGTCCGCGATGACGGCAGGGTTCCGGGGGTCGTCTTCGGGAATCCCGGCCTCGACCTTGCCCACCAGATCCGCGCCCACGTCGGCCGCTTTCGTGTAGATCCCGCCCCCGACCCGGGCAAAAAGAGCGATCGACGAGGCGCCGAACGAAAAGCCGGTGAGCACGTTCATCACGCGCCCCGGATCTTCGAAAAGCTGCGAGTAGAGCCAGTAAAGCAGGCTGAGACCCGAAATCCCCAGCCCGACGACGCACATGCCCATCACGGTCCCCCCGGAGAACGCCACGCGCAGGGCCGGAACGAGGCCCGTGCGTGCGGCGCTCGTGGTCCGGACGTTGGCCTGCGTCGCGACACGCATGCCGAAAAACCCGGCCAGAGCCGACGAGAGCGCTCCGCCGACGAACGACACCGCCACCCAGGCGGAGGATTCCGCCTCCCGGGAACCGGCGAACGCCAGAAGGACGGCCACGACCAGGACGAAGACGGAAAGGACCCGGTACTCACGGGCCAGAAAGGCCATGGCCCCCTCCTGGATACTGCCCGCGATTTCCTGCATGCGGGCCGAGCCCGGGTCCTGCCGCCGGATCCAGCTCGCCTTCCAGAACGCAAAAACCAACGCCGCGAGGCCCACTCCCGCTGTCCAGATTACCATGAGGATTTCCCCCTGCTGTTGGTCGGCCGGCCCGGTTTGCCCCTGCTCGTGGGCGGTCCGAACTCGGTTCCGAGCGCAAGCGCAACCGGAATCCATGGCAAAGAAGCCCGGCTAACACAATCCTTCCACCTTCCGGAAACCGGCGGGATTTTTCCCCTTTTCACCCCTTGCGGCCCCGCGCGCTTTGTGCCATTAGTTGGCTGCGCCGGTTCGGCGGTAAACAAAAATCGGAGCCGTCAAAAAGGAGGTTGCTCGTATGCGTCCCATCCGTTACCACGTCACGGCAGTCGTCGCGGCGACGCTCGCCCTCGGGACCCTCGCGGGTTGCGCCTCGCACCGGAAGCACCACGACGAGCTCGTCGCCCGCGTGGAAAGTGCGGCGAACAAGGCCGAAGCCGCGGCCAACAAAGCCGAAGCGGCCGCGAAGGCCGCTGCCGACGCGGCTAGCCGCGCCGAGGCAGCCGCCGCGAAGGCCGAGGCGCTCTTCGCGAAAAGCGTCCGGAAGTAGGAACCCGGCCTCGGGGTTTTCGGAACGACGACGAAGCGGAGGCGCTCGAGCGTCCTCCGCTTCGTTCTTTTTGCCGTCCCGTCGAGCTCGACTCGGCTCGCGGGCGGGCCGAGTTCGTCTCGGTCTTCGAGGCGGCTTCCCGCCGCGCATCGACGAGGCAGAAAAAACCGAACGGCTCCTTACCGCGGTTCCGCAGCGCGTGCCACGCGAACGGGGGGATGTAGCAGGTGTCGAGGAACGCCATCGCCCTCCACTTCTTGCCCAGGTAGACTTCGCCTTCCCCTCGCACGGCAATGACGACGTGCGCGTGCGCATGCCTTTCCCGATTCGTCGAGACCCCCGGCGGCACTTCGAAGTACCGGACGTGGAAATCCACGCGTTCCCCCGCATCCCCCACCAGCACCTGCCGGGTCACGGGCACGCCGGGACTCCGGTCGCTGTAAGGACGGACCCGTACACCGCTCCACCGAAAGCCCCGAAATTTCCGGACGAAGGGGGTCGAATTTTCACTCCGGGCCTTCATCGTCCATCACCACCATCGTTTTGATCGCGGATTTGTCCTCGGCCGCCGTCCGATAGGCCTCCGCGACCTTCTCGAAGGGGAACACGTGCGTGACGACGTCTTTCGCTCTCACCACTCCCCGAGCGACGAGGTCGAGCGCCTCGCGCGTGTCGTAGGGCCCGCAGGAGTAACTCGGGACGAGCCGGATCTCACGGAAAAAGAAGCGGTGGGCGTCGAGTGGAAAAACGCGGCCAGGCTCCGTTCCCATGAACAACACGACGACCCCTCCGTCCGCCGCGGAGCGGAACCCCACGTCCCACGCCTCGAGCGTTCCCGGGCCGACCACGACGACGTCCGCCCCCCTGCCACCGGTGAGGCGACGGACGGCCTCGGCCACGTCCTCGCTCGAAGCATCGATCGTCCCGTCCGCTCCGACCTCCTCGGCTTTTCGTCTGCGGGCCGCGACGAAGTCCGCCCCGAAAATACGGCCGGCGCCCCGATGCCTCGCAAGAATCACGTGGAAAAGCCCCATCACACCGAGTCCCACGACCAACACCGTCGCTCCTTCGAGCGAACCTGCACGGCGGAGCGATTTCACGACGCAGGCCACGGGTTCGACGAGGGCCCCGTCTTCGAAGCCCACGTGGGGAGGCAGCTCGAGAGTGTCGACCTCCAGGTTCCGTGCCGGCACGAGAACGAACTCCGCGAGCCCTCCCGGCACGAGGCGCGAAGCGCGCCAAACCGGGCACTGGACGAATTCCCCCCTGCGGCAAGATTCGCACTCGAGGCAAGGGGCGTGATGGTGCACGAAAACCCGCTGCCCGACCCGGAACTTCGAAACCCGCTCTCCCAAGGCGACGATCCGACCCGAGACTTCGTGGCCGAGCACGACGGGTGCTTTTTTCCGCACGTACCACGGAACGACATCGCCGGAACAGATCCCGCAGGCTCGGACGCGTACGAGCGCATCCTCGGGCCCGGGCTCCGGGACGGCCTCTTCTTCGATCCTGAGGTCGAGAAAGTCGTAGAGCCTCGCGACACGCATGGGTTCAGGGAGCGACCGAGTATTTCAGCGCGTGACCTTCGCTCTGCCGAGCGAGCGCCCGAGGAACGTCCTCGAGCGGGACCTGCTCGGCCAAGAGTCCGTCCGCCGCGACGGCTCCCGAGACGAGCAGCTCCCTCGCCTTCCGCACCGCGCGGGGCGTGAAGTGGAAAGGACTCACGATCCGAATCTGGTCGTAGTGGATCCGCTGCGTGTCGAAAGATACCCGCGAGCCCGCGGCGCACCCCCCGAAGAGGACGAGCCAGCCCCCGGGCCGAACCAGCGAGAGCGCCTCCGCCCACACCTCGGCCTGCCCGGTGCATTCGACGACGACGTCCGCCCCCCGACCGCCGGTGTGCCGCAGGACACGAGGCCGCGCTGCCGCGATGCCACCGCCGAACACCGCCGTGGGATCGAAGGCGCGAACGTGGGCGAGCCGTCGCTCGCCCCGGCCCACCACGAGGACCTCCGAAACCCCGCGAGCACGCAGGGCCAGCAGGTGCAGGGCCGAGATCGCACCCGCTCCGACGATCACCACGCACCAGTCGGGGCGGATCGGTACCATCTCGAGGCCGTGGACGACACAAGAAAGCGGTTCGAGCAGAGCGGCCTCTTCGTACCCGAGCCCCCGCGGCTTCGGGAAAAGGTTCGTGCGGACCACACGAGCCGGGAGGAGCACGAACTCCGCGAAGCCCCCGATCGCGTATTGCTCCATGAGCGTTTCGCACAGGTTTTCGTCGCCCCGCGCGCAGTAAAAACACTGCCCGCACGGGGCCGAGGGAACGAGCATGACGGAGTCGCCTTCCCTCACGTTCCGCACACCTCGACCCACGGCCGCCACTTCTCCCGAGTACTCGTGACCGAGCCGCGTGGGCATCGGGAATTTCGGGTGCCCTCGCGCCACGGTTTTCACGTCGGTCCCGCAGGTCAGCGCCCTGCGGACTCGCAGCAAAACCTCTCCCTCGCCCGGCCGAGGCGTTTCCACCTCCCGGAGTTCCATCCTCCCGGGCTCGAGAACCACCTGTGCCCTCATCGTGCGCGTGGCCTCGCTCTCCGGCTATAGGGACCCCGCCGGGGTGTCAAGCTTGGTTTCGACGCCCCGGGGTGCTAAGCGACGTGTACCCCCATGGCGTTCCGGAATCCCGTACCCACCGTGGACGTGATCGTGGAACTCGACGGTGGCATCGTTCTCGTTCGGAGGAAAAACCCGCCCGAAGGCTGGGCTCTGCCCGGCGGCTTCGTCGACTACGGCGAGTCCGTCGAACATGCAGCCAGGCGGGAAGTCCGGGAGGAGACCGGCCTCGACGTCCGGCTCACGGAGCTCTTCCACGTCTACTCCGACCCGGACCGCGATCCGCGCCGCCACACGATCAGCATCGTCTTTTTGGGCCGCGCGGAAGGCACCCCACGCCCCGGGGACGACGCGGCGGACGCGCGACGGTTTTCCCTGGACGAACTCCCTCGGGATCTCGCCTTCGACCACGGACGGATCCTTTCGGACTACATCCGGTATGTGCGCACAGGAAAACGACCCGCATGCGACGAGCGTCCATCCTCCGCTCGCCCTTGAAGATCGCAGGCTTCTCCTCGCTCTGGCCCGTTCCACGATTGCGTCGGCCTTCGAAGGAGAACACCCCCCCGTCCTCGAGGACCCGCCGCCGGCCCTCCGGGTTCCGCGGGGGGTCTTCGTGAGCCTCCACAGGGGTGGGCAACTCCGGGGCTGCATCGGTACTCTCGAGGCCAAAGAGCCGCTCTGGCAAGTCACCGAACGGATGGCCCTCGCTTCGGCCTTCGACGACCCGCGCTTTCCGCCGCTCGCACCGGAGGAGCTCGACCTCGTCGACATCGAAGTGGACGTTCTCGGGCCGCCGAGACCGGCATCGCCCCGGGACATCGTTCCCGGACTCCACGGGGTCGTTCTCACGCTCGGCGGCTCCCGCGGGGTCTTCCTCCCTCAAGTGGCTCTCGAGCAGGGGTGGGACCGGGAGGAGCTCTTGCGCCAGCTCTGCAGGAAGGCGTCGCTGCCGGACGGAGCCTGGAAAGAGCGCGACGCGCGACTCTACGTGTTCGAGGCCGAGCGCTTCTCGGAAAGGGACCTGGGCCGGCATCGCTTCGCCTGAGCCGCCACGGCGAAGCCTGCCCTGCGTCTTTTCTATCCCTTCCCCGCCACGGATTTCGCGGTCTCGCGCCCCGGGCGTTGCCCCTTCGAACGGGCACGGCTTCGCGGGCGGAACTCGAGCTGGATCGGTACCCCCGAGAGATCGAAGGCTTCCCGAAGCCTGCGCAGGAGGTAACGAGCGTACTCGGCCCGTACGAGTTCCGGGGCACTGGAGAACACCGAGACTCTCGGCGGTTCCTTCCCCGTTTGTACGGCGTAGAAAAAAGACGGCCTCCGTCCGCGAACCGAAGGATGGGACACGTCGCGAGTCGCCTTCCCGAGTACCGTGTTGAGAAGGCGCGTCGGGATCTCGGCACGGTAGCGTTCGGCCACGGACGAAACTTCCGGCAAGAGCCGTTCCGTACCCTCACCCGTCCGTGCCGAGACGAAAAGAAAAGGAACGTCCCGGAGCCAGGGAAAGCGCGCTACCCAGTCCTCCGAGCGCTTGCGGGCCGAAAGGATTCCGCCGACCAGGTCGCATTTGTTCACCACGAGCACGAGGGCACGACCGTGACGCCAGGCGTAGGAAGCGAGCCTCGCGTCCTGTTCCGTGCATCCTTCTTCCGCGTCGACGACCACCAGGACCACCTCCGAACGTTCGAGAGCACGGAGCGAACGAAGCGAAACGACCCGCTCCAGACGAGCATCGATCCTGGCCCTGCGCCGGACCCCGGCCGTGTCCAGCAGGAGAAAACTCCGCCCCCCGCTTTCCAGGCGGATGTCCACGGTGTCCCGGGTGGTCCCGGGTACCGAGCTCACCAGGACCCGCTCCTGACCCAGGATCCGATTGACGAGGGAAGACTTTCCCACGTTGGGACGACCGAGGACCGCGACCCGAACCGAAGCCTCCTGGCCTGGTTCCACCTCGGGCCCGCCCCCGCCGAGCCGCTCGGCGATCGCCTCCGCGAGCTCCCGCACGCCGCGGCCGTGCGCGGCCGAAATCGCGAAGACCGGCTCGAGACCGAGCGCGTAGAAGTCCGCGACGTGGGAGTCGAGACCGGGCGTGTCGATCTTGTTCACGGCCAGCCAGACCGGCTTTCCGGACCGGCGCACCCGCCGAGCGATCTCCTCGTCCCCCGCTCGGAGGCCGACTCGACCATCCACGACCAGAACGATACCGTCCGCCTCCGCCAGGGCGAGCTCGGTCTGCTCCCTCACTTTCGTTTCGATTTCGCCTTCTTCGACGTCGAGCCCCCCGGTATCGACGAGGAGAAAGCTTCCCCGCGCCGTACGGACGGTACCGAAGAGGGGGTCGCGGGTCACCCCCGGGGTCGGGTCCACGACGGCTTTTTGCTCTCCCACGAGCCGGTTGAAGAGCGTCGATTTGCCCGCGTTGGTCCTCCCGACCAGCGCCACGAGCGGAAGTCGTCCGGAGCTCACGGCCGTGCCCTCAGAGGCCGAGTTCGGCCAGCTTCCTCGGGTCGCTCGTCCACCCTTCGCTCACCTTGACGAAGAGCTCGAGGTAGACCCGCCGCCCGAGCTCCCGCTCGAGCTCTTCTCGGGCTGCCTGGCCGATTTTTTTGATGCGCGCCCCCTTTTCGCCCAGGAGGATGGGCTTCTGGGATTTTTTCTCCACGTGGACGGTCGCCCGGATCACGACGAGGTTTTTCTCCGGCTTTTCTTCGAAGCCTTCCACCGTCACCGCCACCGAGTACGGAACTTCCTGCCTCGTCTCGAGAATCACCTTCTCCCGAACGATTTCCGCCGCGAGCTCCCTCTCGGTCTGGTCGGTCCACTCCTCGTCGCCGTAAAGGGCCGGACCTTCCGGCAAAAGCCCCACCAGAACGCGGAGCAGAGTGTCGAGGTTCTCGCCCCGAAGCGCACTCACCGGAACTACCTCGGCGCCCGGAAGTAGACCCCCCACCTTGGCCATGAGCGGAAGAAGCGAGGGCTTTTTCACCAGGTCGATCTTGTTGAGGGCCACGCAGACGGGAACGCGAAGGCCCTGGAGATCGCGAGCTACGGACGGATCGACTCCGGCCTCTCCTTCGGTCGCGTCCACGAGCCACAGGACCACGTCCGCCGACCGCATCTCCGTCCGTGCCCGCTCCACCATCCGGCGGTTCACCAGGGAAGGCGACTCGTGCAGACCCGGAGTATCCACGAGGAGAAGCTGCGCGTCGGGCAAGCTCTTGACGCCGAGGATCCTCTTCCTCGTGGTCTGCGGCTTCGGGGTGACGATGGCGAGCTTGCGACCGAGCATGGCGTTCAGCAGGGTGGACTTCCCCACGTTGGGCTTGCCCACGATCGCGACGAATCCCGACTTGTGACCGCCGAGGTTGGAAGGCTTTTCCACCACCGATTCCGGAGGCTCCTCCCGGAGGAGAGCCGTTTTCTCCGTGAGAACCTACTGCCCCCCGGAAGCCACCGCAAGCCGGCCCTCCCGCTTTCGCCACCCCGTACGGACCCGGCGGCCACGACACCTCCGTGGCCGGACCGGGAGCGCTCCTTCTCGCCGGACCACCGCGCCGGCCCCCGGGACGCGAACGAAGTTGAATTTCGCTCGCCCTCCGTGCGATAGATACGCGTATGATCGCGGGCGTCCAGGCCGTCGACCTCGTCGCACGGGTGGACGACCGAGGTTACCTGATCGAGATCGTCCGGGCCACGGACCCCTACCTTCCCAAGTTCGGGCAAGTCTACCTCGTCGGGAACTTCGCCAAGGGGACGATCCGGGCGTTTCACAAGCACCGCGAACTCTGGGACCTTTTTTTCATCAGCCACGGGGCCGCCAAGTTCGTCCTCGTGGACGATCGGGAAGACAGCCCCACCTACGGGGAACGGAACACCTTCGTCACGAGCTCGCGCAATCCGACGCTCATCGTCGTTCCCCCGGGGGTCTACCACGGGTGGATGTCCCTCGAAGACGACACGCAGATGATCAGCACGGCGAGCGAGGTCTACCGCAGAGGCGATCCCGACGAGGTCCGAATTCCGCCCGATTCCTTCGGCGACGTCTGGACGGTGCGAGGCCGCTGAGCGTGGGACGGATTCTCGTCGTCGGCGGGGCGGGCTACGTCGGAGCCGTCCTCGTCCAGGAACTGCTGGAGCGCGGGTACGCCGTGCGGGTCGTCGACCGCCTGTACTTCGGCGACGAGGGCCTCCGGGAGGTCCGGGACCGCTGCGAGCTCGTCGCGCGGGACATGCGGACCGTCGGTGCGGCCGAGCTTTCCGACACGGAGGCCGTGGTGAACCTCGGAGGTCTCTCGAACGACCCCACGGCCGAGTACAACCCCCGGGCGAACTTCGAGATGAACGCGCTCGCCGCGGAAAGGCTCGCGCGGCTGGCCAAGGAACACGGGGTGCGGCGCTACGTCCTCGCCTCGAGTTGTTCCATCTACGACTCGGGAGGCCGGGAAGAAAGCGACCGACCCTGCTCGGAAGACGACCCCGTCGCCCCTCGCGCCGCCTACGCCACCTCGAAGCTCGAAGCCGAGCGGCGTGTCCTCGCGCTCGCCGACGACACCTTCTGTCCCGTCGTGCTGCGCAAGGGGACGGTCGGAGGCTTTTCCCCGCGGATGCGCTACGACCTCGTCCTGAACACCTTCGTCAAGGACGCGCTCGACCGCGGCGAGATCGTGCTCTTCTACGGGGGCGAGATGTGGCGGCCGGTGGTCGACGTGCGGGACGTGGCCCGCGCGTACATCGCCTGCCTCGAGGCTCCGGAACAGGCGCTACGGGGGCAGATCTTCAACCTGGCATACCGCAACGTCCGCATTTCGGAGCTGGGGCTGCGCGTCCTCGAGACGCTCCGGGAACTCGGGATCCGCTGCGAGGTCCGCCCGGACTACCGCTACCGCGGGGTTCGCAGCTACCGGGTCTCCACGGCCAAGATCCAACGTGTCCTCGGGTTCACTCCGCTCGTGTCGATCGAAGACTCGGTGCGTCACCTCGTGCAGGAGATCGAGCGCAGCAGGACCGACGATTTCCACAACCCGAAGTACTACAACCTCCGCTGGCTCCAGCTCCTCGAAGAGGCCGAGAGGATCCTGGGCCGGACTACCTCGATCTTCGACGTGCCGGTGGGAAACGACCCGCCCCGCCACCTCGGCGTGGTCCGCAAGGGCTCATGAAGATCGCGCTTCTCGGCGCCCGGGGGCAACTGGGAAGCGACCTCCTCGGGGTGCTCGGCGACCACGAAGTCCGCCCTTTCACGCGGGAGGATTTCGACGTCCGAGACCTCGAGAGGGCGAGCTCGGTACTCGGACGCCTGCGGCCCGACGTGGTCCTGAACACGACCGCGTACCACCGGGTCGACGAATGCGAGGAAAAGGCCGAGCTGGCCTTCCAGGTGAACGCGGTGGCCGTTCTCGGGCTCGCACGCTGGTGTGCGCGGCACGACGCCGTTTTCGTCCATTTCAGCACCGATTACGTCTTCGACGGCTCGCTCCGCCGCCCGCTCCGCGAGGACGATCCCCCGAGACCTCTTTCCGTCTACGGAGCTTCGAAGCTCGCGGGCGAGTGGCTCGCCCGGCAGGCCTGCTCCCGCCTCTACCTCGTTCGGAGCTCGGGTCTCTACGGAAAAGGAGGAAGCTCGGGAAAAGGCGGGACGAATTTCGTCGAAACGATGCTCCGGCTCGCTCGGGAGGGAAAGGCCATCCGCGTCGTACGCGATCAGGTCCTGAGCCCGACTTACACGCTCGACCTGGCTTCGGCTGTCGCGCGGTTGCTCGACACGGAACGTTACGGCCTCTATCACCTCACCAACACCGGCCAAGTCTCCTGGTACGACTTCGCCCGGAAGATCTTCGAGCTCGCTCGGCTCGAAGCGGATCTGAGCCCGATCACGTCGGCCGAGTTCGGCGCAAGGGCCCGGCGCCCCGCGTACTCCGTACTCGCCCACGAAGCTGCGCGGGCCGCCGGGCTTCCGGAGCTTCCCCCGTGGGACGACGCGCTCGCGCGCTACCTGGCGGAGAGAGGCTTCCTTCGGGGTCCGTCCTAGCCTTCCCTCGGCTCGATCTTCGCGGCGGCCGCAACCGCCGTGCTCGGTCGCGGCCGCCCCGGATGCGACGCGGTTGCCGGCACCGCGAGGACGACCGGGTTGCAGGAGGTATGCCAGGCTTCGGTCACGACAGCTTTTACCGGTGCGAAAAGAAAGTGACGCCGCACCGGCGCTCCGAGCTTCCGGTTGCCGTGCAAAACCGTGCCGGTTAGGCTGCCGCGGCCATGGCGGCGGGCAGAACCGAGTACCGGGTCGGTACGGCCTCGTGGACCGACCCGACGCTCCTCTCGACGGACTTCTACCCTCCCGACTGCCGAACAGCCGCGGCTCGCCTCCGCTACTACGCCTCGCTCTTTTCGACCGTCGAAGTGGATTCCACCTACTACGCGCTCCCGAGCGAGCGGAACGCACGGCTCTGGGCCGACCGCACCCCCGCCGATTTCGATTTCAACGTGAAGGCGTTCGCATGGCTCACGGGGCACGACACGGACCCGAGGCGCCTGCCCCTCGCACTCCGGGCCGAGCTTTCCCGGGACGAACTCGCGCGCCCGAGGCTGCGCGCTCCGTCGGACAGCCACCTCCGGCGTGCCTTCGAGATGTTCCGCTCGGCGCTCGACCCCCTCCGGCGTGCGGGAAAGCTCGGCTGTCTCCTCTTGCAGTTCCCGCCGTGGTTCCGGCCCACGGACGAAAACCGGGCCTACCTGCTCCGCTGTCGATCCGAGCTGCCCGAAGACCGCATCGCCGTGGAGTTCCGGCATCCCGGATGGTTCGGCGGGAATCTCTCGTCGACGCTCCGTTTCCTCGAGCAACACGACCTCCTCTTCGTGTCCCTCGACACCCCCGGCGGCCGGGGGGTACCACCCCCTACCTGTGCCGCCACGGGCCAAGTCGCGTACGTGCGCTTCCACGGCCGGAACCGCGAGGCGTGGTTCCGGCCCGCGACGAGCGCGGCCGAACGGTTCCGGTACCTCTACGGGCAGGAAGAGCTTGCCGCCTGGGCCCGGAAGCTGCGGGACCTACCCGTCGAGAAAGCCTACGTGATCTTCAACAACTGCTACGCGGACTACGGGGTCCGGAACGCCCTTACGATGAAGCGGCTCCTCTCGGAATAGGCTGCCGCAAGCGAACACCACCCTTACGGAACGACGATCCGGTCCGCCGTCTCGCGCCGGCCTACGTGGTGGAGGTTGACCGACGCGGCCGAGCTTCCGTGGACCTCGAAAAGCCAGCCAACGAGCCCCCCGTCGACGGGACGGATACGAGTCTGTCCCGTGAGGGTTCCCGAGACGAAAACGCTGAAGATCGACCGATCCGGGTCCGTGGTGTCGAGAAAGGCCATGAACTCGAAGCCCAGACACTCCACGGGCCGGCTCGTCGAAAAACGCTGCTCGAATTCGTTGAAAACGAGGTACTGCACGTTCACGCGTGTCGGGACCTGCGTGAGAAAATTCTGCGAGCAAGGAGCAAGGACGAGCAGCGGAAAAACCTCTTCCCCGGTCACGGGGTTCTCGGCGAAGGTGAAAAAGTGGTCCGCGACGAGCACGTTCGGGCAGCCGTCGTATTCCGGGGAATCTCCTCCGAGGACGAGCTCGTTGTCGCCGTCGTTGGCTCCCGGGACGGCGCGAAAGCCGATCGCATTGTGAGAGAAGGCGTCGCCCTCGGCCACGATCGTCATCGAACCGACCAGAACGTTCCGGTCGGCGGGCGAGCCGTTCGGGTCTACGACGTAGCACTTGAGCTCCCCGATGCCCTCGAACGGAGGAATGTCCGTTCCTGCGTTGCTCTCACCACGGGGTCCGCGACGGAAGACACCGTCGAGCGGCACGGCACTCCGCGGAAGGCCCGTCGAGACCCGCCAGGCGAAGGGCTGACGGGAGGTGAGCACCACGCGGAAGTCCGTCTCGACCCACTGTGGGAGGCAGAGATCGCGGTCGTCCGGACAGTTGAACCCGAACTCCGCCCCTGCTCCGCCCGCAAAGCAAGCCTCTCCGCTCACCGAACAACGGCCGAGGGCGTTGACGTAGAAGCACGCGAGGCGGGCAGGCGTGTCGGAGACGTTCGTGATCTGGATCAGGGTATCCATACTGCCGACGCCGGCGATCACCCCCGGGAAAGCGAGCAGCGCGGCGGGCTGGTCGGAAACCACGGTCTCGGCCCTCGCCGACGCGGCCGCCAACAAAAAGCAGAAGCCGGCCGCGAGGTACCTCCAGCCAGCCTTCCTCGGCCCCATTCCCTCCGGCGTCCGTGACGACCTGCCCCCGCCCGCGGCGTAAGCTCGATGGTTTTCCATGCGACGACTCGTTTCCGCCATGTCCCCTGCCCCCGTCACGGTTGGAGCTGCTCCGCCGGGATCGTGATCCGCGCGACTCCGGCCTCACCCGTGTGGTGAACGTCCCTCGCGGCGCTCGCAACGTCCCCGAGCACGAGAAGATCCCCGAAGCTATAGCCTTCCCCGACGATGATCCCGTTGTCCTGCTCCACCCAGTGTGTCTCCTGAACCATCAGAAAGCCCCCGCTGTCCGAGCCAGCGGCAGCACGAATTCGCGAGCTCATGGCGTCGCCCTCGGTCAGTGGGGGCACCGGAAAGGCCGTTGCCGTTCCGCCGGCAGCCACGAGCACCTCCGAGCCCAGCTCGCTCAACAGAAAGTTCCCCCAGCAACGGATCGTCGTCGAGACGGAAAACTGCGACTCGAAAACGTCCGTCGTGAGGAACTGGAGCGTGACACTCGTAGGCACCTGCGTCTCGAAATTCTGCGTGCACGGAACGACCGTGAGCTCGGTGAAAGCCGGGGGGAACCCGAACGGAATCGCTCCGTCCGCCGGATGGTTGACGACCCAGGTCTGCGGGCAGGCGTTGTACTCGATCGCACACGGCGCCGACTCCCCGCACTGCTCGTCCGACGTGCACACCGCCCCCTGCAGCGCTCCTCCCCCGGCACATTGCCCGCCACCCAACACCAGCGTCCCGTCCCCGTTGTTGTTCGTCCCGAGAATCCCGATCGCGTTGTACTTCGAGACGTCCCCGCTCCCGAGCGTCACCAGCGTCGCTTCCCCCTTCAGATGGTTGCCCGCCACCGGCGCCCCGCTCGCATCCACCTCCACGCACTTCAGCTCCCCCGTGAAATCCGGCACCACCGGCGGCACCAACCCCGGGTCGAACCCCGCATCGTCGCAGTCCGAATTCCCGGGCCCGCAGGGCTCGTCCAGAGGATTCACCCGCCGCCCCTCGCTCACCGTCCAGTGCGTCGGCTGCTGCTTGGTCAGCACGATGTCGAAATCCACCTCCTGCCAAAGAGGCGGGTTGAGCGGCCCCTGGGGCTGCGTCGGATCCAGGAGCGCCCCGTTCACGTAAAAACAGTGCGCCCGCACCAGCGAGTTCGACGTGTTCGAAATCTGGACGATCGTGTCCCGCGTCCCGTTCGCCAAAACCTTCGGAAAAACCAAAATCGACGCGCTCCGCTCCGTCGTCACCTCCCCCAGAGCCTCCCCGCTCCACCATACCCCCACGACGAACACCAGCCCCAAAATCCCAACTCGCCTTCTACCCATTTGGCCTCTCCCTCGAGCTTTTTCGGCCGACAAGGTCGTACCCCGCCTTTCCGCCGCTCGTTCCCCCCGCCCCCGCGGACGGATCGCGGGCAACCATGTCAGCCGGCAAAGGCCTTGTCAAGTGCAAAGGGAGCGCGAGGTACCGCTCCCGCCGGTACGGTGTCTCTCAGGGGATGACCCGGACGACGTCGGCTGTCTCGCGCTGACCCTGCTGGTGAAGGTTGAAAGTAACCGTACGCCCCTCGCCGTTGCCGTGGAACTCGCCCCCGATTCCCACGAGCCCACCGTTCACGGGCCGGATCCGAGTCTGTCCCGTGAGCGTCCCCGCCACCTGGACGCCGAAGACGGACCTCGAAGGATCCGACGTGTCGATCAGCCCGAGCCGGCTCAGGAAAAAGCAGTCGACGGGCTTGCTCGTCGAGAAACGCTGCTCGAACTCGTTGAAGACCAGGTACTGGACACTCAGGCGGGTCGGAACCTGCGTGAGGAAGTCTTCCGTACAAGGCGCGAGCACCAGAAAAGGCACCACGGTGCCGCCCGTCACGGGATTCGTCGCTCCGTCGAAAAAGTGGTCCATGACGAGGACGTCGGGACAGCCGTCGTACTCGCCGTCCGGGCCGCCGAGAACCAGACGCGCATCCGTGTCCACGAGGCCCGGCCGAGCCCTGTGCCCGATGGCGTTGCTTTTCACGACATCGACGCAGTCTTCCTCGTCGCCCTCGGTCCGCACGATGGTCATCTCGCCCTTGAGCACGTTCCGGTCGATCGGGTTTCCGTCGAGGTCCGTCACGTAGCACTTGAGCTCACCCACGCCGGCCAGACCACCCTCGGCCGCGACACCGAACGGCGGAACATGGGTTCCGGAGTTGCTCTCGCCCCTCGGGCCGCGGACGAAAAAGCCGTCCACCGGCAGGTCTTCGCGGTCGAGCCCCCGCGAGGCGAGCCAGGCAAGCGGCTGCTCCGAGGTGAGAAAAACCCGGAAATCCGTCTCGACCCACTGCGGGAGGCAGGCGTCGGAGGAAAGCGGGCAGTCGAGGGAAAACCGGGGGTCGCCCGAAGCGGGAAAACAAGGGGCACCCGACACCGAGCACTTGCCCACGGCGTTCACGTAGAAGCACTTGGCTGCCACGGGCTCGTTCGACGTGTTGCTCAACTGGATCACGGTATCGAGCTCCGTCGACCCACCGCGCGCTACGATCACCCCCGGGTAGACCAGAAGTGCAGCCGGCTGGTCCGTAACGACCGTCTGGGCCCTCCCGAGGGACGCCGTCGCCAGAACTGCCACCGCCACCATCGTCCAGTTCGTTCTCATAACCTCCTCCTTACCTCGCACCGCCCGTGCACCCACGCCTGCCTCACGGGACCAACTGTTCCGCGGGGATCGTGATCAGATCCGGCGTGGGACGAAGGCCCTCGTGGTGCGGGTTGAAGGCCGCTGCCGCCATTTCGTCCGCGTCGATCTCGAACGGGTTCACGAGCCCCCCCGAAGGACTCCCGACACCCTTCAGGTGAAACTCTTCCGCCACCAGAGCCACCCCGAACGGGGTCCCCGCAGCCGGCCGAATTTTCGTCTTGAGAAACATCGTGCCCTGCGGATCGGGTAGCCCCGTTCCGGAGAAGGTGAGCGCCGAAGCGCCCGTTTCGTGGAGGAAAAAGCTACCCCAGCACGTCACGGTCGTGGAGACGGAAAACTGGGATTCGAACTCGTTCGTCGTGAGGAACTGGAGCGTGACACTCGTCGGCACCTGCGTCTCGAAATTCTGCGTGCACGGAACGACCGTGAGCTCCGTGAACACCTCGGAGGAATTGCCGTTCCCCCCGCCGGATCCGCTTCCGTTTGCCAGCATGTCCTCGAGAGCGAGGCTCGGCGAGCCGTCGGCCTGGTGGTTCACGATCCAGGTCTGCGGGCAGGCGTTGTACTCGATCGCACACGGCGCCGACTCCCCGCACTGCTCGTCCGACGTGCACACCGCCCCCTGCAGCGCTCCTCCCCCGGCACATTGCCCGCCACCCAACACCAGCGTCCCGTCCCCGTTGTTGTTCGTCCCGAGAATCCCGATCGCGTTGTACTTCGAGACGTCCCCGCTCCCGAGCGTCACCAGCGTCGCTTCCCCCTTCAGATGGTTGCCCGCCACCGGCGCCCCGCTCGCATCCACCTCCACGCACTTCAGCTCCCCCGTGAAATCCGGCACCACCGGCGGCACCAACCCCGG
This sequence comes from Candidatus Binatia bacterium, assembly GCA_026004195.1. Lineage (NCBI taxonomy): Bacteria > Candidatus Binatota > Binatia (SeqCode) > Binatia bacterium. Next base: position 733,187 of record BPIQ01000001.1, read on the forward strand.
GTCGAACCCCGCATCGTCGCAGTCCGAATTCCCGGGCCCGCAGGGCTCGTCCAGAGGATTCACCCGCCGCCCCTCGCTCACCGTCCAGTGCGTCGGCTGCTGCTTGGTCAGCACGATGTCGAAATCCACCTCCTGCCAAAGAGGCGGGTTGAGCGGCCCCTGGGGCTGCGTCGGATCCAGGAGCGCCCCGTTCACGTAAAAACAGTGCGCCCGCACCAGCGAGTTCGACGTGTTCGAAATCTGGATGATCGTGTCCCGCGTCCCGTTCGCCAAAACCTTCGGAAAAACCAAAATCGACGCGCTCCGCTCCGTCGTCACCTCCCCCAGAGCCTCCCCGCTCCACCATACCCCCACGACGAACACCAGCCCCAAAATCCCAACTCGCCTTCTACCCATTTGGCCTCTCCTTTTCCCAACCTAAAGCAGGATTCGCACCCATACCGGCTCCGACAGCCTCGGACGGCCAGTCCCGGAACCCGATCGTCCGGGACGCGCGAAGTCTAACGAGAAAACGAGGTTTGTCAAGGAAATGACGGGACCCCGTGGCGGATTTTTCGGCACTTGCTAATCTCGGAGTCATGCCAAATCGACCGCCGAGGCCGTCCGGATCCGCCCTTTTCACCGACCTCTACGAGCTCACCATGGCCGCGGTGTATTTCGAGCGCGGCATGCACGAGCCCGCCACCTTCAGCTTCTTCGTGCGGGCCTATCCACCGAACCGAGGCTATTTCGTCGCGGCGGGGCTCGAAGAAGTGCTCGAATACCTCGAGACCTTCCGGTTCACCAGGGAAGAGCTCGCCTACCTCCGGTCGACGGGCCTTTTTTCGCGGGACTTCCTCCGCTTTCTCGCCTCCGTGCGCTTCGAGGGGGACGTTTTCGCGATGCCCGAAGGCACGGTGTTCTTCGTCGACGAACCCGTTCTCGAGATCACGGCACCCTTGATCCAGGGCCAGATCGTCGAAACTTTCGTGATCAACCAGCTCCACCTCGGCACACTTCTGGCCACCAAAGCGGCCCGCTGCGTCGACGCGGCCCGAGGGCGCCGCGTCGTGGACTTCTCGCCCCGGAGGACACACGGCACGGACGCCGGGATGAAAGCGGCTCGGGCGAGCTATCTCGCCGGAGCGGCCGGAACCAGCAACGTGCTCGCCGGCAAGCGGTGGGGCATCCCCGTCTTCGGGACGATGGCCCATTCTTTCGTGGAGGTCTTCCCTCACGAAGTGGAAGCGTTCCGGGCTTTTTCCGAGGTCTTCCCGGACGCGAGCGTCTTTCTCGTCGACACGTACGACACGCTCGCCGGCGTCCGCTCGGCCGTCCGGGTCGCCCGCTCGATGGCCGAGCGAGGCAAGCTACCACGCGCGATCCGGCTCGACAGCGGGAACCTGGAAGAGCTCTCCCGTGAGGCCCGCCGCATCCTCGACGAGAACGGACTCGAAAACGTCCAGATCTTCGCGAGCGGCGGCCTCGACGAGTTCGAAATCGACCGGCTCGTCTCCTCGGGCGCGCCGATCGACGGCTTCGGAGTGGGCACCCGACTCGGGGTCTCCGAAGACGCTCCGGCCCTCGATTGCGCTTACAAGCTCGTCGAATACGCCGGCAGCGGGAGAGTCAAGCTGAGCGCGAAAAAAACGACCTGGGTGGGACGCAAACAGGTCTGGCGGCTCCGCGAGGGCGGCCGGGCCGTCACGGACTGCCTCGCCCTCCGGGACGAGCCGCGTGCGGAGATCGCGTCGTACCTGCAGGTTCCCGAGGAGCGGCTCGAACCCCTGCTCCGGCCCTTCGTCCGCGGCGGGCGCCGGGTCGAGCCCCCCGCGCCGCTTTCGGCGTCGCGGGAGCGTTTTCGGGAGGAACTCGCACGCGTCTCCTCTCGAGTATCGCCGTATTCGGGAGCCCGCCCTCTACCCGGTACGGATTTCTCCCGCACTCGAGGCCGCGCAGAAGCGGGCTACCGAGGAGGCGCGTGCCCGCACCTCGTCCGGCCTCCCGGCACCCTAGACGTCTTCGGCTTCCGCGTAGGCCAGCTCTTCCTCGACGGCGCTCTCGAAGCGCGTGAATTCCGGGAAGAACACGAGTGGAACCGTCCCCGTGGGCCCGTTTCTCTGCTTGCCGACGATGACCTCGGCCGCGTGCACGTCGGCGTTCCTGTCGTAGACGCAGGGCCGGTAGAGAAGGAGAATGACGTCCGCGTCCTGTTCGATCGCACCGGACTCGCGGAGGTCGGCGACGGCCGGCCGCTTGTCCGAACGCTGCTCGACCTGGCGGTTGAGCTGCGAGAGGGCGAGCACGGGCACGTCGAGCTCCTTGGCGAGGGCCTTGAGGGAGCGCGAGATACTCGCGATTTCCTGCTCGCGGTTCTGCTCCTTCCGCCCCTCGAGCGGGCTCGCTTTCATGAGCTGGAGATAGTCGACGACGACGAGGCCCAGCCGTGCTTCGGGCGTACGTTTGAGCCGCCGCGCCTTGGCACGGAGTTCCAGGACGTTCATGGCCGGCGTGTCGTCGATGAAAATCGGGAGCTCGGCGAGCTTTCCGGCCGCGAGGGCCAGGCGCGGGAACTCGCTCGCGGGGAACCGTCCCGAGCGAACCTGGGAGTGGTCCATGCGGGCCTCCGAGCAGAGGAGCCGGAGGACGAGCTGCTCCTTGGACATCTCGAGGGAGAAAAACGCCACACCGACCTGCGCCTCGGCTGCCGCGTGCCGCGCCACGTCGAGGGCGAACGCGGTCTTTCCCATGCTGGGCCTTCCGGCCACGACGACCAGGTCCCCGGGTTGCAAACCCGCGGTCATCCGGTCCAGGTCGAGAAAACCCGTCGGTACTCCGGTGATGGCCTCTTTGCGCTCGTAGAGTTGCTCGATGGTCTTCATGGACTGGACCATGAGCTCGCGGAGACGGAAGAACGAAGGGCGGACCTTGCGTTCCGAAATGGCGAAGATCCTCTGCTCCGCCTGGTCCAGGAACTGGTCCACGTCGAGTCCCGGGTCGTAGCCGCCGGCCGCGATTTCCGTGGCCGTGTGGATGAGGCCGCGCAGGATCGAGCACTCCCTCACGATCCTCGCGTAGTGGGCCACGTTGGCGGCGCTCGGGACGCGCTCGGCGAGCTCCGCCAGGTACGCCGCACCTCCGACCTCCTGGAGTTCACCCCGGCGCCTGAGCGCGTCCGAAAGGGTCACGAGGTCGACCGGCTCCCCCTGCGCGTTGAGCTCGAGGATCGCCCGCATGATCTTGCGGTGAGCCGAGCGGTAGAAGTCCTCGGGCCCCACGAGCTCGACGACCTCCTCGACGAGATCGTTGTCGAGAAGGAGGCCTCCCAGGACGGCCTCTTCCGCTTCCAGGTTGTGGGGAGGAAGCCTTCGCGCGAGCTCTTCCACGGGTCGTCCGCCTCTCGCTCCCGGCGACGATAGCAGCTTCGTCCCCCGACTTCCACGCACCGCTTGTGCTCTCGCCACGGAATTTCCTAGAGTCGGCTCCATGGAAGAGCTTCGGGGACGAGTGGCCGTCGTGACCGGTGCCGCGAGCGGCATCGGGGAAGCGCTGGCCCGGGCCCTCGCGAACGAGGGGGTACGACTCGTACTCGCCGACGTGGACCGAGCCTCGATGGAAAAGGTGTCGGAGGAGCTGCGTTCCCTCGGCACGGAAGTGCTCGCGGTCCCGACGGACGTCCGGCGGCTCGAGACGTCCGGAACCTCGCCGACCGGGCTTTCGGCCACTTCGGCGAGGTCCATATCGTGTGCAACAACGCCGGCGTCGCCGTCTACGGGGGACTCGAAAAAGCCTCCCATGCCGACTGGGAGTGGGTTCTCGGCGTCAACCTCTGGGGCGTCATCCACGGCGTCGAGGTTTTCGTGCCGCGGCTCGTCGCCCAGGGCAAGGGCGGACACATCGTGAACACCGCCTCGATGGCGGGGCTCGTCCCGATGCAGGGCATGGGAGTGTACGTCACGTCCAAGTACGCCGTCGTCGGGCTTTCGGAGACTCTTTACCGGGACCTCTCGGCTTACGGTATCGGCGTCACGGTCCTCTGCCCGATGCTCGTCGCCACGCGCATCGGCCAGAGCGAGCGCAACCGTCCGCCGGAGCTCGGGAGCCGCCCGGGGACGGCCCCGGAACCCGTTTCTTTCGTCGGGCGCGTGCTCCCTCCGGAACTCGTCGCACGGCGGACCCTCGAAGCCATCCGAGGAGGCGAGCTCTACGTGTTCACGCACCCCGAAAGCAGGGAAATCCTGCGGAGGAGGTTCGCCCGGCTCGACCGGGCCGCGCAAAAGGCGGCCGAGGACTAGCGCGCGAGAACGTGGTAGCCGGCGTCCACGTAGAGGACCTCGCCGGTGACCCCGGAGGCAAGGTCGCTGCAGAGATAGAGGGCGCCTCGCGCGACTTCCTCGGCGGAAACGTTGCGACGAAGCGGCGCGACTTCCGCGTGGTGGCGAAGCATGTCGCGGAACCCGCGTACCCCGGCGGCCGAGAGGGTTCGGACGGGTCCCGCCGAAATGGCGTTCACCCGGATGCCCGAGCGGCCGAGATCGTGGGCGAGGTACCGGACGCTCGCCTCGAGTGCCGCCTTGGCCACTCCCATGACGTTGTAGTTCGGCACGACGCGCCGCGATCCGATGTAGGTGAGCGTGAGGATGGCACCGGGCCCCATGAGGCCTTCGAAAGCCCGGGCGAGAGCGACCAGGGAGTAGACGCTCACCTCGAGGGCCGTCCGGAAACCTTCCCGGCCCGTGTCCACGAATCGCCCCTGCAGGTCGGATCTTTCCGCGAACGCGATCGAGTGGACCAGGATGTCCAGGCGTCCCCACGCCTCGCCCACCCTGTTCGCCGCCTCGACGATCGCCCCGTCCTCCCGGACGTCGCAGGGAAACACGAGCTCGCTGCCGATCCGTTCGGCCAGAGGGCGAACGCGCTTCTCGAAAGGCGTACCCGCGTGGGAGAGGGCTACCCGGGCCCCTTCCTCGTGGAAACTGCGGGCGATGGCCCATGCGAGACTGTGCTCGTTGGCCACCCCGAACACGGCGGCCCGCTTTCCGTCGAGCAATCCCACGACCGAGCGCTTCAGTCGCAGTTCTCGAGAATCGTGGCGGCTCCCTGCCCCATGCCGCCGCAGATCGTGGCGAGGCCGTACCGGTATCCGCGGCGACGCATCTCGATCGCGCACGTACCGACGAGCCGGGCGCCCGAAGCTCCCACGGGGTGACCGATCGCGCAGGCACCCCCGTTCGGATTGATCTTCTCGGCGTCCTTTTCTTTCAGCCCGAACTCTTTCATGAGCGCGATCGGTGCGCACGCGAACGCCTCGTTGATCTCGATGACGCCCATGTCGCCGAGCCCGAGCCCCGACCTTTCGAGCGCCCGGCGCGTGGCCGGGATCGCCGAGTAGATCAGGTCCGTGGGATGGCAGGCCCCGGTCGCCATCGTGTGAATCCGGGCCCACGGTCGAACTCCGAGTCGGCGTGCTTTCTCGCCGGACACGAGCACGCACACGGCAGCGCCGTCGGCCTGTGCCGAGGCCGTGGCGGCGGTGATTTTGCCGTCCGGGCGGTACACCGGGGGCAGGGAGCGGATCTTTTCGAGGGTCGTGTCCGGACGCGGGCACTGGTCGTGTTCGACGAGAACGGTCTTTCCCTCGGGGTCGAGTCCTTCCACGGGGACGATCTCTTCCCGGAGCCTTCCGCTTCTCTGAGCTTCGACGGCTCTGCGATGGCTCCGGAGAGCCCACTCGTCCATTTCTTCCCGACCGATTCCGAGTCGCTCGCAGAGCCGCTCGGCTCCCTGACCTCCGTTCAGGTCGATGAGATTGATCTTGGCGGCCATCCTCGGATTGGGGTTCATGGCCGAAAGCATGGTCCCCGCCTGGCGGACGACCTCCTCCATGTCCATCCCGTCCTTCATGACGGGGATCCGGAAGTGCGTCATACTGTCGAGCCCTCCGGCGAGGTACACGTCCCCCATGCCGCACTGGATGTAAAGAGCCGCGATGTGAACGGCCATCATGGCCGTCGTGCACGCCCGTTCCACGCTCAGGCCCACGACGTGTTCCGGAAAGTCGCAAAGAAACGGGATCGTCGTTCCGGGATGGGCCTGCTCGCCCATCATTTCGACCGCTCCCAGGATCACCCCGTCCACGTCGTTCGCCGAGATCCCGGTCCGCCGGAGCGCCTCGGAAAGCACGGCAGCGGCCAGGTCGTCCGAGCGGACTCGACGGAAGACTCCCTTCACGGGATCGGCCTTGCCGAAGGGTGTCCGAACGTAACCTACGAGAAACGCGTCACGGAGCTCCGCCATGGTTTTTTTCCTCCTTCGAGTTCGGCCTTCTTCGGTTAGTCTCCGGGCGCGGAAGCGTCAACGCCGTAGAGGATCGCGGCCACCAGGTCCGCCGCCCCGAGGAAACCGTCGAGGTTCGCGTCCGCCATCGCACTCGACCGCACGGTTCCTCGCCGCACGAAGTCGCGCAGGTCCCCGTCCCCGTCGAAAAGCTCCCGGACCAGCAGAGCCACGTCCCGATCGTCGACGGTACCGTCGGCGTCGAGATCCCCGAGCGGGGGTCGGAAGTCTCCCGTGTTCCGCAGGATGCTCAGATTGTTGCCGTCCAGGTTCGCCGTGACGATGTCCAGACGACCGTCACGGTCGAGGTCCGCGAGTACGACGTCGATCGGAGAACGCCCCACGCGAAAGCGGCGGCGGGGCTCGAAAGACCCGCTTCCCGCGGAGAGAAAAACGGAAACCGCGTCGTCGAAGCTGTCCGCCGTGACGAGGTCCGTCGTGCCGTTGCCGTCGAGATCCCCGAGCGCCACGGCCTGAGGAACCCCTCCCGTGAGGAGGACCGCTTCGCCCGCGATCCCTCCCGCGCCGTCGCCGAAAAAGATTCGGACCTGGTCCTCGGCTTCGCTCGCCACGACCAGGTCCTCCACCCCGTCACCGCTCAGGTCCCCGACCGCAAGAGCCGACGGCAGCACCGGGGCAGGGATCGTATCGCCGGGGACGAAAGCACCTCCCCCACCACCGAAAAAGAGACTCACGGAGTCCTCGAGCTGGTTGGCGACGGCCAGGTCCACGATCCTGTCCCCGTTGAGGTCACCGATCCCGAGGGCGACCGGGCCCGGGTCGGGCTCCGCTCCCGTCACGAACTCTCCGAGCCCGACGAACGTGCCACCGTCCCGCCCCAGGTAGACCGAAATCGACCCGTCGAACGTGTTCGCGCAGAGGACGTCGAGCCTCCCGTCACCGTCGAGGTCGGCGAGCTCCACCGCGGCCGGGCCCGTTCCCACGTCGAGCCGCCCTCCCGTCGTCACGCCCGAGGCAGGCCGGAAGAAAAAAACGTCCACGACGTCCCGGTTCACGAGGGCGACAGCGAAGTCGGGATATCCGTCCCCATCCAGGTCCCCGAGATCCAAATCGCTCGGCCGCGCTCCCAGAGGGAACTGCACCCTCGGGCGAAAAGCCAGGGGAGCGAAGCCGAAAAGGAGGCTCACCGACCCGCTCCCGTTGTCGGCCGTCGCGAGGTCCGACCATCCGTTGCGGTCGAGGTCGCCCACCGCCAGGGCCAAGGGCAGCTCTCCCACGCCCAGGAGCTCCACGAAGTCCAGCGCCCGAGCGGAGGAGGTGACGAGGAACATGGACAATGCCAGGTAAGTTGGGTTGAAGTTCCTAATTGTGTGGGTTAAACTTCCCAAGCAGTCCGACCCGCAGTGTTTTTTCCTAGGGCTTTCACGAAGGGGACGCAACGATGAGAGGAACGACACGAACCGACGAAGGATTCACCGTCCCCCGACGCATTTCTCGCTTCGCCCTCGAGCAACGAAGCCGTCTCCTCGAAGGCGAAACCGAAGGCATCCGGCGGCTCATGTGGGCCATGCTCAAGGACAGCCTCCGTTGTTACCAGAGCTACTTCGACTCCACCGACGTCCGCGAACAGCGACTCTTCTGGGACGCGCAGCGCTGGATCCAGGCGGAGAACCCCCGCTGGCTCTTCTCGTTCGACAACGTGTGTGCCGTGCTCGGGATCGACGGGGACCGTCTGCGCGCCGAGCTGGCTCGGTGGGCGAGGCTGCGGCGCCGGGCGAGGGAAAGGGCACGCGAGCGGGCGAAGTGAAAGACCGAAGTTGAAACACCGGGGGTCCAAGAAATCCGCCGCGCCCGACGTGGGCACCCTTCTCGAGTCGTCCGTCCGGGCGCTTCTCGACGTAGCCAGAGAGCTGGGCCAGTCGGAGGGAGAGCTCCGACGCCACGTTCGAAAGGCTCTCGAGCGTCGGGTGCTCCCGAGCCCTGCCGAACGCTGGGGCCCGCGACTCGTGGAGCGTTGGGCGCGAACGGCACCCTACCGCTACCGCGGAAAGCCCCGTCCCCTCCCGCTCACGGGCAAGGTTTCCTTCGCCTCCCTGGTGCGGGACGCTCGGGCCGGAAACCCCGAGGAGGCGAGACGAGCGCTCCTCCGGGCAGAGCTCGTGCGGGAGCGGCCGGACGGAACGCTCGAGCTCCTCGCGTCCTCTTTCGTTCCCGGCCGGGGCACACCGGAACAGCTCGGTGTCGCGATCGGGGCACTCGCGGAGTTTTTTCGGCTTCTCGCTCACAACGTGACGGGGCGACGGGGAACCGGCCTTTTGCAACGGTTCGCCCGGTATGACAACATCGGCAGTGGGGGGATTCCGCGGGTGTCGCGAGCTCTGGAGAAAACGGCTCTCGGAGCGCTCGAGCGTGCCAACCGACTTCTCGCCAAGGTCGACCGGGACCGCAATCCTCGGGCCCCGAAGGGCCGGAAAACCCGCGTCACGTTCGGCGTCTACTGCTTCGTCGACCCGCCGCCACGAAGGGGGAAGCGATGAAGCGGCTCGCCGCGACCTTCACCCTCCTGGGTTGCGCCGTGCTCTTCGCCGGTTGCGGGGACGACGGCGGGGTCGGCGGAACGGGGCTCTCTCCGGCCGTCGTTCGTGGCAACGTCGCTGCCGAAGTCGAGCCGAACGAGGCTGCCAGAGAAGCCGAGCCTCTGTCGGGCATCCTCGTGCGCGTGGAAGGGCGAGAGGAAATCCGGGACGTGACCGACCGAGCGGGACGCTTCCGGCTCGAAGGTGAGTTTCCTCAACCCACCGCCGTACTCGAGTTCCGCGAACCCAACGGGTTCCTGAGTCGTCTCGAGGTCGTCGTGCCGGCCGGGGGAGAGGTGGAACTCACGAACGTCCGGCTACGGGTCCCGGACCCGCTGGCCGGAATGAAGGCCGAGCCGGAATCCGTCCTCGTGGACTTCGAGGGGTTCGTCGAAGACACCGAGCCGTGCGAAGACGGCCACGCCACGATCCTCGTCGGGCATCCGGCGGTGGACTTTCCGGTCGAGGTGACTCCGGAAACGATCCTCACCGACGAGCGCACGGGAATGCCTCTGGGCTGCGAAGCCCTTTCGACCGGACTCAACGTGAGGGTTCGCGGCGCGCTCGACCGCACCGGAACGGTCCACGCCGAGCGCGTGCGGGTCCTTCGTAGAACGGAGCGCCCGCGTCTTTTCCGCGGCGCCCCGCCGGATCAGGCGGACGGCTGAGCTTTCCGCTCGGCGGCCCGCTTTTTCCTCTCCCGCTTCTTTTCCGCTTCCGACCGCGCCGCTTCCCCTCTGTCCGTGAGCTCCACCAAGGAGAGCGGTGCGGCATCTCCCCGCCTGCGTCCGAGCTTGACGATGCGCGTGTAACCGCCGGGCCGGTCGCGAAACCGAGGCCCGACTTCCTCGAAGAGCTTCCGCAGAACGGCCTTCTTCCGGATGATCCTCGCGGCCCGGCGCCGGGCGTGAAGAGACCCCCTCTTGGCCAGGGTCACGAGCCGGTCGGCCCACCGCCGGAGCTCTTTCGCCTTCGCGTCCGTCGTACGGACCACCTCGTGCTCGAAAAGCGAGGTGACCATGTTGCGGAACATCGCCTTCCGGTGGGCACCCGTCCGACCGAGCCGGCGACCTTCTTTTCTGTGCCGCATCGCTCGCCCCTCACAGATCGTCTCGCTGGCGGGCCCACCTCTGGTCGAGCTCTTCTCGCGACGGGAAGTTCTCGAGCTTCATCCCGAAATCGAGCCCCATCTCCCGCAGGATCTCCTTGATCTCGTTCAGGGATTTCCGGCCGAAGTTCTTCGTCTTGAGCATCTCGGCCTCGGTTTTCTGCACCAGCTCGCCGATGTACTTGATGTCCGCATTCTGCAGGCAGTTCGCCGCCCGGACGGAAAGCTCGAGCTCGGCGACCGGCCGGAAGAGATTCTCGTTGAGGGTGGGCTTCTGCTCCTCGGGAACCGAAACCGGCTCCGGCTCCTCCTCGAAGTTGATGAAAATCGAAAGCTGGTCCTGGAGGATGCGCGCTGCGTAAGCGACGGCGTCCTCCGGTCGCACGCTGCCGTCCGTCCAAACCTCGAGAGTCAGACGGTCGTAGTCGGTCCGCTGTCCGACTCGGGCGTTCGTCACGGTGTAGTTCACCTTGCGGATCGGTGAGAACACGGCGTCGATCGGGATCGTGCCGATGGGTGCCCCCTCGTCCTTGTTCCGTTCCGCCGGGACGTACCCCCTCCCGACTTTGATCGTGAGCTCGGCCCGGAGCGACGCGTCCTTCGCGAGCGTCGCGATGTGTTGCTCGGGGTTCAGGATCTCGACGGAAGGGCTCACCTGGATGTCCCCCGCCTTCACCTCGCATTCTCCCTTCGCGTCGATCCTCCCGACTTCCTGCAGCCCCTCGTGGAGCCGCAGTCGCACCTCCTTCAGGTTGAGAACGATGTCGGTGACGTCCTCGCGCACGCCGGGGATCGTGGAAAACTCGTGCAGCACCCCCTCGAAGCGCACCGCCGTGATGGCCGCGCCTTGGAGGGAGGACAGGAGGATCCTGCGCAGAGAGTTCCCGATCGTGATCCCGAAACCTCGCTCGAACGGTTCTCCTACGAACTTGCCGTACGTCCGGCTCGCCGTTCGCTGGTCGAGTTCGAGCCGTGCCGGCTTGATGAGATCTCGCCAATTCCTCTGTGGTTGCATGTTCCAGAACCTCCCGGGGCTGTTCCCGCGCTTCCGCTCGACCTCACTTCGAGTAGAGCTCGACAACGAGCCGTTCGTTGACGGGCTCCGTGAGATCCGCCCGCGTGGGAAGGTGCTTGAGACGGGCCGAAAACGCTTCCCGTTGCACCTCGATCCAGTCGGGGATCCCCCGCCGCTCGGCCTGCGCCATCGCGTCCTGGATCCTGGCGATGGTGCGGGACTTCTCTCGAACCGAGACGACGTCGCCCGGCTCGAGAAGATAGGACGGGATGTCCACCTTCCGTCCGTTCACCAGGAAGTGCCCGTGCCGCACGAGCTGCCTCGCTTCCGCCCTGGAGGTGGCGAATCCCATCCGGTACACCATGTTGTCGAGCCGCCGCTCGAGGAGCACGAGCAGGTTTTCCCCCGTCACGCCCCGCAAACGTTCGGCTTCGCGGAAGTACCGCCGGAACTGCCGCTCGAGCACGCCGTAGATACGCTTGATTTTTTGTTTCTCGCGGAGCTGGAGCGCGTACTCCGAGAACTTGGTCCGCCTCTGCCCGTGGACACCGGGCGGGTAGTTCCTCCGTTCGATCGCGCACTTGTCCGTGAAGCAGCGATCCCCTTTCAGAAAGAGCTTCAATCCCTCGCGCCGGCAAAGCCGGCAAACCGATCCCCGATACCGTGCCACGAGTGGACCTCCCTACGAAACCGTCAGACTCTCCGTCTCTTGGGTGGACGACACCCGTTGTGCGGAATCGGAGTGACGTCCTTGATCAAGGTGATCGTGAGGCCCGACACCTGCAGCGAGCGCAGGGCCGACTCCCGACCGGCTCCCGGTCCCTTCACGTGCACCTCCACCGTGCGAACCCCCTGGTCCATGGCTTTTTTCGTCGCCTCCTCGGCCGCCAGCTGGGCCGCGAACGGCGTCCCCTTCCGCGAGCCCTTGAATCCTACCGAACCCGCACTCGCCCAGGCGATCACGTTCCCGGCCTTGTCGGTCACGCTCACGATGGTGTTGTTGAAGGTCGAGTGGATGTGGACGATGCCCTCGGGCACGAACCGCTTCCCTCGCTTTCGACGACCGGCCGAAGAGGCCCTGGCCTCCCCGCCCTGTTCCTTCGGCTCTTTCGTTTCGTTCTTCGCCATCGGATGCCTCGAGCGCCAGCCGGCTCAACCCTTGGCCGGCGGAGCTTTCTTGCCCGCCACCGTCTTCCGCGGACCTTTCCGCGTCCGCGCGTTCGTGTGGGTGCGTTGCCCTCTCACGGGGAGGTTCCTCCTGTGGCGCAACCCACGGTAGGAGCCCAGGTCCATGTACCGCTTGATGTTCGTCGCGACCTCGCGCCGCAAGTCGCCCTCGACCTTGTACTCCCGGTCGATGATCTCGCGGATCCGGACCAGCTCCTCGTCGGTCACGTCGTCGGATTTCTTGTCGCGGTCGACCCCGGCGGCAAGCAGGATGCGGTTCGCCGAAGTTCGGCCGATGCCGTGGATGTACGTGAGCGCGATCTCCATCCTCTTGTTCCGCGGAAGCTCGACGCCAGCGATTCGTGCCATGGCGACCTCTACCCCTGCCGCTGTTTGTGGCGCGGGTTTTCGCACACGACGCGAACGACGCCGCGCCGCCGCACGATCTTGCACTTGCGGCAGAGCCGCTTCACGGACGCTCGAACTTTCATCGTCACTTGCTCCTGTAGGTGATCCGCCCCCGGGTCAAGTCGTAGGGCGAAAGTTCCACCGTCACCCGGTCACCGGGCAGGATCTTAATATAGTGCATCCGCATTTTGCCGGAAATATGGGCCAGGACCTTGTGTCCGTTGTCGAGCTCGACGCGGAACATCGCGTTCGGAAGGGGCTCGAGGACCTTACCCGTTACCTCGATCGCATCGGCTTTCGGCATGGCACCTCAACACACACTCAGGATGTAGGGTCCGTTCTCGGTGATGGCCACGGAGTGCTCGAAATGGGCGGAGCGGCGGCCGTCCGCCGTCAGCGCCGTCCAGCCGTCCGCCGCGAGGCGCACGGCCGGACCGCCGGCGTTCACCATGGGCTCGATGGCGAGAACCATCCCGGGACGCAGCCGTAATCCCCGGTGCCTCTGTCCGAAATTGGGCACCTGGGGATCCTCGTGCAACCGCGTGCCGATTCCGTGCCCGACGAAATCGCGAACGACCGAAAAGCCTTCCCCCTCCGCCGTCTCCTGCACCGCCGCCGAAATATCCCCGATTCGATTCCCCGCCTTCGCTTGCTCGATGGCGAGCCGCAGAGCCCGACTGGCCACCTCCAGAAGCCGGCGGCTCTCTTCGTCGACGCGTCCGACCGGGACGGTGATGGCGGCGTCACCGTAGTACCCCTCGTAGCAAACCCCGAAGTCGAGGCCCACGAGATCTCCTTCCCGCAGGACCCGAGACGGGGAAGGAATTCCGTGGACCACCTCGTCGTTCACGGAAACGCAGAGGCTCCTCGGGAAAACCCTGCCCGCGACCTCGTACCCCTTGAAGGCCGGCCGAGCCTTGCGGCGTAGCGCCCCGAGCTCGGCGATTTCGTCGAGTTCGGCGGTCGTCACACCCGGGCGGACGTGCTCGCGCAGCTCTTCCAGAACCTCGGCGACGATCGCCCCCGCCCGCCTCATGGTTTCGATTTCTTCCCGTGACTTCAAGACGACCATCGCTTCCCGATCAGGCGTCCGTTCCCACGGCCACCCCGAGAATGTCCAGGATCGAACGGAAGACCTCGTCCGGCGCCTTTCGCCCGTCCACGCTCCTCAGAAGGCCCCGCCGCCGGTAGAACTCCAGGACCGGGCTCGTCTCTTTCTCGAAAACCTCGAGGCGGGCCCTCACGGTTTCTTCCCGGTCGTCCTCCCTCTGGTAGAGCGCCCCGCCGCAGCGGTCGCAAACGCCCGGAGTGCGGGGAGGGGCGAAGCGGACGTGGAACACCGCTCCGCACTCGCGGCAGGTCCGTCGACCGCCGAGCCGTGTCACCAGATCCTCGGCAGGGACTTCCACGCTCACCACGTGCGTCAGGGGCCTACCGGCCCGCTCGAGAAACTCGTCGAGCATCGCGGCCTGCGCCACGCTTCGCGGGTACCCGTCCAGCACGAACCCGTCGGGACTCGAAGAGATCCGTTCCTCGACGAGCCGGGCCACGAGTCGGTCGGGAACGAGCCGGCCGCGGTCCATGTACGCCTTGGCCTCCGCCCCGAGGGGCGTATTCCGCCTCACCGCCTCCCGCAACAAATCTCCGGTGGAGAGATGTTCGAGCCCGGTACGTTCCCTCAGCATCTTGGCCTGCGTCCCCTTGCCAGCTCCAGGGGGGCCTACCAGGACCATACGCACGTTTTCGACCTTCACGCCCGCCGGCCCCTCAGGCGCCCGCGACGCAGGAACCCCTGGTAACTTCGCGTCAGGAGGTGGGTCTCCACCTGGGCCATCGTATCCAGGGCGACGCCCACGACGATGAGCAGGGCGGTGCCCCCGAAGTAGAAGGGGGTGTTGAACTGCTGCACGAGGAGCGTCGGCAGGATGCAGATGACGGATACGTAAATGGCGCCTCCCAAGGTGATACGAGCGAGCACGCGGTCGATGTATTCGGCCGTCCTCTGCCCGGGCCGAATGCCGGGGATGTAGCCGCCGAACTTCTTCATGTTCTCGGCTACGTCGGCCGTATTGAAGGTAACCGCCGTGTAAAAATAGCAGAAAAAGATGATCAAAGCGACATAGAGGGCGTCGTGCACCAGGGTCCCCGGCACGAGGAGCTGTGCCGCTGTCTGAGCCCACGGATGCTCCACGAAGTTGGCGATCGTGGCCGGGAAAATGAGGATCGACGACGCGAAAATCGGCGGGATGACCCCCGCCGTGTTGATCTTGAGCGGCAAATGCGAACTCTGCCCCCCGTAGGTTTTTCGCCCGACGACCCGCTTGGCGTACTGCACGGGAATCCGGCGCTGCCCCCGCTCCATGAAAATGATCACCCCGACGACCGCGATCATGAAGAGGACGAGAAACAGCACGGTGAGGACCCCGAGTTCCCCTTCCCGGATGAACTCCAAGGTGGAAACGACGGCCGAAGGCAGGGCGGCCACGATGCCCGCGAAAATGACGAGCGAGATGCCGTTTCCGATCCCCCGTTCCGTGACCTGCTCGCCCAACCACATGATGAACGCCGTCCCGGTGGTGAGCGTGATCATCGTCATGAGCCGGAATCCCCAGCCCGGATGGAATACGACGGACTGCCCGCTCGCGAGCTCCAGGTTCTCGAGCCCCACGCTGATGAAGAGGCTCTGCACGAGCGAAAGCAGGATCGTCCCGTAACGGGTGTACTGGCTGATCTTTCGCCGGCCGACCTCGCCTTCCTTGGAGAGGCGCTCGAGGTGGGGCACGACCACGGTCATCAACTGCAGGATGATGGAGGCGCTGATGTAGGGCATGATGCCCAGCGCGAAAATGGAAAACCGCTCGAGCGCCCCCCCGGAAAAGAGGTTGATGAGGCCGAACATACTGTTCCTGGCCTCCTCGAAGAGCTGGGCGAACGCCGCCGTGTCGATCCCGGGCGTCGGGATCGCGACGCCGATGCGGTACACCGCCAGCATGGCGAAGGTGAAAAAGATCCGACGCCGAAGCTCCGGGATCTTGGTGGCGCCCTCGAACCCTTCAAGCACCGGCGATCTCCTCGACCCGTCCGCCGGCTCCCTCGATGCGCTCGCGGGCTCGGGCACTGAACCGGTGGGCACGGACCGTCAGGGGTTTCGAGAGGGTTCCTTCGCCCAGGATCTTGACGGGAAGCTTCTTCCGGACGAGACCCCGGTCACGAAGCGAGTCGGGATCCACCGTTTCCCCGGCCCCGTACTTCCGCTCGAGGTCCCGGAGGTTCACGACGGCGTAGTCGCGTCCTCCGGGATTGCGGAAGCCGCGCTTGGGAAGCCGCAGCTGGAGCGGCATTTGCCCGCCTTCGTACCCCGGCCTCGTCGAGCCGCCGCTGCGGGAGAGCCTCCCCTTGTGGCCACGACCCGCGGTCTTCCCGTGGCCCGACCCCGGTCCTCTCCCCACCCGTTTGCGGTTGCGTACCGCGCCCGGAGCGGGTTCGAGCGAATCGAGTCCGATCTTTTTCACGCCCCTCCCTCCACTCGAACCAGGTGGTGAACCGCCCGGATCATCCCCCTCGTAGGCCCGTCGTCCCGCCGCTCGACGACCTTCCCGACCCGGGTGAGCCCGAGGCCCCTCAGCGTGGCACGGACTCGCTCGGGTTCGCCGATCGGGCTTCGAACGAGCCGGATGCGGAGCTTTCCCCCCGTCGTCACCCCAGAATCTCCTCGAGGCTCTTCCCGCGCGCAGCCGCGATTTCCTCGGGCGAGCGAAGCTGCCTCAGGGCGTCGAAGGTAGCGTGGATCACGTTGTGCGGATTGGTCGTTCCGATGCACTTCGTGAGCACGTTCTGCACGCCCGCCAGCTCCACCACGGCCCGCACCGTGCCACCCGCGATCACGCCCGTGCCGGGACTGGCCGGCTTGAGCAGAACCTTCCCGGCGCCGAACTCGCCCACGACCTCGTAGGGAATCGTGCCGTCGATAATCGGGACCCGGACGAGCGACTTTTTCGCCCGCTCGATCCCCTTGCGAATCGCCTCGGGTACCTCGCGGGCTTTTCCGAGAGCGGCTCCGACGTGCCCGTTCCCGTCTCCGACCACCACGAGCGCGCTGAAGCTGAACCGTCGCCCTCCCTTGACGACCTTGGCCACGCGATTGATATGCACGACCTTTTCCTTGAACTCCACGCCCGACGTGTCGAGTCGCTCGCCCCTCGGATTCGGGTATGCCATCTTCGCCCTTCCCCGGTCAGAATTTCAGCCCCGCTTCGCGCGCGGCATCGGCGAGCGCTTGGACTCGCCCGTGGTAGCGGAAACCGTTCCTGTCGAACACGACTTTCTCGATTCCTTTCTCGAGGCAGCGCTTGGCCACGAGCGCCCCGACCTTGGCCGCCGTCTCCCGTGTGAGCCCCCGAATTTCGCCCCGAAGTTCGGGCGAGAGACTCGACGCCGCCGCCAGAGTGACCCCGCGCTCGTCGGAAATCACCTGGGCGTAGATGTGTCGATTGCTTCGAAACACGCAGAGGCGGGGGCGCTCGTCCGTTCCGCGGATGCGCTTGCGAACCCTTCTCTGACGCCGTCGCCTCGCTTCTTGCCGGTCTTTCGAGATCATGGCTCGTTCTACCGTCGTCTCACGAACCGCCGCCCACGGCCGCTTTACCGGCCTTCCGACGGACGGCCTCGTCCTTGTAGCGGATGCCCTTGCCCTTGTAGGGCTCCGGGGGCCTGAGCCTCCGGATCTCCGCCGCGGTCTGGCCGAGCAGTTGCTTGTCGGCCGACTCCAGCGTGATCACGACCTGCCGGTCGACCGAAGCCTGCACGCCCTGGGGAAGCTGGTAGACCACGGGGTGCGAGTACCCGAGCGAGAGGTGGAGGGCTTGGCCTCGCAATTCGGCACGATAGCCGACCCCCACGATCTCCAGGACACGGGTGAACCCCCGGGACACTCCCGTGACCATGTTGGCGAGAAGTTGCCGGAAGAGGCCGTGGAGCGCCCGCGCCTGCCGGGTCTCCTGGAGCCGGCGGACGACCAAGGCACCGTTTTCGAGCTCCGCCGATACCTCGGGTCGGAGTTCGAGCGAGAGAGTCCCCTTGGGGCCGGTCGTCCGTACTCGTCTCCCTTCGATTTCCACGCGGACACCTTCGGGCAGGGGAATCGGTTTTTTTCCGATGCGTGACATCACCAAACCGCGCAGAGGATTTCGCCTCCCACGTTCCTGCGGCGAGCCTCGCGATCGACGAGAACGCCGGCGGGAGTCGACACGATGGAAATGCCGAGACCTCCGCGGACCTTCGGGATCTCCTTGGCCCCGCGATAGACCCTGAGGCTCGGCTTGCTCACGCGTTTCAGGTCCGTGATGACCGGGCGCCGCTGGGCATCGTACTTGAGCCGGATCCTGAGATTCCGGTAGCTCCCCGCGGGAACGACCTCGTAGCCGGCGAGAAAGCCTTCTTCGGTCATGATCCGCACGATTTCTTCCTTCAAGCGCGACCAGGGAGCGTCCACTTCTTCTTTCCGGGCCCTCGTCGCGTTCCGGATTCGCGTGAGCAAATCGGCGATGGGATCCGTCATACCCATGGTCGTTTCCCTACCAGCTCGCCTTGACCATCCCGGGAATCTGCCCTCGCAAGGCCAGCTCCCGTAGACAGATACGGCACAGACGAAAGCGACGGTAGTAACCCCGGGCACGACCGCACCGCTCGCACCGATTTCGGTGGCGCACCCGGAATTTGGGTTTCTTTTTCGCCTTCACGCGCAGGCAGGTTCTCGCCATCGGACGTTCCTCTCCCTCACATCCGGAAGGGCATCCCGAAGGCCCGCAGGAGAGCCTTGGCTTCCGCGTCGCTTTTCGCCGTCGTCACGATCGAGACGGTCATCCCGTAGACCTTTTCGACTTTGTCGAGGTCGATCTCCGGAAAGATGATCTGCTCGCGGATACCGAGCGAATAGTTCCCGCGGCCGTCGAACGACCGGTCGGAAAGCCCCCGGAAATCCCGCACCCGGGGCAGCGCCACGTTGAGAAGCCGGTCGAGGAACTCGTACATGCGGTTCCCGCGCAACGTGACGGCGCAGCCGATCGGCATCCCTTCCCGGAGCTTGAAGTTCGCGATCGCCTTTCGGGCTCGCGTGACGACGGGCCTCTGTCCCGTGATCGCCGCGAGCTCCTGGACGACGCTCTCGAGAAGCTTGGCGTTCTGCGACATCTCCCCGAGCCCGACGTTCACCGTGACCTTTTCCAGGCGTGGTACCTGGAAAGGGTTCTTGTAGCCGAGCTCCTTCATCAGGTCGGGCACGATTTCGCGCTCGTAGCGCTCTCGCAATCTGGGTTTCATGGTCGAATCAACGGTCCACCTGCTCGCCGCACCGCTTGCAGTACCGGACGCGCCGCCCGTCCTCGAGAACACGGGTACCGGTCCGGACGGGCTTGTTGCAACGGTCGCAGAGCAGGAGCACGTTCGAGACGTGGATCGGCGCTTCTTTTTCGATGATTCCCTGCGGTCCCTGCGCCCCCCTCGGGCGGGCGTGCCGCTTGACCAGGTTCAGACGTTCGATGAGCACGCGCTGCTTTTCCGGGAGGACCTTCAACACCTTGCCGGTCTTTCCCCGCTCCCGGCCGGCGATGACCATCACGGTGTCGCCTTTTCGAATTTTCGCCAGTCCCATCGCTTCAGAGCACCTCGGGTGCGAGCGAAAGGATCTTCGTGAACTTCTTCGCCCGGAGCTCTCGGGCCACGGGACCGAAAATCCGCGTTCCGATCGGCTCTCTCTGGTTGTCGATCAGCACCGCCGAGTTCGTGTCGAAGCGAATGTAGGAGCCGTCGGGCCTCGGGACCTCTTTCGCCGTCCGCACTACCACGGCTTTCACCACCGAGCCTTTTTTCACCTTGGAGTTGGGGACCGCTTCCTTGACCGAAACCACGATGATGTCCCCCACGGTGGCATATTTCCGCCGGGTTCCCCCCAGGACCTTGATGCAAAGGACCCGCCGAGCTCCCGAATTGTCCGCGACGTCGAGCACCGTCTCTGCCTGGATCATCCCTTCTCACCTCCGGCTAGGTAGCGGCGCGCTTCAGGATCGCTTGTACCCGCCAGCGCTTGTCGCGGCTGAGCGGCCTCGTTTCGACGATCTGCACTTCGTCGCCCGTCCGGCACGCGTTCGCCTCGTCGTGCGCCTTGAACTTCTTCCGGCGCCGGACGTACTTGCCGTACTTCGGGTGCCGGACCAAACGCTCCACCTGGACGACCACGGTCTTGTCCATCTTGTCGCTGACGACGACGCCCCTGCGAATTTTCGGCTTTCCCCTCATCTTCGTTCCGATCCCCGCAGCTCTCGCTCCCTCAGAATCGTCTGGATTCGGGCGATGTCCTTCCGTGTCTTCGAAAGCTTCGACGTGTCCTCGAGCTGCGCCGTGGCATGACGCAAGCGCAGCCGAAAGAGCTCCTCGCGCAGCTCCCGGAGCTTTTCGCGAAGTGCATCGTCACCGAGCTCGCGCAACTCAGCGGGCCGCATGCGTCCCCTCCGCGCGACTGAGGAACTGCGTGGGAATGGAAAGCTTGTGGGCGGCCAGTCGGAACGCCTCCCGGGCCGTGGCTCCGTCCACCCCTTCCATTTCGAAGAGAATGCGCCCCGGCTTCACCACCGCGACCCACGACTCCGGGGAACCCTTCCCTTTCCCCATCCGTGTCTCGGCCGGCTTCTTCGTGAGAGGCTTGTCCGGAAAGACTCGAATCCACACCCGGCCGCCGCGCTTGATGTGTCGTGTGAGGGCCACACGGGCCGCCTCGAGTTCGCGGGCGGAAACCCACCCCCTGCCCGTGGCCTGCAACCCGTAGTCTCCGAAGGCCAGCGTACAACCGCGGTAGGCGATCCCGCGGACCCGGCCTTTCTGCATCTTGCGGTACTTGACTTTTTTCGGCGCCAGCATCTCACACCCCGATCGCGACCTTCTGTTCCTCTTCTTCCCGAGTCAGAATCTCGCCGCGGAAAATCCAGACCTTGACGCCGATGACGCCGTACGTCGTCTTGGCCAGGGCGAAGCCGTACGAGATGTCCGCCCGCAGCGTATGGAGCGGGACCCTGCCTTCCCGGTACCACTCGGTCCGGGCGATTTCGGCCCCTCCCAGACGGCCCGCACACTGGACACGCACCCCCTGGGCCCCCATGCGCATGGCGCGACTCACCGCTTCCTTCATCGCCCGACGGAAACCGACGCGCCGCTCGAGTTGGAGCGCGACGTTCTCGGCCACGAGCTGCGCGTCGAGGTCGGGCCGCCGCACCTCGTGGATGTTGAGGTAGGTCTCTTTCTTGGTGAGCTTCGAGAGGTCGGCCTTCAACTTCTCGATTTCCGCCCCCTTCTTCCCGATCACGATCCCCGGTCGGGCCGTGTGGATGTTGATCTTGGCCTTGTTCGCGGCACGCTCCACCTCGATCTTGGAAATGCCGGCGTGGTAGAGCCGCTCCTTGAGGAAGTCCCGGATGCGAAGGTCCTCGTGGAGGAGCTCGGCGTAGTCCCGCCGCGCATACCACTTGGACTCCCATGTTTCCGTGATTCCGAGCCGGAAGCCCTTGGGATGCGTCTTCTGTCCCATTCTCTCAGCCCCTCTCGTCGACGACCACCGTGAGGTGGGAAGTACGTTTGCGGATCCTCGTGGCGCGTCCCTGGGCTCGGGGCAGGAACCGTTGCCACGTCGGGCCCTCGTCCACCGTGATGCGCTTGAGGTAGAGCCGGTCGACGTCCACCGTTTGCGTATTCTGGGCGTTCGCGACGGCCGAACGGATGGCCTTGGCCACCAGCCGCGAAGCCCGCTTGGGCACGTACTCGAGCAACTCGAGCGCCTCCTCCACCCTCTTTCCCCGCACGAGATCGGCGACGAGCCGCATCTTCCGCGGAGCGATTCTGAGGTAACGTTGTACGGCACGCGCTTCCATCGCCGCCCCCTAGGACTTGGCCCCTCCTTTGAGTTCCGCCTTGCGGTCGCCGGCGTGCCCGTGGAAGGTCCGAGTGGGCGAAAACTCCCCGAGCTTGTGACCGACCATGTTCTCGGTCACGAAGACGGGGATGAACTTCCGTCCGTTGTGGACGGCGAAGGTGTGCCCCACCATCTCGGGGGTGATCGTCGACCGCCGGGACCAGGTCCGGATGACCTTCTTTTCTCCCGAGGCGTTGAGCGCCCGTACCTTCCGGAGGAGATGGGCGTCGACGAACGGACCTTTTTTGACGGATCGGGCCACCTGTTCCCTCCCCTCGCGCGCTAGGTACTCGACCGCCGCTTCACGATCCAGCGATCGCTGGGCTTTTTCTTCCGAGTCTTGTACCCCTTGGTGGGCTTGCCCCACGGCGTCTGGGGATGATTTCCCTTCGACCTGCCTTCGCCCCCGCCGTGCGGGTGGTCCACGGGATTCATCGCGATCCCCCGCACCCGGGGTCTCCGCCCGAGCCACCGGGCACGGCCCGCCTTCCCGAGGGAAATGTTCTCGTGGTCGAGATTTCCCACCTGACCGATCGTAGCCCGGCAACTCGAGGGCACGTAGCGCAGCTCCCCCGAGGGGAGCTTGAGCAACACGAGGCGATCCTCCCGGGCCATCACCTGGATGGCAGCGCCGGCACTGCGCCCCAGTTGGGCCCCCTTGCCCGGCTTCAGCTCGACGTTGTGGACGACCGTGCCCACGGGAATCCTGCCCAACGGGAGCGCGTTCCCCGGCCGGATGTCGGCATCCTCGCCCGAAAGCACGGTGTCGCCGACCTGGAGGCCCAGAGGTGCCACGATGTAACGCTTCTCTCCGTCCGCGTAGTGCAGCAGCGCGATCCGCGCGGAACGGTTCGGATCGTACTCGATCGCCGCCACGCGCGCCGGAACTCCGTCCTTGTCCCGACGGAAGTCCACGATCCGGTACCGCCGCTTGTGACCGCCCCCGCGATGCCGGACCGTGATGCGCCCGGTGGAGTTCCTTCCTCCCGACCGCCGCCACGGCGCGAGCAGGCTCCGCTCGGGTTCCGTCTTCGTGATGTCGGAAAAATCCGCGACCGTCTGGAATCGCCGCCCGGGCGAGGTAGGAGCGAGCTGCCGAACCATGGGTCACACACCCTCGAAGAAGTCGATTCGGTGCCCCTCGGCGAGGGTCACGTAGGCCTTTTTCCAGTCCGGCCGCTTTCCGAGGGACCGGCCGATTCTCTTTTTCTTGCCGAGGTAGCGAGCCGTCCGGACCGCTTCGACCTTCACGCGAAAGAGGGCCTCGACGGCACGCCGGATGTCGTGCTTGGTCGCTTTCGGGTGGACCCGAAAGACGACCTGGTTCGCCGCCTCGTTCACGAGCGTCCCCTTTTCCGTGATCAAAGGCGCCTGGATCACTTCGTGGGGTTCCATCACTCCGACCACCGTTCGCGTAATTTCTCGAGGGCCGACCGGGTCAGGACCAGGCGATCGTACCGCAGAATGTCGTACGGGTTGATCCCCTCGACCCGGAGGACCTTCACGCGCGGGAGGTTCCGCGCCGATTTTTCGAGCGTTTCGTTGGGCTCGCCGGTGACCAGGAGCCCGCTTTCCACGCCGAGCCGCTCGAGCAGCGCCACGACCGCCTTCGTCTTGATCTCCGGAAGGTCGAGATTCTCGACCACCAGGAGTTTGTCTTCTCTCGCCTTCAGCGACAACGCCGAAGCGAGAGCGGCGCGTCGTGCCGTGCGCGGCATCCGGTAGGAATAGTCGCGTGGTTTCGGGCCGAAAACCGTGCCTCCACCCACCCAGAGAGGCGAACGGATACTTCCGGCCCGCGCCCTACCCGTCCCCTTCTGGCGCCACGGCTTGCGGCCCCCTCCGCGCACCTCCCCGCGGGTCTTCGTGCACGCCGTGCCCGCTCTCCGGTTCGCGAGCTGCATCTTGACGGCTTCGTAGAGCAGGTGGCGCCGCACGGGGCCGCAAAAGGCGGGCGGAAGCGACACTTCCCCGAGCACCTGGTTGTCCGAGCTTCTCAGCGGAACTCGCATTTCCTCAGCCATGACGCCGCCCCTTCACCGCGGGTCGAACCAGGACGAAGCCGTTCCTCGCCCCCGGCACGGCCCCCCGGACGACGAGCACGTTCTCGTCCGGGTGAACCGCGACGACTTCGAGGTTCTGGATCGTCACCCTTTCTCCCCCGTACCGCCCCGCCATGCGCTTCCCCTTGAACACCCTCCCGGGGAAGGACCGGTTCCCGATGGAGCCACCGTGGCGGAAGTACTCGTGGGTTCCGTGGCTCGCGGGCGCGCCTCCGAATCCGTGGCGCTTCATCACCCCCGTGAAACCCCGGCCCTTGGTCGTGCCCGTCACGTCCACGAGATCGCCCACGCGGAAAAGATCCCCCACGCGGATCTCCTGCCCGAGTTGGAACTGGGAGGAGTCCTCGACGCGGAACTCCCGCAGGATTCGGAAGACGCCCTTGCCGGCCTTCTCGCAGTGGTTCCGGTAGGGCTTGGGCACGCGCTCGGCCTTCTTGGAACCGAATCCGAGCTGGAGTGCCGCATAGCCGTCCCGGTCCGGAGTTTTGGCCTGGACGACGACGCAGGGCCCGGCCTCGATCACGGTCACGGGCTCCACGTCCCCCCGCTCGGTGAAGACCCTGGTCATCCCCACTTTCCGGCCGATCAATCCGAGCGCCATGGCCCTCGCTCCCCGCTCACTGCAGCTTGATCTCCACGTCCACGCCCGCGGCGAGGTCGAGTTTTCCGAGAGCGTCGATCGTCTGCTGGGTCGGCTCGAGAATGTCGAGAAGCCTCTTGTGGGTACGGATCTCGAACTGTTCCCGCGACTTTTTGTCCACGTGGGGCGAGCGGTTCACGGTGAATCGCTCGATCCGGGTCGGCAACGGAATCGGACCCGCCACGCGCCCCCCCGTCCTGCGGACGGTATCGACGATTTCCTTGACGGACTGGTCCAGCAGTCGGTGGTCGTAAGCCTTCAGTCGGATGCGGATCCTCTCGTTCATCTCCCCCTACCGGTTCCGCGAGATCCCGTTCCCCCCGCGCCCTTTCCTCACTCGAGGATTTTGGTGACGACGCCGGCTCCGACGGTACGGCCCCCCTCGCGGATCGCAAAGCGCAGCCCCTCTTCCATCGCAATCGGCGTGATCAACTCCACCGTGAGCTTCACGTTGTCCCCCGGCATCACCATCTCCGTCCCCTGCGGCAACCTCGCCACCCCCGTCACGTCCGTCGTCCGAAAGTAGAACTGCGGACGATACCCGTCGAAAAACGGCGTGTGCCGCCCCCCCTCCTCCTTCGTCAGCACGTACACCTCCGCCTCGAACTTCGTGTGCGGCGTGATCGTACCGGGCTGCGCCAACACCTGCCCCCGCTCCACCTCGTCCCGCTTCGTCCCACGCAAAAGACACCCCACGTTGTCCCCAGCCTGCCCCTCGTCCAGCACCTTGCGGAACATCTCCACCCCCGTCACCACCGTCTTCTGCGTCGGCCGTATCCCCACGATCTCCACCTCGTCCCCCACCCGAATCCTCCCACGCTCGATCCTCCCCGTCACCACCGTCCCGCGCCCGCTGATCGAAAACACGTCCTCCACCGGCATCAAAAACGGCTTGTCCACGTCCCGCTCGGGCTGCGGAATGTAGTTGTCCACCGCCTCCATCAACTTCCAAATCGCCCCCTCCCCGATCTCGCTCTTGTCCCCCTCGAGCGCCTTCAACGCACTCCCTCGAATCACCGGTACCTCGTCCCCCGGAAACTCGTACTTCGTCAAAAGCTCCCTCACCTCCAGCTCCACCAAATCCAAAAGCTCCGGGTCGTCCACCATGTCCACCTTGTTCATGAACACCACGATCGCAGGTACCCCCACCTGCCGCGCCAACAAAATGTGCTCCCGCGTCTGCGGCATCGGCCCGTCCGAAGCCGCCACCACCAAAATCGCCCCGTCCATCTGCGCCGCACCCGTGATCATGTTCTTGATGTAGTCCGCGTGCCCAGGACAGTCCACGTGCGCGTAGTGCCTCTTCTCCGTCTCGTACTCCACGTGCGACGTCGCAATCGTGATCCCCCTCGCCTTCTCCTCCGGCGCCTTGTCGATCTGCTCGAACGGCGTGTACTGCGCCAGCCCCTTCTCCGACAACACCTTCGTGATCGCCGCCGTCAACGTCGTCTTCCCGTGATCGATGTGCCCGATCGTCCCCACGTTGCAGTGCGGCTTCTTCCTCTCGAACTTCTGCTTCGCCATCGTCTCCTCCCTACCGTCCCCGACCCTACGCCCCGACCGCCTTGGCCGTGATTTCCTCCGAAATCATCTGCGGAACCGGCTCGTAGTGCGAGAACTGCATCGTGTACGTCGCGCGTCCCTGGGTCATGGAGCGAAGATCCGTGGCGTACCCGAACATCTCGGCGAGCGGGACCTTCGCCGTGATGATCTGCGTCCCGGCCCGCTCCTCCATCCCGAGGATTCGCCCCCTCCGGCCGTTCAGGTCGCCCACCACGGCGCCCATGAACTCGTCCGGCGTGACGACCTCGACCGTCATGATGGGCTCGAGCAGGACCGGCTCGGCCTTGGCGGCCGCCTCTTTGACGGCCATCGACGCGGCGATCCGAAAAGCCATCTCGGAGGAGTCGACCTCGTGGTAGGACCCGTCGAGAAGCGTGACCTTCACGTCCACGACCGGGTAACCCGCCTGCACCCCCGAGCTCAGGGCATCCCGGGCTCCCTTCTCGACCGCAGGGACGAACTCCTTCGGGACGGCCCCTCCCTTGACGGCGTTCTCGAACTGCACCCCCGACCCGGGCGGAAGAGGTTCCAGACGCAGCACCACGTGCCCGTACTGACCTCGCCCCCCCGTCTGTTTGATGAACTTCCCTTCCTGCTCGACCGGGCGCCGGATGGTTTCCTTGTAGGCGACCTGTGGCTTGCCCACGTTCGCGTCGACCTTGAACTCGCGGAGCAGGCGGTCGACGATGATCTCGAGGTGCAACTCGCCCATCCCGGAAATGATGGTCTGCCCGGTCTCCGGGTCCGTTCCGACGCGGAACGAGGGGTCTTCCACCGCGAGTTTCTGGAGCGAGAGACCGAGCCGTTCCTGGTCCGCCTTCGTCTTGGGCTCGATCGCGATGGAAATGACGGGTTCGGGGAACTCGATGGCCGCAAGCCGCACGGGGTGGGTCTCGTCGCAGAGCGTGTCTCCCGTCGTGGTGTCCCGCAGGCCGACCGCGGCGGCGATATCCCCGGAATACACCTCCTTGATGTCCTCCCGCTTGTTCGCGTGCATCTTCAGCAGGCGCCCGATCCTTTCCCGCTTCCCCTTCGTCGAATTGAAGACATACGCCCCCGAGGTCATCACGCCCGAGTAGACGCGGAAGAAGGTCAGCGTCCCGACGTACGGATCCGACATGATCTTGAACGCCAGGGCGGCGAACGGCCCGTTGTCGTCGGCGGGCAATTCCTCTTCCTCGCCGGTGAGGAGGTTGGTCGCCCGCACGGGCGGGACGTCCTTCGGCGACGGGAGGTAGTCGACGACGGCGTCCAACAGCGGCTGGACCCCCTTGTTCCGGAAGGCGGCACCGCAGAGCACGGGAACGAGCCGGAGGTCGAGCGTCCCCTTCCGAAGCGCGGCACGAACCTCGGTCTCCGAAATCTCCTGTCCTTCGAGGTATCGGACCAGGATTTGCTCGTCGACGTCCGCGACCGCCTCGAGGAGCTTCTCGCGATACTCGGCCGCCTGGCCGGCCATCTCCGCAGGGATTTCTTCTTCCCGGTAGCGAGCTCCGAGGCTCTCGTCGTCCCAGACGATGGCCTTCATGCCGACCAGGTCCACGACGCCCTGGAACTTTTCCTCCCGGCCGATGGGCAGTTGCACGGCCACGGGGTTCGCACCGAGCCGCTCCCGGATCATCCGGACGACGCGGAAGAAGTCCGCGCCGACCCGGTCCATCTTGTTCACGAACGCGATGCGGGGGACCCGGTACTTGTCCGCCTGCCGCCAGACGGTCTCCGACTGGGGCTCCACCCCGCCGACCCCGCAGAAGACGGCAATCGCCCCGTCGAGCACGCGCAAAGACCGCTCCACCTCGATCGTGAAGTCGACGTGCCCGGGGGTGTCGATGATGTTGATCCGGTGGTCCCGCCAGAAGCAGGTGGTCGCGGCCGAGGTGATCGTGATGCCCCGCTCCTGCTCCTGGACCATCCAGTCCATCGTCGCGGTTCCTTCGTCGACCTCGCCGATTTTGTAGTTGATCCCGGTGTAGTAGAGGATCCTTTCGGTGGTCGTGGTCTTCCCGGCGTCGATGTGCGCCGTGATCCCGATGTTCCGGATCCTTTCGAGTGGCACGAGACGTGGCATGGCTTTTCCGACCGTTCTGGACTGCCTCGGGAGGTATCCTTTTCCGACCCCGGCTACCAGCGGTAGTGGGCGAAGGCCTTGTTGGCCTCCGCCATGCGGTGGGTGTCTTCCCTCTTTTTCACCGCGGCGCCTCGCTGGACGGAAGCCTCGAGCAGCTCGCCCGCGAGGCGCTCGACCATGGACTTCTCGTGCCTCGCCCTGGCGCTCTGGACGATCCAGCGCATGGCCAGGGACACGCGGCGGGCGGGACGGACCTCCATCGGAACCTGATAGGTCGCACCACCCACGCGGCGGGAGCGGACCTCGACCGACGGCTTCACGTTGTCGAGCGCCCTCCGGAACACGGCGAGCGCGTCTTCCTTGGCTCGCTGCTGCACGAGATCGAAAGCTCCGTAGACGATCTTTTCCGCGAGGCTCTTCTTGCCGCGTTGCATCACGATGTTGACGAACTTCGCGACCTGGGTGTCGTGGAATTTGGGGTCGGGCAGAACTTCCCGGGGACGAACGGGGCCTTTCCGAGGCATGGCGGTCTTCCCTCCGTGCTACTTCGGCCGTTTCGCCCCGTATTTGGAGCGCCCCTGGCGACGGTCCTGCACCCCGATGGAGTCGAGGGCTCCCCGGATGATGTGGTAGCGAACCCCCGGAAGGTCCTTCACCCGACCCCCGCGGATGAGGACGACGGAGTGCTCCTGGAGGTTGTGCCCGATCCCGGGGATGTAGGTCGTGACCTCGATCCCGTTCGTCAGGCGAACGCGGGCGACCTTACGAAGAGCCGAGTTCGGCTTTTTCGGCGTCGAGGTGTAGACGCGGGTGCAGACACCCCTCTTTTGCGGCGCGCCCTGCAGGGCCGGAGCCCCCGTCTTGCGCCGCTGGACTTTCCGCCCGCGTTTGACGAGTTGGTTGATCGTCGGCATCTTCGCAAGGGTCCCAAGGCGAATTCACGATCGTAAGGAACACCCCCCGTACTGTCAAGACTACGCTTCGGCCACTTCCGAGACGACGGGCACCGGTTCCTGACCTTCTTCCACCGGAGGCTCCTCCACCTTCGGCTCGAGTCTCTGATAAGCCTGAACGCCCGTTCCGGCGGGAATCAGGCGTCCCATGATGACGTTCTCCTTGAGCCCCAGGAGGTGGTCCACCTTCCCGTTCACGGCCGCGTCGGTCAGCACCTTGGTCGTCTCCTGGAACGAGGCGGCCGAAATGAAGCTCTCGGTCGACAAGCTCGCTTTCGTGATGCCGAGCAGCAGGGGTTCGGCGATGGCCGGCTTTCCCCCGCGTGCCAGGACCTTCTGGTTCTCTTCGTCGAACCGCCACTTTTCGACCTGGTCCCCGATCAGAAATTCGGTGTCGCCGACGTCCTTCACGCGAACCCGCCGGAGCATCTGTCGGACGATGACCTCGATGTGCTTGTCGTTGATCCGGACTCCCTGGAGCCGGTAGATTTCCTGGATCTCGTCCACCAGATACTTCGCCAGCGCTTTCTCCCCGAGTACGGTCAGGATGTCGTGGGGGTTCGGCGGCCCGTCCATGAGCGGCTCGCCTGCCCGCACGTGATCCCCTTCGTGCACGCTCACGTGCTTCCCCTTCGGGATCAAGTACTCCCGCGGCTCGCCCACGTCCGGAGTCACGATGACTTTCCGCTTGCCCTTCGTGTCCTTCCCGAAACTCACGGTACCGTCGATTTCGCTGATGACGGCGAATTCTTTCGGCTTGCGAGCCTCGAACAGCTCCGCGACGCGAGGCAGACCGCCGGTGATGTCCTTGGTCTTGGTCGTCTCCCGGGGGATTTTGGCCAGGATGTCGCCCGCGTGTACCATCTGGCCTTCCGTGACCTCGATGTGAGCGCCCACGGGAAGCAGGTAGCGGGCGGGGCTCTCCGTTCCGGGGATCTTGAGGGTCCGGCCCTCGGAGTCCTTGATGGAAATCCTCGGCCTCTTGTCGAGGTCCTTGCAGTCGATGATCACCTTGGTGGCCAAGCCCGTCCGCTCGTCCACCCTTTCCTCCATCGTGACCCCCTCGAGGATGTCGCCGAATTTCACGATGCCCGTGGCTTCCGTGAGGATCGGAATCGTGTACGGATCCCACTCGGCGAGCAGCTCCCCCGCCTTGATGGGGTCGCCGTTGCGCTTTTTCAGACGCGCGCCGTAGACGAGCGGGTACCGTTCCCTCTCGCGCTCGCGCCCGGGCTCGGGGATCTCCACGATCGCCACCTCGCCGTTGCGGTTCATCACCACCAGGTTGCCTTCCTTGTCCACCACGGTGGTCACGTTGATGAGCTTGACGATACCGTCGTTCCTCGGCTCCAGGGTCGTCTGCTCCGCCCTGCGGCTCGCCGCCCCGCCGATGTGGAAGGTGCGCATCGTGAGCTGCGTTCCCGGCTCGCCGATGGACTGGGCCGCGATGACCCCGATCGCCTCGCCCAGGTTGACCATGTGACCGCGAGCCAGGTCACGGCCGTAGCAGCGGACGCAGACGCCGCGCTTGGACTGGCAGGTGAGCACGGAGCGAATCTTCACCTTTTCCAACGCCGCTTCTTCGATCAGCCGGACCTTTTCCTCGTCGATTTCCTCGTTCGCGCGAACGATGACCTCGCCCGTGAACGGGTCGTGGATGTCTTCGAGCGCCACCCTGCCGAGGACACGGGCCCCGAGTCCCTCGATGACCTCTCCGCCCTCGATCAGCGGCGTCATCTCGATCCCGTCGAAGGTGCCGCAGTCGTACTCCGTGATGATGGAATCCTGCGCCACGTCGACCAGGCGCCGAGTCAGGTACCCCGAGTTCGCGGTCTTCAGAGCCGTGTCGGCGAGTCCCTTGCGGGCTCCGTGCGTCGAGATGAAGTACTGGAGAACCGTGAGCCCCTCCCGGAAATTGGCCGTGATCGGGGTTTCGATGATCTCGCCCGAGGGCTTGGCCATGAGGCCGCGCATGCCCGCGAGCTGCCGGATCTGCTGCGCGCTGCCGCGGGCACCGGAGTCGGCCATCATGAAAATCGGGTTGAAGCTCGGCAGCACCCGCTTTTTGCCCTGCTCGTCGACGACCACTTCCGTGCCGAGCTCGCGCAGCATCTCGTCCGCGATCTGATCCGTGACTTCCGCCCACTTGTCGACCACCTTGTTGTAACGCTCCCCGTCCGTGATCAGGCCCTGGTTGTACTGGTCCTCGATCGCCCGGACCTCTTTGTTCGCCCGCTCGATCAACTCCTGCTTGCGGGCGGGGATGACCATGTCCTTGATGGCGATCGAGATTCCGGCTTTCGTGGCGAACTCGAAGCCGAGGTCCTTGAGCTTGTCGGCGAAAATGACCGTGGCCTTGTTCCCCGCCTTCCGGTAAGCGAGGTCGATCACGTCGCCGAGCTCCTTCTTTTTCATCACGCGGTTCACGTAGGAGAAAGGAATCTCGGGGGGGACGATCTCGTAGAGAAGGACCCGCCCCACGGTGGTTTCGACCCTTTCCCCACCGATCCTCACGTTGATCGGAGCCTGCAGGTCGACCTCTCCCTGGTCGTACGCCACGCGAACCTCGGCCGGGCTCGCGAACCGCTTCCCGGCCCCCTTCGCGCCGGGACGCTCGCGCGTCATGTAGTAGAGGCCCAACACGATGTCCTGGGTCGGGACGATGATGGGTTTTCCGTTCGCGGGCGAGAGGATGTTGTTCGTCGACATCATCAGCACCCGCGCCTCGACCTGGGCTTCCACGCAGAGCGGTACGTGGACCGCCATCTGGTCCCCGTCGAAGTCCGCGTTGTACGCCGCACACACGAGCGGGTGGAGCTGGATGGCCTTGCCCTCGATCAGAAGGGGCTCGAAGGCCTGGATCCCGAGCCTGTGCAGGGTGGGGGCCCGGTTGAGCAGCACGGGATGTTCTCGGATGACTTCGTCCAGGATGTCCCAGACCTCCGGGCGTTCCTTTTCGACCATCTTCTTGGCGCTCTTGATGGTCGTCACGTACCCCCTTTCCTCGAGCTTGTTGTAGATGAAGGGCTTGAAGAGCTCGAGGGCCATCTTTTTCGGGAGGCCGCACTGGTGGAGGCGGAGCTCCGGTCCGACCACGATGACCGACCTGCCGGAGTAGTCCACGCGTTTTCCGAGGAGGTTCTGCCGGAAACGTCCGGTCTTCCCCTTGAGCATGTCGGAAAGGGACTTGAGCGGCCGCTTGTTCGCGCCCGTGATGGCCCTGCCCCGCCGGCCGTTGTCGAACAGCGCGTCCACCGCTTCCTGCAGCATGCGCTTTTCGTTCCGCACGATGATGTCCGGGGCGCCGAGCTCGATGAGCCTCTTCAGGCGATTGTTCCGGTTGATGACCCTCCGGTAGAGGTCGTTGAGGTCGGACGTGGCGAACCTACCCCCGTCGAGCGGCACGAGCGGACGCAGGTCGGGCGGGATGACCGGGATCACCTCCAGGATCATCCACTCCGGCTTGTTGCCCGAGTTCTTGAAGGCGTTGACGACCTTCAGCCGCTTCACGATCTTCTTCCGCTTGGCCTCGCTCGTGGCCTCGCGCATCTCCACGGAAAGCTCGCGGGAAAGCTCCTCGATGTCGATCTGCCGGAGCAGCGTGCGGATCGCCTCCGCACCGATTTCCGCCTTGAACCGGTCCCCGTACTCCTGCCGGAGCTTACGGTAGCGGGCCTCGTTGAGCAGCTCCTTGTAGGCGAGCGGGGTGTCACCGGGGTCCGTGACGACGTAGCTCTCGAAGTAGAGCACCTTCTCGAGCTCTTTGAGCGTCATGTCGAGAAGGGTCCCGATGCGGCTCGGCAGGCTTTTCAGGAACCAGATGTGGGCGACCGGGGTGGCGAGGTCGATATGGCCCATGCGCTCCCGCCGCACCTTCGACTGGATGACCTCCACGCCGCATTTCTCGCACACCACGCCACGGTGGCGCATCCTCTTGTACTTCCCGCAGTTGCACTCGTAGTCCTTCGTCGGCCCGAAGATCTTCGCGCAGAAAAGCCCGTCCCTCTCGGGCTTGAAGGTCCGGTAGTTGATCGTTTCGGGCTTCTTCACCTCGCCGTGGGACCAGGAACGGATCTTCTCGGGCGAGGCGAGAGCGATCCGAATCGCGTTGAAATGCAACGGATTCTTCGGCTTCTCGAACAACGAAAAAAGGTCGTCCATCTCTCTTGCGCCTCCTTCACGGCTCCGTGGCCGGCTTCTCTTCGAGAAGTTCCACGTCCAGGGCCAGGCTCTGGAGCTCCTTGACCATCACGTTGAAAGACTCGGGGAGACCGGGCTCGAGCGTGTTTTCCCCCTTGATGATGGCCTCGTACATCCGTGTCCGTCCCGCCACGTCGTCGGACTTCACCGTGAGCATTTCCTGGAGCGTGTACGCCGCCCCGTACGCCTCGAGCGCCCAGACCTCCATCTCGCCGAGTCGCTGCCCGCCGAACTGGGCCTTCCCCCCGAGCGGCTGCTGGGTAACCAGCGAGTACGGACCCGTCGAGCGAGCGTGGATCTTGTCGTCGACGAGGTGGTGGAGCTTCATCATGTACATCACGCCCACGGTCACGGGCTGCTCGAAGGGCTCCCCGGTCCGGCCGTCACGAAGGATCGTGACGCCTTCCTTCGGGAGGTCCGCCCGACGCAGCATCTCCACGATCTCCTCCTCCCGCGCCCCGTCGAAGACGGGGGAAGCGACGTGGACGCCGTTGGCGACGCTGCGGCCGAGTGCCAGGATGTCGTCGTCCCCGAACTCGCGCAGAACCCATTCCGCTTCCGCCCCGTAGGCCTGCCTCAGGAGGGACCGCACCGCGGCCGCGTCCCCCGACTCGGCCGCGGCGGCCAGTTTCCTCCCGAGACCCAGAACCGCCCACCCGAGATGGGTCTCGAGAATCTGGCCGACGTTCATCCGCGAGGGAACACCGAGCGGGTTGAGCACGATGTCCACCGGAGTTCCGTCTTCCAGGTACGGCATGTCCTCTTCCGGCAGGACGCGCGAGAGCACGCCCTTGTTTCCGTGTCGCCCGGCCATTTTGTCCCCGACCTGGAGCTTTCTCTTGATGGCCACGAAGACCTTGACCATCTTGATCACGCCCGGCGGGAGCTCGTCACCGCCGCGAACGCGGTCGATCCGCTCCTGGAAGTTCATGCGGATCAGGGTCATCTGCTCGTTCATGGCCTCGACGACCTCGGCGACCTCGGCCTCCGTCTTCTCGTCGCCGAGCTTGATGTCGCCGAGCAGGGACGTGGGGATACGCGCGAGGTCCTCTTCCGTGATCTTGTGGCCCTTGGGCAGGAGCACCCTCCGCTCGTCGTCGACGAGCCGGGCCGCCGTTTCCTTTCCCACGAGCAGCTTCCTCAGCTTTCGGAGGGCCGATTCCCGCACGATGCGGATTTCGTCCTCTTCGTCCTTGCGGAGCCGCTCGACTTCCTCCTCCTCGATCTTCCGGCTACGCTCGTCCTTGGATACCCCCTTGCGGGCGAAGACCCGCGCGTCGATCACGATCCCCTCGACCCCCGGCGGGACCTTGAGCGAAGTATCGCGAACCTCCCCCGCCTTCTCGCCGAAGATCGCCCGCAGGAGCTTCTCCTCGGGAGAAAGCTGCGTCTCGCCTTTCGGCGTGATCTTCCCCACGAGGATGTCACCGGGTCCCACCTCGGCACCGATCCGGATGATGCCGCTCTCGTCCAGATCCTTGAGGGCCTCTTCGCCGACGTTGGGGATGTCCCGGGTGATTTCCTCCGGACCGAGCTTCGTGTCCCGCGCGACGCACTCGAACTCCTCGATGTGGATCGACGTGAAGAGGTCTTCCTTCACGATCCTCTCGCTCACGAGAATGGAGTCCTCGAAGTTGTAACCGCCCCACGGCATGAACGCCACGAGCACGTTCCGCCCCAGGGCCAGTTCCCCCATGTGGGTCGACGGGCCGTCGGCCAGAACGTCCCCGGCCCTGACCCTTTCGCCCGGCCGCACGATGGGCTTCTGGTTGATGCACGTGTTCTGGTTCGAACGCTGGTACTTGACGAGGTTGTAGATGTCGACGCCGGGGTCTTTCGCCTGGCCGCTGGGACGGTCCGCCCGGACGACGATCCGGCTCGCGTCGACGCTTTCCACCACGCCGTCGCGCCGTGCCACCACCGTCACACCCGAGTCGCGGGCCACGATACGCTCCATGCCCGTCCCGACGAGCGGGGCGTCCGTACGCAGGAGCGGCACGGCCTGCCGTTGCATGTTGGACCCCATCAGCGCACGGTTGGCGTCGTCGTGCTCGAGGAAGGGAATCAGAGACGCGGCGACGCTCACCAACTGGCTGGGGGAGACGTCCATGTAGTCGACCTGCTTCGGATCGACGCGCGTGAACTCGCCGCCTCTGCGGGCGGAAACGAGGTCCGCCGCCAGGTAGCCCTTCTCGTCCACGGGGGCGTTCGCCTGCGCGATGACGTGGTCCTCCTCTTCGAGCGCCGAGAGGTAGCGGATCTCGTCGAGGACCTTGCCGTCCTGGACCTTGCGGTACGGCGTTTCGATGAAGCCGAACTCGTTCACCCGCGCGTGCGTCGAGAGCGAGGAAATGAGGCCGATGTTCGGCCCCTCCGGAGTCTCGATCGGACAGACCCGCCCGTAGTGTGTCGGGTGGACGTCGCGCACCTCGAATCCGGCGCGCTCCCTCGTGAGCCCGCCGGGACCGAGGGCGGAAAGCCGCCTCTTGTGGGTGACCTCCGAAAGGGGGTTCGTCTGATCCATGAACTGGGAGAGCTGGCTCGAACCGAAAAACTCCTTGATGACGGCCGATACCGGCTTGTAGTTGATGAGCTCCTGCGGCATGAGCGTCTCGATATCCTGGAGGCTCATCCGCTCCTTGACCGCCCGCTCCATCCGCACGAGCCCGATCCGGTACTGGTTCTCCACCAGCTCTCCCACGGCGCGAACGCGCCGGTTCCCGAGATGGTCGATGTCGTCGACGCTGCGCATCCCGATCCCGTTCCGCAGTTCGATCAGGTAACGAACCACCTCGAGGATGTCCTCGCGCCGGAGGGTCCCCTGGTCCAGGGGAACGTTGAGCTGGAGTTTGTGGTTCAGCTTGAGCCGCCCCACGCGCGAGAGATCGTAACGCTCGGGGTTGAAGAAGAGGTTGTGGAAGAAGGTCGTGGCCTGTTCGAGCGTGGGGGGGTCGCCCGGACGGAGCCGACGGTAGATCTCGACGACGGCCTCCTCGGGCGTGTGGACCTTGTCCTGGAGCAACGTGTTCCGCAGCGCCGGCCCGATGTGCGACTCCTCGAGGAAAAGGACGTCGAACCGCTGGATCCCCCGCTCGCGCATCCGGTCGAGGTGCTCGCTCGTGATCTCCTGGTTGCACTCCACGATGACTTCGCCCGTCTTGGGGTCCACGATGTCGCGGGCCGCTACGCGTCCGATCACCTCTTCCAGGGTGACCGGAATCTCCCGGATCCCGAGAGCTTCCATCTGGCGGACCGACGCCTTCGTGATCTTTCTGCCCTCCTTGACGACGAGTTCGCCCGAAGGGCCTCGGATGTCCCTCGTGGCCTTGAGCCCGACGAGTTGCTCGGGACGGAAAAGTTTCGAGACCTTCTTCCCGTCGAGGACGATCGTGTCCTTGCGGTAGAAGTAGTTCAGCAGGTCTTCCGTGGTCATCCCGAGTGCACGGAGCAGGATCGTGGCGTGGAACTTCCGCCTGCGGTCGATCCGCACGTAGAGAATGTCGCGGGGGTCGAATTCGAAATCGACCCAGGAGCCGCGATTGGGAATGATCCTGGCGGAATAGAGAAGTTTGCCGGAAGCGTGGGTCTTGCCCTTGTCGTGGTCGAAGAACACGCCGGGCGAGCGGTGGAGCTGGCTCACGATGACCCGCTCGGTTCCGTTGACCATGAACGTCCCGTGCTCGGTCATGAGCGGGATCTCGCCGAAGTACACCTCCTGCTCCTTCACGTTCTTGATGGAGCGGGCGTTCGTGACCGGGTCCACGTCCCACAGCACGAGCTGGACCGTCACCTTGAGCGGTGCGGCGTACGTCATGCCCCGCTCGTGACACTCCTCGACCGAGTACTTGGGCTCCCCCACGCTGTAGCTCGCGAACTCGAGGGAAGCCGTCTCGTTGTAGTCCTTGATCGGGAACACGGACTTGAAAACTCCCTGGAGGCCCGTGTCCTTCCGCTCGCTCGGCGGGACGTCCAGCTGCAAGAACTGGGAATAGGAACGCCGCTGGATCTCGATCAGATCCGGGATCTCGACGACTTTGCGGATCTTCCCGAAGTCCCGCCTCAGGCGGAGGTTGCTCCCGAGTCCCGTCCTCATGTGCGCGCTCCCTTCCGCTCGGACCGGCTCACTTGAGTTCCACCTTTCCGCCGGCTTCTTCGATCTTCTTCTTCATTTCCTCGGCCTGCTCCTTCGGCACGCCTTCCTTGACGACCTTCGGAGCCCCGTCGACCAGATCCTTCGCCTCCTTGAGCCCGAGCCCGGTGAGCTCGCGAACGACCTTGATCACCTGGATCTTCTTGTCGCCGGCACTCTGCAGGACGACGTCGAAGTCGGTTTTCTCCTCCGCCTGTGCCGGAGCCGCCGCTCCCGCAGCTGCCGGGGCCGCGGCCACCACGGGTGCGGCCGCACTGACACCGAGCTCCTCCTCGAGCTCTTTGACGAGCGCTGCCGCCTCCATCAACGTCATGTTCTTGATGAACTCCTTGACCTGCTCTCGCGTTACCGTCGCTTCTGCCATGGAAAATTCCTCCTCGGTTCTTCGAAGTTTCCCTACCGTTCCTTATTCACCTGCAGCGTTCCCGCCCTCTTCCCCGCGGTCCCGCAGCTTCGCCAGAAGGCGAGCCAGACGCGCCCCCGGCTCCTGGATCGTCGCGAGCAACCGGGACGCCGGGGCCTGGAGGAGCCCCAGAAGCTGCGCCAGCAGGACCTCCCGGCTCGGGAGTTTCGCGAGAGCGTCGACTTCTTCGGGACCGATCGCCCCGCCTTCGAGGACACCACCCCGCACCTGGAACGCCGTGTGCGCGGAAGCGAAGCGCACGATGACTTTCGCCACCGCCACGGGGTCCTCGTAGGCGAACACGAAGCCGTTCGGCCCGAGAAGCCTCTCCGAGAGCGAGGCGTAAGGCCCACCGGCCACGGCACGCCTGGCGAGCGTGTTCTTGGCCACCCGGAACTCGCCCCCGGCTTCGCGAAGCTCGCGTCGGAGCTGGGTCAACTCGGCCACCGTGAGGCCCTGCGCGCTCGCGAGCAGCGCGAGCCTCGCACGGGCGAGCTTCTCGCCGAGCTCCCGTACCACCTCGGCTTTTTGTTCTTTCGTCACGGAAAGCTCTCCTCACGCGGCTGCGGCGACCTTCTGGGGGTCCACCTTCACGCCCGGTCCCATCGTCGTCGCCAGTGCCACCCCCTTGATGTAGGTCCCCTTGGCGGACGCGGGCTTCGCCTGCACCAGGCTCGCGAGCAGCGCCCGCGCGTTTTCCAGGAGCTTCTCGGGACCGAAGGAGACTTTTCCGATCGGTGCGTGAACGATGCCGGCCTTGTCCACCCGGTATTCGATCCGCCCCGCCTTGAGCTCCTGCACGGCCTTGGCGACGTCGAACGTCACCGTGCCCACCTTCGGGTTGGGCATGAGCCCTCGGGGGCCCAGGATCTTCCCCACGCGTCCGACCATCCCCATCATGTCGGGCGTGGCCACGGCCGCGTCGAAATCCGTCCACCCTTCTTCCTGGATCTTCTTCACCAACTCCTCGCCGCCGACGAAGTCCGCTCCCGCCTCCTTCGCCTCCCGCTCCTTCTCCCCTTTGGCGAAGACCAACACGCGGACCGGTTTTCCCGTTCCGTGGGGAAGCGAGACGGTACCCCGCACGTTCTGGTCGGCCTGCCTCGGGTCGACCCCGAGCCGGACGGCCATCTCCACCGTTTCGTCGAATTTCGCGCTGGCGGTCTCGAGCACCAGCCGCACCGCTTCGTCGAGCGGATAGCGCTGCTTGCGGTCGATCTTCTCGAGCTGGGCCCGGTAACGTTTTCCGTGTCTGGCCATCGCAACCTTACCCGTCCACGACTTCGATCCCCATGCTCCTCGCGGTTCCCTCGATGGTCCGGATGGCCGCCTCGAGGCTCCGTGCCGTGAGGTCCGGGGCCTTGAGCTGCGCGATTTCCCGCACCTGGGAACGGGTGACCCGACCCACCTTTTCCTTGTTGGGCCGGCCCGACCCCTTCTCGATGCCGGCCGCCCGCTTGAGGAGCACGGAAGCGGGCGGCGTCTTCGTGACGAAGGTGAAGGACCGATCCGCGTAGACCGTGACGAGTACGGGGATGACGAGGCCCGCTTGCCCCTGGGTCCGGGCGTTGAACTGCTTGCAGAACTCCATGATGTTCACGCCTCTTTGACCCAGCGCCGGGCCCACGGGCGGGCTCGGGCTGGCCTGACCCGCGGGAATCTGCAGCTTGATCTCGGCGATCACCTTTTTAGC
Source organism: Candidatus Binatia bacterium (assembly GCA_026004195.1). Classification (NCBI taxonomy): domain Bacteria; phylum Candidatus Binatota; class Binatia (SeqCode); species Binatia bacterium. The sequence continues at coordinate 772,426 of BPIQ01000001.1, forward strand.
CATGGGCCGTCACGCTTTCTCCACCTGCACGAAATCGAGCTCGACGGGCGTGGCGCGCCCGAAGATGCTGATGAGAACCTTGAGCTTTCCCTTCTCGGGCTTCACCTCTTCCACGACGCCGTTGAAGTCCTGGAACGGGCCGTCGATGACTTTCACGCTCTCTCCGGCCTCGAACAGAACCTTGGGCTTCGGCCGCGCGGCGCCCTCGGCCATCTGCTGCGTGATTTCCCGCACCTCCTCCTCGCTGATGGGGGCGGGGTGCGTGCCGCCGACGAAGCCCGTGACCTTGGGTGTCGACCGGACAATATGCCACGTCTCGTCGTTCAATTCCATGTTCACGAGAATGTACCCCGGGAAAAACTTGCGCGAAGAGGTCTTTTTCTTCCCCTTCACGAGCTCCACGACCTTCTCGGCGGGAACCAGGATCGGGCCGAAGAGATCCTGCTTTCCCAGGGTCTTGATTCGCTCCTCCAAGGCCGCCTTCACCTTGTGCTCGTAACCCGAATAGGTGTGGACGACGTACCACTGCTTCATCGGGCCAGAACCAGCCGCACGAGCTGTGTCGCCGCGTAGTCCACCAGTCCGAGGAAAAGGGCCACGACGAACACGAGGACGAGGACCACGACGGTCGAGCTGACCACTTCCCTCCGGCTGGGCCAGTGGACCTTTTTGAGTTCGGCCCAGGCCTCCTGCAGGAACGTCACCGAGCGCGGGACGACCTCCCGTGCCCTCTCGATTCGTTGTTGGATCGCCATGGCCATATTTTTTTCGCCGCGGGACACGTGCCTTCTCGGGAGAACGGGTCAGGCAGGGCTCGAACCTGCAACCCCCGGATTTGGAGTCCGGTGCTCTGCCAAATTGGAGCTACTGACCCACCTCGTACGTCAGACCTTCGCTTCCTTGTGGGATGTGTGCGAACGGCAGAACGGGCAGAACTTGCGCAGGGCGAGCTTCTCGCCGCTCCGCTTCTTGTTCCGGCTCGTGGTGTAGTTCTTCCGCCGGCACTGCTCGCACTGCAAAGCGACGAGTTCACGCATGGCTCGGGGCCCTCACTCGAGGATTTTGGTGACGACGCCGGCTCCGACGGTACGGCCCCCCTCGCGGATCGCAAAGCGCAGCCCCTCTTCCATCGCAATCGGCGTGATCAACTCCACCGTGAGCTTCACGTTGTCCCCCGGCATCACCATCTCCGTCCCCTGCGGCAACCTCGCCACCCCCGTCACGTCCGTCGTCCGAAAGTAGAACTGCGGACGATACCCGTCGAAAAACGGCGTGTGCCGCCCCCCCTCCTCCTTCGTCAGCACGTACACCTCCGCCTCGAACTTCGTGTGCGGCGTGATCGTACCGGGCTGCGCCAACACCTGCCCCCGCTCCACCTCGTCCCGCTTCGTCCCACGCAAAAGACACCCCACGTTGTCCCCAGCCTGCCCCTCGTCCAGCACCTTGCGGAACATCTCCACCCCCGTCACCACCGTCTTCTGCGTCGGCCGTATCCCCACGATCTCCACCTCGTCCCCCACCCGAATCCTCCCACGCTCGATCCTCCCCGTCACCACCGTCCCGCGCCCGCTGATCGAAAACACGTCCTCCACCGGCATCAAAAACGGCTTGTCCACGTCCCGCTCGGGCTGCGGAATGTAGTTGTCCACCGCCTCCATCAACTTCCAAATCGCCCCCTCCCCGATCTCGCTCTTGTCCCCCTCGAGCGCCTTCAACGCACTCCCTCGAATCACCGGTACCTCGTCCCCCGGAAACTCGTACTTCGTCAAAAGCTCCCTCACCTCCAGCTCCACCAAATCCAAAAGCTCCGGGTCGTCCACCATGTCCACCTTGTTCATGAACACCACGATCGCAGGTACCCCCACCTGCCGCGCCAACAAAATGTGCTCCCGCGTCTGCGGCATCGGCCCGTCCGAAGCCGCCACCACCAAAATCGCCCCGTCCATCTGCGCCGCACCCGTGATCATGTTCTTGATGTAGTCCGCGTGCCCAGGACAGTCCACGTGCGCGTAGTGCCTCTTCTCCGTCTCGTACTCCACGTGCGACGTCGCAATCGTGATCCCCCTCGCCTTCTCCTCCGGCGCCTTGTCGATCTGCTCGAACGGCGTGTACTGCGCCAGCCCCTTCTCCGACAACACCTTCGTGATCGCCGCCGTCAACGTCGTCTTCCCGTGATCGATGTGCCCGATCGTCCCCACGTTGCAGTGCGGCTTCTTCCTCTCGAACTTCTGCTTCGCCATCGTCTCCTCCCTACGGAACGAAAAGCCCAGGAGCGGAATCGAACCGCCGACCTCGTCCTTACCAAGGACGTGCTCTAGCCGACTGAGCTACCTGGGCCCACGGCTTCGGGTGCGCAGCGGACCGGACTCGGTTCGCTTCCGCCTCCGCGGCGACCTCCCATTTCACTGCTTTTTCCGTTCCTTTCGATTTCGTGCGATCGAAGCCACCTCCGAAACCCGGTCGGAGAGGCGCCGAGAAAGAGCGGGAAACGGGACTCGAACCCGCGACCCTCAGCTTGGAAGGCTGATGCTCTACCAACTGAGCTACTCCCGCATCGTTCCGCAGAGCTGCACCCGGCGTCAGGTGGAGAGGGGAGGATTCGAACCTCCGAAGGCTTACGCCGGCAGATTTACAGTCTGCTCCCTTTGGCCACTCGGGAACCTCTCCCTCCGACCAGAGCCGATGGCCAGACTTGAACTGGCAACCTACTGATTACAAGTCAGTCGCTCTGCCAATTGAGCTACATCGGCGCATAAGTCTTTCTTCAGCCCTCGAACCTCCGTTCACCGTGAAAACCTACCGGATACACCCCTGGTGCGAAATGTGCTTGGTACCACCAGCCCCGGACTCTGTCAACTCTCCCCCCGAGCCGGCAGGCCCTGGCGCCGTCGGAACTCGAAGGCTGCGAGCGCCGCCGCCACCGACAGGTTGAGGGATTCCACTCCGCAGGCCAGGGGGATTCGTGCGAGCAGGTCGCAGTGCCTCGCCACGAGCGGCCGGATTCCGGTCTCGCCGCCTACGACGAGCACCAACGGGCTCGGGAGGTCCACCTCGTAGAGACTCCGCTCGGCCGACACGTCGAGGCCCACGATCCAGTACCCTGCCTCTCGCAGGCGTCGCAGCGCTCGGCAGAGGTTCGTGACCCGGGAGACGGGAATCCTGGACACCGCTCCGGCCGACGTTTTCTCGGCGGCGGGCGTCACGCCACACGCGCGGTCCTTCGGCAGGACGAGCCCCCCGGCCCCCGCGGCCGCGAGGGAACGAACGAGAGCCCCGAGATTCCTCGGATCTTCGACCCCGTCTGCGGCAGCCACGAGGTCCGGCCGGCAAGCCAGGATCTCCTCGAGCGAAGCGTAGGGAAAGGGGGGGAGCAGGGCGAGCACGTCCTGGTGGTGCGGAGTCCCGCAGAGCCGAGCGATCTCGTCCCGCGACACGAACCGCACGGGCACCCCACAATGGCGAGCCTTTTCCCGGATTTCCCGGAGTTTCGGGCTCTCCCGCGAGGCGAACAGAAGGACCTCGATTTGCGACGGCGTACCGTCGAGGACCTCGAGCACGGGGCGGATACCGTAGACCACCCTCGGACCTTCTCGCTCGTTTACACGCCGGGACCGCTTCATTAGGATCCGGCCCCGGTGGGAAAAACCCTGGCTCGATATTTTCGCCGGGAGCTCCTCTCGGCTTTTGCCCTGGGGGTCGGGGCCTTCACGCTCGTACTCCTCCTGGCCCGGATCTTGAAAGTCGTCGACCTGCTCGTCAATCGCGGCGTATCCGCAAGGCAAGTCCTTTCCGTGCTCTCCCTTCTGTTTCCCGTCTTCCTCGAGCTCACCCTCCCGATGGCCTTGCTGCTGGCCGTCGTCTCGACCTTCTGCCGGCTTTCTTCCGACGGAGAAATCGTGGCGCTGAAGGCAGCGGGAGTGAGCCTCGTCGGGATGACGCTCCCCGCCCTTCGTTTCGCCGTCGTGTGCGGCCTGGCAACCGGCGTGCTCTCCTGGTCCCTGAGTCCCTGGGCGCGTCGTGAGATGCACCGGGCACTCTACGAGATCGCCTCGACCAACCTGACGGCCGCCCTGCGGGAGGGAACGTTCTACGACGATATCCCGGGTTTCGTCGTCTACGCCGAGGAGATCGCCCCTCCCGGGAACCGCCTCCGCGGGGTCGTGCTGGTCGACGATCGGAAGGCCGGCGAGCGACACGTCTTTTTCGCACGGGAGGGTTTCCTGCTCCGCGACGCGGGAAAACGCCGCGTTCTTCTCCGACTCGAGGACGGGTGGGTCGAGTCGGGACGCCCGGCACTCGGAAAATTCGAGGAGACCACCTTCACGACTTACGAGACCTGGATCTCTCTCGATTCCGGCACACCCGCGGCTTCGAACCGCGACCCCAAGGCACTTTCCGCCTCCGAGCTCGGGCGAGCCATCGTAGCCGGGGAGAGCGGGCGTTCGGCGCTGGTGGAGTGGCATCGCCGCGCCAGTCTGCCGTTCGCCTGCCTGGCTTTCGTGCTCGTGGGCGTTCCGCTGGGGATCCGCACGGCCCGTGGCGTCCGGTCCCACGCGTTTTCCGTCGTACTGGGCCTGGTTCTGGTTTACTACCTCCTCTGGACCGCGGGACAGGATCTGGCCCGGAAAGGCTGGGGGCCCGCCTGGGTCGGGGTGTGGTTCGCCGACCTCTCTTTCCTCCTGGCCGGTGCCCTTTTTCTTTTCTCGGCCAATCGAGAGCTTTTTCTACGCGCCCGTCCGATTGCCTTCGGAGCCGTCGGCCGAAGAACCGAAGGCGCCGTGTCGCCAGGATGGTCCTGAGAGGGTAAAGTGCGGCTTCTTTCCCGCTTTCTTCTCCGGGAAAGCCTTCGATTCGCCATCCTGGCACAGGCCGCCTTCCTGGTCCTCTACGTTACCGTCGACGTCTTCGATCGGCTCGATCATTTCCTCCGGTCACAGGCTCCGTTCGGGACCGTGCTGCGCCATCTTCTCTTTCGGCTGCCGCTCGTGGTCTCGCAAACGGGCCCGGCGGCCGTCACCACCGGAATCCTGCTTTGCCTCGCGACCATGGCGCGGCGAAACGAGCTCGTCGCGCTGCGCGCTTGCGGGCTCGGACTCGCGCGCTTCACCGCTCCCGTCCTCTACGCCCTCCCCGGGGTCGCTCTGGCTGCCTTCCTCTGGAACGAAACGTTCGTCCCCCTGGCTACCGCCGAAGCTCGACGAGTTCGACGGGAAGAAATGGAGCGGCGCCCTCGACGCAGCTCGGCGGTCGGGTCGGAGACGTGGTTCCGGGGCGCCGAAGGCTTTTACACGATCGACTACGTCGATCCTCACCGACGCACCCTTCGCGGCGTCACCGTCTACCGCGTGGGCCCGGACTTCGAGCTCCTGGCCGTCATGCGCATCCCCGAGGCACGCTGGACGTCGAGCGGTTGGGAGGTCCGAGGCGCCGTCCGCCGCCTCCCTGGCCGTACGCACGAGCGGCCTCTTTCGGAGCCCGAGGCGAGGAGGATCCTCGAGCGGGATTCTTTCGAGGACTTTCTCGAAACCTATCGCGAGCCGGAGGAACTCGGCTTTTTCGCCCTGCGCCGTCGCGCCCTGTCCCTGCGGCGGAAGGGCATCGACACGTCCGAATATTTCGTCGAACTCCACCTCAAGCTCGCCGTGCCGTTCTCCGTTCTCGCGCTCGGCTGCCTCGCCATCCCGCTCGGGGGGCGCCTGCGCCACCGAACCGGCGTCGCCACCGTCGTGTTCGCGGGGCTCGTGAGCGGGTTCCTCTACTGGGTGGTCCTGGCCTTCGCGGTCTCTCTCGGGCGCAACGGCGCCCTGCCGCCCGCGTTGGCGGCGTGGAGCGCGAACGCCCTGACCCTGCTCGCGGCCCTGGTCCTCTGGCAGCACGCGGAGTGAGCGGTCAAGGGAGCCAGGCCGAGTCCTCGAGACCCTGCGTCTCCGGGAAGCCGCAGAGCAGGTTCAGGTTCTGCACCGCTTGCCCCGCGGCCCCCTTGCCCAGGTTGTCGAGCGCCGTGACGACGACGGCCGTCGTCCGGTCGGCGTCGAGCGTCCACCCGATGGCGCAGAGGTTCGTCCCGCGCACCTCTCGGAGCTCGGGCCACCGACCACGGGCGAGAACGACGAACGGCTCGCTGCCGTAGTCCTCGGCGAAAAAGCCCCCGAGCTCTTCTTCCCCCAGAGGCCGGGCAAGCCGTACGTAGAGGGTCGTCAGGATGCCTCGGCGCACGGGCACCAAATGCGGAACGAAAAGGACCTCCGGTGCCGTGCCCCGGGCCAACCGACCCATTTCCTGCCGCATCTCCGGCACGTGCCGGTGCACGAGAACCGAGTAGGCTTTCAGGTTCTCGCCGAGCTCGGCGAAAAGGTGCTCGATGCTCGGCTTCCGCCGAGCCCCCGTCACCCCGGATTTGGCATCCGCGACGACCTTGTCCCGAACGAGACCTCTGCGGAGAAGAGGAGCCAGCCCGAGGAGAATTCCCGTGGGGTAACAACCCGGGTTCGCGACGAACGAGGCAGTTCGGATCTCGTCCCGGTAGAGCTCCGAAAGACCGTACACCGCCCGCTTCCTCGCCTCCGGAAAGGGGTCGGAACGGTACCACCGGCGGTGTTCCTCCGGGTCCCTGATGCGAAAAGCACCGCTCAGGTCGACGACTTTCCGGCCCCGCTCGACGAGCGGCGGTAGCACCTCGAGGGCCCTTTCTTCGGGGAGCGCGGCGAGTACGACGTCCGAGCGCCGCACGACCTCTTCCGCGTCGAAGGGCTCGAGTTTCCGGCCGGAAGCCCGGAGGCCCGGGTGCACTTCGTCCAGGAGAGCACCCGCGTGCTGCTCCGCCGTGACGCACGAAATCTCCACGCCGGGGTGTCGCGCGAGCCAACGAACGCACTCGGCGCCCGCGTATCCGCTGGCCCCGAGCACGGCCACACGGACTCTGGACATTTCTGCCGACCCTTCGTTCGCCGGTGACGGCTCCGTCGAACCCCGCCGCTCGCCCGCCTAGCGCTTGGAGTACTGGGGCCGTTTGCGCGCTTTGTGGCGCCCGTACTTCTTGCGCTCGACCTTCCGGGGATCGCGCGTGAGAAACCCGACCTTCTTGAGAGCGGGCCGGTGGCCCGGGTCGGCTTCGATGAGGGCACGGGCGATCCCGTGTCGGATCGCGGAAGCCTGCGCGGAGACGCCGCCGCCGTGGACGTCGACGAAGACGTCGTACTGCCCCCCGGTTCCGGTGACTTCGAACGGCTGCTGCACGATCATCCTCGAGGTGAGCCGGCCGAAATATTCCTCGAGGGGTCGGTCGTTCACGACGATCTTCCCCGCCCCCGGCAGCAAGCGGACCCGTGCCACCGCGGTCTTACGCTTACCGGTGGCCTGGTACACAAGGAGCCGTTCCACTCGCGTCCTCCCCGAAATCAGAGTTCCAGGACGATCGGCTTCTGAGCTTCGTGCGGATGCCGAGGCCCGGGGTACACCTTGAGCTTGGACGTCAGTCGACGGCCGAGGCGATTCTTCGGCAGCATCCCTTCGACGGCGTCGCGGAGTACGCGCTCGGGACGGACTTGCAGCAGCCGCCCGGCCGTGACGGCGCGCAACCCACCGGGGTAGCCGCTGTGCCGACGGTAGAGCTTCTGCTCGGCCTTGCGTCCGGTGAAGCGGAGACCCGCCGCGTTGATGACCACGACGAAATCCCCGCAGTCGACGTGCGGCGTGAACGAGGGATTGTGTTTTCCCCGCAGGATCCGGGCGATCCCCGTGGCGAGCCGTCCGACGGTTTTTCCCTGCGCGTCCACCAGGTACCAGCGGCGCTCGCGCAACGCCTCTTCCGCGCTCAGCATGGGTGTCGAATGTTTTTTCATCCTGCTCGTTCCGACGGGAACTCCGAGAACCCCTCGCCCGCAAGGGGCTCGGCAAAAAAGGCGGGGCCGACGAGATTCGAACTCGCGACCTCCTGCGTGACAGGCAGGCGTTCTAACCGGGCTGAACTACGACCCCATCCCAAGACCGCCCTCCTTAGCGCAGGAACCTCCGCGAATCAATCGCCGAAGAAGTGGGCGGTATCCGACTTGAACGGATGACCCCCGGCTTGTAAGGCCGATGCTCTCCCTCTGAGCTAACCGCCCTCGCGGCCGTCCTTGCCGATCAGTTGAGCGATTCTTTCAGGACTTTTCCGGCCTTGAACTTGGCCGCACGCGAGGCCGCTATCGAAATCGTCTCCCCCGTCTTCGGGTTGCGGCCCACGCGAGCTTTCCGGGAGGAAACCGCGAAAGTCCCGAAGCCCGAGATGTTGACCTTGTCGCCCTGTTTCAAGGCCTCGATGATGTCCTCGAACAGCGTGTTGACCGCCTGTTCGGCTTTCGCCCTGGGTAGGTCGACCTTACTGGCAACGGACTCGATCAGATCGGCCTTCGTCATGCCGCTCCAGATAACAGACCCGTTCCGGGCAAGTCAAGAAAAGGCGCAGGTCAGTGGGTGACGACCTCGGACCCCGGGGTCTCCTCCGCGAGTGGCGGAGCGGGCGGCTTCGGGTGCTCTTCGGCCGGCTTGCGGAGGAACGAATCCGGATCCTCGAGGAGAAGGGCGCGCCGCAGAACCTGATCCATGTGGTCCACCAGTTCGATCTCGACCGTCCGCAGGACGAGCGGAGGGATCTCCCGGACGTCTTTCTTGTTCTCCGACGGGATGAGGACCGTCTTGATCCCTCCTCGGTGCGCCGCCAGGACCTTCTCTTTCAGCCCGCCGATGGGCAGGATGCGCCCCCGCAGCGTCACCTCGCCCGTCATCGCCACGTCGCTCCGGACCGGAATCCTGGTGAGCGCCGACGCGAGAGCCGTCGCCATCGTGATTCCCGCCGAGGGGCCGTCCTTGGGAATGGCTCCTTCGGGCACGTGGATATGGATGTCCACCTTCTGGTAGAAGTCGCGCTCGAGGCCGAGCTCGTCGGCCCGGGACCGGATGTAACTGAGGGCAGCCTGAGCCGACTCCTGCATCACGTCGCCGAGCCGTCCGGTGATGATGAGCTTGCCCTTCCCGGGCATCACGGTCACCTCCGTATTCAGGAGCTCTCCACCCATGTCCGTCCAGGCGAGCCCGGTCGCCACGCCCACCTTGTGCTCCTCTTCCGCCCGCCCGAAGCGGTAGCGCGGCGGCCCGAGGTACTTCACGAGCTGCCGGGAGGTGACGTGGACGCGAGCGTTCTGCTTCTTCTTCACGACCTCGACCGCGACCTTCCGACAGACGGCCGCGATTTCCCGCTCGAGGTTCCGGACTCCCGCCTCCTTGGTGTAGTTGCGAATGATCGTCAGGAGCGCGTTGTCGGAAATCGTCAGGTTCTCGGGCTTGAGCCCGTTCGCCTCCCGCTGCTTGGGGAGCAAGTAGCGCTTGGCGATGTTGAGCTTCTCGATCTCCGTGTACCCGGGGATCGTGATGATTTCCATCCGGTCCTGGAGCGGCCGCGGAATCCTCTCGAGCGAGTTCGCCGTCGTGATGAACATGACCTTGGAAAGGTCGTAATCCACGTCCAGGTAGTGGTCGTTGAACGTGGAGTTCTGCTCCGGGTCGAGCACCTCGAGGAGCGCCGAGGACGGATCCCCGCGGAAGTCCGTCGACATCTTGTCGACCTCGTCGAGGAGGAAGACAGGATTCCCCGAGCCGGCCTTCTTCATGCACTGGATGATCTTGCCCGGGAGTGCTCCGATGTAGGTTCGGCGGTGACCCCGAATTTCGGCCTCGTCACGGACTCCACCGAGGGACACGCGCACGAATTTCCGCCCCGTGGCCCTGGCGATGGATTTCCCGAGGGAAGTTTTCCCGACTCCGGGAGGTCCCACGAGGCAGAGAATCGGTCCCTTCATCTGGCCGACGAGCGACTGCACCGCGAGGTACTCGAGGATCCGCTGCTTGACCTTCTCGAGACCGTAATGGTCTTCTTCGAGAACCCGCTCGGCTTCCGCGATGTCGTGCTTTTCCTCCGTGTACTCGTGCCACGGTAGGGAAATCAGCCAGTCGATGTAGTTGCGGACGACCGTCGCCTCGGCCGACATCGGCGACATCATCTTGAGTTTTTTCAGCTCCTTTTCCGCCTTTTCCCTGGCTTCCGCCGACATCTTTTTCTGCTTGATCTTCTCCTCGAGTTCCTGGATCTCGTTCTTGAACTCGTCCTTTTCGCCCAGCTCCTTCTGGATGGCCCGCATCTGCTCGTTGAGGTAGTACTCCTTCTGCGTTTTCTCCATCTGCTTCTTGACGCGGGTCCGAATCCGTTTCTCCACCTCCAGGATCTCGATTTCCGACCGCATGTAACCGAGGACCCGTTCCAGCCGTTCTCCCGGGTCCAGAGTCTCGAGCAGGGACTGCTTGTCTTCGAGCTTGATCCCGAGGTGGGCGACGATCGTGTCGGCGAGCCGCGCCGGGTCGTCGATGGACGCCACCGTGCTCATCATTTCGGGGGGGATCTTCCGGTTCAGTTTGACGTAGGTCTCGAAGGTCGAGTTCACGGAACGGATGAGCGCCTCGATCTCGGTCGTTTTCTTCCACGTCACCTCGAGAGGCTGGGCCTCGACGAGGAAGTAGGCCGTCTCCTCGACGAAGCGGACGATGCGTGCCCGCCGCTTCCCCTCCACCAGGACCTTCACCGTGCCGTCCGGAAGCCGCAGGAGCTGCACGACGGTACCGATCGTACCGACGCGGTAGATGTCGTCGGCCGACGGGTCGTTCGTCTTCGCGTCGCGTTGCGCGGCGAGCAAGATCGAGCGGTCGCGCCCCATGGCTTCCTCGAGCGCACGGATCGACTTCTGTCGCCCGACGAAGAGCGGAACCACCATCTGCGGGAAGACGATGATGTCCCGCAGCGGCAGAAGGGGCATCTTCAAGGTGCCACCTCCGCCGGTTTCCTTCCGATCTTTCTCGTTCCGGAACAACATGCCTCTCTTTCCCTACGCCGATTCCGCGGCTTTCTGGTAGAGCACGATGGGTGGGTCTCCTTTGAGGATCACCTCCTCGGAGATGAGCACCTCCTTGATGTTCGGCTGCGAGGGGATCTCGTACATCACGTCGAGCATGACGCTCTCGAGGATGGCGCGCAACCCTCGGGCGCCACTTTTTCGTTTCAGCGCTTCGCGGGCCACGGCGACGAGCGCCCCCTCGGTGAACTTCAGGTGCACCCCCTCCATCTCGAAAAGCTTCTGGTACTGCCGCGTGATGGCGTTCTTCGGTTCCCTCAGGATGCGAACCAGATCGGCCTCGGTGAGCTCGTCGAGCGTCGCGATCACGGGAAGCCTGCCGACGAACTCGGGAATGAGCCCGTACTTGATGAGGTCCTCGGTCTGGACTTCCTTCAGGAGCTCGCCCGTCGACCGGTCGTCCCTCGCGCGGACCTCCGCACCGAATCCCATCCCCTTCATCCCGATGCGCCTCCGGATGATGTCCTCGAGCCCGACGAAAGCCCCCCCGCAGATGAAGAGGATGTTGGTCGTGTCGACCTGCAGGAATTCCTGTTGCGGGTGTTTCCGACCGCCCTTGGGCGGAACGCTGGCCATCGTGCCCTCGATGATCTTGAGAAGAGCCTGCTGGACACCCTCCCCGGAAACGTCCCGCGTGATGGACGGGTTGTCTCCCTTCCGCGAGATCTTGTCGATCTCGTCGATGTACACGATGCCGCGCTGCGCTTTTTCGACGTCGTAATCGGCGTTCTGCAGGAGACTCAGGATGATGTTCTCGACGTCCTCGCCCACGTAGCCCGCCTCGGTCAGGCTCGTCGCGTCGGCGATCGTGAAAGGCACCTGGAGGAAACGGGCCAGCGTCTGGGCCAGGAGGGTTTTTCCGCGAGCCCGTGGGTCCGATCAGCAGGATGTTGGATTTCTGCAACTCGACGTCGCTGTTCGCGAGCTGCGAGTCGATGCGCTTGTAGTGGTTGTGAACGGCGACGGCGAGGACCTTTTTCGCGCGCTCCTGGCCCATCACGTACTGGTCGAGGACGCGCTTGATTTCGGCCGGTTTCGGCACCGCGGAGGCCGACCCCAGCCCTTCCTCCTGGTCGCACTCCTCGGCGATGATGTCGTTGCAGAGATCGATGCACTCGTCGCAGATGTAGACGGTCGGCCCCGCAATCAGCTTGCGGACCTCGTCCTGGCTCTTGCCGCAGAACGAGCAGACCAGCGTACCACCGCGTTCGTCACCGTGTTTCGGCATGCCCCTCCCTCGTCATTCCGACTTCGCCACTCGGCTCACGATCACTTGATCCACGAGCCCGTACTCTACCGCCTGCTTGCCCGTGAGGAAAAGGTCGCGCTCGGTGTCCTTCTCGATTTTCTTCACGCTCTGCCCGGTGTGCCGGGCCAGGATCTGGTTGAGCTGCTCGCGAAGCCTGAGGATTTCTCGCGCCTGGATGTCGATGTCCGCCGCGGGCCCCTGCACGGTGCTGAGCGGCTGGTGGATCATGATCCGGGAGTGCGGAAGCGCGAACCGCTTGCCCTTCTCGCCGGCGGCCAGCAACCAGGCCGCCATGCTCGCGGCCTGTCCGAGACACACCGTACTGACCGGACAGCGGACGTACTGCATGGTGTCGTAGATCGCGAGCCCCGCCGTCACGGAACCTCCCGGCGAGTTGATGTAGAAGTGGATGTCCTTCTCCGGGTCCTCGGACTCGAGAAAGAGGAGCTGCGCCGTGAGCAAGTTCGCGACGTCGTCGGTGATCGGGGACCCGAGAAACACGATCCGGTCTCGTAGGAGGCGCGAGTAGATGTCGTACGCCCGCTCGCCGCGACCGGTTTGTTCGATTACGATCGGAATCAAGTTCATGCCGACTCCGGAGGTCCCGCGACGACGCCGATTCTAGCCGGTTTCCGGCTCCCCGGCAACGTGGTTTTGCCCCTCCAGCACACCTTCGCGGATACGCGCGCGCGCCAGAACCAGATCGAGCGCCTTTTCTCGCCGCAGCCGGTCGCGGATTCGCCTGCGCGCCTCCACCCACTCCTCCGGGCTGCGCGTCGGGCCTTCTCGGGCCAGCGCCCGATCGACCTCCGACTCCGCCACCTCGATTCCCTCCCTCTCCGCGATCGCATCGAGCACGAGGCGAGTTTTCACGTGTCGCCGCGCGAGCGGTTCGAACTTCGCGCGGAGCTCCGCCACGACCTCCATCCTTTGCTCCTCGCTCGCCGTTCTCCACCAGGCGAAGTCGACATGCCGCGAGAGCAGGAACTCGAGTTCGCTTCGTACGAGCGTCCGCGGGAGTTCCACGTCGTGCCGCGCGGCCAGCTCGTCGAGGGCGCGCGCTCGCAACACGTTTTCTTCCTCCCCGGCCGCTTCCTGTTCGAGACGGGCACGGATCCGCGCGCGCAACTCCTCGAGCGAATCGCACTCGCCGTGGTCCTTGGCGAACTCGTCGTCGAGCTCCGGGACCTCCTTCCGGGCGATCTGCCGGACGTGCACCCGGAAGTGGACCGTCCGGCCGGCGAACCCCGGCTCGGACGACTCGGGGGGAAAGGCGAAGGGGAACTCGAGAGCCTCGCCCACCCGAGCGCCGAGCAAGCGCGTCGCGAAGGGCTCGAAGCTTTTCGGAGTTCCCACCTCGAAAGCTCGCCCTTCTCCCCGCCCTACCACCCCACGCTCGTCCCGTGCCTCGTAGTCCACGATCACGACGTCTCCCGCTTCCACCACGTCCCGCCCTTCGACGGGCCGAAGTTGCGCGTAGGACTGGCGCAGCCGTTCGAGGGCGTTCTCCACGTCGGCCTCGGTTACCGGGATCCGCGGACGCTCGAGCTCGAGACCGGAGTAGTCGCGCAGCTCGACCAGGGGGCACACCTCGACTGTCGCCCCGAAGCGCAACGGCCGACCCGGAGGAGTCTCTTCCGTCACGATTTCCGGCGGACCGAGGGGTTGCAGGTTTTCCTGGCGGACGGCCTCCTGATAGGCTTCCTCGATCAAGCGCGAAACCACTTCCGACCGGATCTGCTCCCCGAAGCGTCTTTCGAGCAACGACCTCGGCACCCTGCCCCTGCGGAAGCCGGGAAGCTCGATTCGCCGCGCAAGGCGCTCGAAAGCCCGTTCGAGCTCCTCGGTCACCCGGTCTTCGGGAAGCTCGACCTCGAGGCGTTTTTCGACCGGACTGAGAGTTTCGACTCGTACTTTCACGGCGAAAGGCCTACGCAAGTCCGGTTATCCGGACGCACGGAGCGCTTGCAAGGGACGCGACGGGAGTGCGAGAGGGGGGACTCGAACCCCCACGGACGAATCCGCCAGATCCTAAGTCTGGTGCGTCTGCCAATTCCGCCACTCTCGCGTGTGCGGCGCTCGCCGCCGGCCGCCGCCCGATTCGGATGCCACTGCACATGCGAGCTGAATCGTCGGTTCCCGCCGCTTCCGTCTCGAAACGCGCGGCACGAGAGTAACGCCCCCCGAGCACGGGCGCAAGCACGGAGCCCCGACGGACGCCGCTCCTCGGCGAAGCCGAATCGCCCGTCTTCTCGCGCTGTCTTTCCGTTCCGTCACATCCTGGCTTCCGGCGTCACCCTCCTTCCTTTGGAGCCATCGATCCCCGGCTTCCGGGCGTCGTCCGGGCCGAGCGGAGGGCCTGGCACGAGCGGTGCTTCTTTTCGCGCACCGTGAAACCCCGGGCCGGCGTCCCGAAGAAGCCTCCGGGCGAGTTTTCCACGATGAAGCAACCGGAACACATGCACCGTCCTGGCGGGCGTGGACCGAAACCGAGCGGACGGTCGATCTTTTCCCTGGCTCTGGCCGTCGTCGTGTGGACCTTTGCCTGTCATCCGGCCTGCGCCGACTCCTCGGACGGCTGGGTCCTCGACGGCAACCTGCCCCGGTACCGTCTCGAAACTCGACAAGCGGAGATGCAAAGCGAGCAGCCGGTCACCGTGCTCGTAGGCCTCAAGTGGCGAGACGGCGCCGCACTCCAGCGCCTCCTCCTCGAGCTCTATTCCCCGTCGTCGCCTCTTTACCAGAAATTTCTCTCACCCCAGGAATTCGACCGGCGTTTCGCGCCCGCACCGGAAGTCGTCGAACGACTGGCGGAATACCTCCGCGAACAAGGTCTCGAAATCCTACGTGTGAGCGACGACCGCCTCATGGTCTTCGCGAGGGGCAGCCCCGCGGCGGTTCGAAAGGCCTTCGGGGTGAGGTTGGCGCGCACGGACGGTGGTCGGTATTCGGCGCTGGAGGACCCCTCGCTTCCCCGAGCCTTCGCACCGCACGTAACGAGCGTCCAGGGTCTCGAGAACGTGCTCCGGCTCGCACCCCGCCGCATCGTTCGGCCGCCGACCATGATGCCCCGCACCGGGGGGGCACCCTTCACACCCCGAGAGATCGCCAGGGTCTACGCGATGGACTGGCTCCATTGGCTCGGACTCGTAGGAACGCCGGGCCGGAGTTCGACGATCGGAATTCTCACCGTCGGCTCCTTTCATCCCGACGACCTCACCGAGTTCTGGCAGGTTTTCGACGTCCCCCGCTCCCCCGAGAGCGTGGAGAGGGTACCTCTCGGGGAGACCCGGGACGAGGCGAACGACGAAACGACGCTCGACGTGGAGTGGGCCTCCTCGCTGGCTCCCGGTGCTCCTGTCGTCGTCTACGAAGCCCGCGACGACACCGTGACGGCTTTTCTGGAAATGTACCACCAGGCAGTCGTCGAGGGGCGGGCGTCCGTACTCTCGACGAGCTGGGGCATTTGTGAAGACGCCTTGCCCCCGCGCTACCTCGAGCAAGCCGATGCCATCTTCCAGAAGGCGGCGGCGCTCGGCATCTCCGTTCTTGCCGCGTCGGGGGACAGCGGCGCCTACTGCCTGCCAGGAGAGCCCTCGGTGGATTTTCCCGCAAGCCATCCCCTGGTCACTGCCGTCGGGGGTACGAGCCTCTTCGTCGACTCCGACGGCTCGCGTGCGAGAGAAAGCGCCTGGGAGGGCAGCGGGAGCGGGCAGAGTCGCGTCTGGAAACGCCCGCTCTGGCAACCGGAGAAGGCGTCTCGGCGGCTCGTGGCCGACGTGGCGCTCAACGCGGACCCGGCCACGGGCTACTACGTGCGGTACCGGAGGCAGTGGTGGCAGTACGGCGGCACGAGCGTCGGAGCACCCATCTGGGCGGCACTGGTCGCGGTGGCGAACCAGTACCGGGAGCTGCGCGGCCTAGGGCCTCTGGGACTCCTCCAACCGAGACTGTGCCGAGCCGCGCGAGCGGAGCCATCGCCCTTTTTCGACGTGCAGGAGGGAGGCAACCAGCTCTTCCGGGCGGGCCCGGGTTGGGACTCGGTCACGGGTTGGGGCACGCCGAACGCACGGCGGCTCGTCCTCCTTCTCGGGAGCCCGGTTCTCGAGGAGCTCGCGGGGCCTACCTCGAGGCTCCTCGGAACGCTTCCCGAACTCGACGGCAAAGAACGCTCGGTGCTCGCGCGGCTCGTGAGCGACTGTGGCGACACGTCCCTCTCCCTTCGGGCCCCTTTTCGGCCGGACCGTCGCTACGAGCTCCTCTCCGACGGCCTCCCCGTGGAAGACATCCTCCCGCAAGAGGACTCCACGCCGGAAATCCGCGGCCTCGACCCGCGCGGGTCGTTTCTCGTCGTCCGTGAAAAAGGCAGCGACTCTCCTCTCTGGTCGGGTCTCTTTCCCGAGGCCCGAGCCACGCCTTCGAGCTTTGCCGAAAAGCTCGAGAGCCTCGTCCGCACGGGAGGTCGCGGGGTGTTCCAGTACCGGCGCGGACCTTTTTCCCTCCGAGCGACACTGCGGGTGCGAGACCTTCCCGAACGCGGGTACGACGTTTCGATCGACGGTGCAGTCGTGGCCCACGTGGAGGTTCGACGGGTGCGCGGCGGAACCGCGGGAGTGGTACGATTCGACACCCGCGGAGCGCGCGGGGCACTCCTGGCCGTCGACCCGCTCTGCAAAACGCTCCGCGTGTCCCACGGCCCGAAGACCCATCTGATTCTGCGGAAAGTCGGAGCGTCGCGGGGACTCTGCCCCTGAAGCTCCCGGGGCGAGAGCGAGGGGGCCGCGAGCCCCTCGGTTTGGCTTTCCCGGGTAGCGCGGGTATCGTTGCTCCGACCCGGAGCGATGAGCCGTAAGTTCGCCGTGGACCGCATGCTGGGCCGGCTTGCCACTTGGCTCCGGCTCACCGGGCAGGACGCCTCGTACGGCTCCCATCTGCGCGGCCGGGCCTTGCTTCGGCACGCCCGCTCCGAGAGCCGGACCGTCCTCACCCGAGACCGGAGCCTCGCCCGAAAGTGCCAGGGGGACCCCGAAGTCTTCCTCGTCTCGAGCGACCACTTCCGCGAGCAACTGCGAGAAGTCGTCCGAGCCTTCGGGATCGATCCCTACCGGGCCATGTTTTCGCGGTGCCCCCGCTGCAACGTACCCCTCGAACGCATCCCCCGGGAAGCCGCACGCCCGTTCGTACCCCGGTTCGTCTTCGAAACGGCCCCCGAATTCGTTCGTTGCGGCCGCTGCCGCCGGGTCTACTGGCCCGGGACCCACGCCGAACGGGTGCGGGAGGAGCTCCGAAGAATCCTGGGGCCCGAAAATCTGGATTCCGGCGAGAACCGACGGTAACCTGGCTGGCCTCGATGAAGGACGACTTCCACGAGCTGCCCTTCGCCCGCTGCGAGCGCTGCGCGGCCGAGGTTCTCACCCACGTGCGGTTCGAGGCCGGCGCCGAAATTCGGCTGTGTATAAGGTGCGACCACCCCGTTTCCGTGGGATACGCCGTCCCTGCCCGCGAAGTGGAACAGAGAGGCTTCGGGGCAAGGAGCGGCGGCGCCCGGGCCGGCTGCGCCTGCGCGTGCCGCGGAGCCGGACATGCCTAGCGAGAAGGCGAAGGAAAACAAGACGCTCGTCGCTCCCTGCGCCGCCTGTGGCCGCATCCTTTCCACGGAGCTGCTCGTCGGGATCGTCCTCCGCCGGGACGGGAAGCGGGAACTGGTCGCCGTGTGCGAGGACTGCCGAAGCAAGGGGTGGGAACCCCCCGCCCCGCGGTGACAACGCCTCATCTCGCGAGTACCGTCTGTCGCAACGCCTCGTAAACGACGATCGCGACCGCGTTGGCGAGGTTGAGGCTCCGAACACGCTCCGTGAGCACGGGAATTCGGAAAACGCGCTCCCGGTTCCGCTCGAGAAGGGCCGGCGGCAAGCCGGAGCTTTCCTTGCCGAACACGAGCCAATCGCCGGGTCGGTACGACACTTCCAGGTAGGACCGGGAAGCGCGCGCGGAGAAAAAGAAGGCACGTCCTCCCGCCAACCCACCCTCGGACTCGAAGGCCGTCCAGTCCCGGTAGGCGCGGTAGTCCACATGGGGCCAGTAGTCCAGCCCCGCCCGGCGGAGGTGTTTGTCGTCGAGCGAGAATCCCAGCGGCCCGACCAGGTGAAGGCGGCAGCGCGTGGCAGCGCAAAGCCTCCCTACGTTTCCCGTATTGGGAGGGATCTCCGGCTCCACCAGAACCACGTGGAACAGGGGATCCTCAGGCCTCGTCGACCCGATACTCCCTCCCCGAGATGCGCAGGACATACCCCCCGTCTTCGGACGGAACGATCCGAGAGGCGATCTCCGCGTGCGGCCCCCGCAAAAAACGGGCGCGCTCCGCTCCTCCCTTGACGGCGCACGAGAGCGCCCCGTCCGGCCCCACGCGGAGCGTGGTCGGATCGAGAGGTTCGGTGGTGCCGTCGTTGAGCGTGAGGACGAACCCCTTCTCGCCGTCCCCGTCCACGCGGGTCACGACGAACGGCGTGTCCTCGACCTCCACCGGCGCCCGGTCCCACCCTATCCGAACCGCGTAGGTCCCGTCGGGCTCGCGCACCAGGTGTCGGCTCAGGAGCGACGCGATCCTCTCGTTCACGATCGGTTCGTCGTCCGCGTACCACCGCCCGTCTTTTCCGAACCGGATCTTGGACGAACGAATTTCGTAGAAACCCGCCCTGCCCATCGCTCAGCTCGCGCGACTGTCGAGCCACACCGTGACGGGACCGTCGTTGGTGAGCTCCACTTGCATCCGGGCCCCGAAAAGGCCCGATGCGGGCGGGAGGCCCAGGCGCTCGAACGCCTCGAGGCAAGCCCGGTAGAGCCGCTCGGCTTCCCGCGGTTCCGCGGCCCCGGAAAACGACGGGCGCCGGCCTTTGCGCGTGTCCGCGAAAAGCGTGAACTGCGAGACGACGAGCAAGCCGCCCCCCACTTCTTCCACGGAGTGCTCGAACCGGCCCCGCTCGTCCTCGAAGATGCGGAGACCCACGATCTTGCGCGCGATCCACTCGACGTCGCGTTCTCCGTCGCCGGCTCCTACGCCGAGAAAGACGAGAAGACCGCGACCGATTTCCCCGACCGTCCGGCCGTCGACGAGCACGCGTGCTCGGCTCACCCGCTGGACCAGGGCCCGCACGCCGAGGACCTACCACTCCTCTCTCGTCGTCCTCCTCTTCGTCCTCTTCGTCGAGATCCTCGAAATCCTCGTCCTCGTCGAAGTCCTCGAAGTCCTCGTCCTCGTCGAGGTCCTCGTCCTCGTCGAACTCGTCCCAATCGTCCTCGTGTTGCAGGTCCAGTTCGAGGATCATCTTCTCACGCTCCTTTCCCGCGCCCGCGATTACTTCTCGATGACGACC
The DNA here is from genome assembly GCA_026004195.1 of Candidatus Binatia bacterium. Classification (NCBI taxonomy): domain Bacteria; phylum Candidatus Binatota; class Binatia (SeqCode); species Binatia bacterium. The sequence continues at coordinate 791,988 of BPIQ01000001.1, forward strand.
CGTGTCCCGACGTCCACCAGAGAGTAGAGCTCCTCCATGTCACGGTTCCGCAGCGAGATACAACCCCGTGTCCAGTTTTCGCCCCTTTCGTTCCAAAGATCGCTTTCCGTGCCGTGAATCCCGACCTCGCCCCCGATCCCGGGCGTCCGACCCCTCGACGCGGGCAGGAGAGCTTCTTCCCGAGCCGCTCGATAGAGAAGGCGGTTCGCCTCGGTCGGGTAATCGAGCAGGAGGAAGTAGAGCCAGCGGGGATGGGCGAACTTGGCCGCGATCCTGTATTCCCCCTCCGGCGTACGGTTGTCACCTTCGTAGAGCTTGGCCCGAAAAGGATCCCGTCCCATGACGACGGGGTACGTGCGAACCGGAGCACGTCCCTCGTAGACCGTGAGGGTCCGGCTCGTCTTCCGCACCTCGATCCAACGGCCCAGGTCCGGCCCGGCGGCCGGAACCACCGCTTCCCAGGGAAGCGGTCGAACGGTCTCTTGCCGGGCCGAGCACGCGGCCATCACGAGCGCGCATCCGAGAACAATCCCGAACCTCCTCATCGGCACCTCCCCTTGGACCGCCCGGCGGATTCTACCCCAGCCTGTGGCGCTGTCCAGTTCGCAAGAACGGTGTTTCTTGACACCCGGCGTCATTCCGCACTAAGGAAACAGAGCTTCTGGGTCAACCGATTGAACCCGAGGACAACGTGAGCCGCGCTACTCTAGAGTCCGCCGTCGTACCGACGAAACAACGCATCCTGGCCACCGCCGAGGAAGTCTTCGCCGAAAAAGGTTTCGACGGAGCGTCGACCCGGGAGATCGCCGCACGAGCGGGCGTCAACATCTCGAGCCTGCACTACCACTGGGAATCGAAGGCCCAACTTTACGTGGCCGTCTTTCGGGACATCTACGACCGGCTGGTCACGCTCGTCCGGTCCGTGGGTCGTACCACTTCGAGGAAAGGCCCGGAGTCCGACGTCGTGGAAGAAGCCATGGGCCGGCTTTTCGACTTTTTCTGCGACCACCCGACCGTCCCCAAGCTGCTCGTCCGTCGCTTTCTGGAGGAGGACGGGCCCGACGTCGAAATCGAGCGCGAGGTTTTTCTACCCGCCTGGAAAGTGTTCTCGGAGTGGACCCGGCATTACCGCCGCAGCCCCCTCGACGAAAACCAGTCCACGCTTTTCATGCTCACCGTACACAGCGTCATGCTCCTTTTCCTCCTCGACAGTCGCGAGTTCCGGCAGCTCCTGGGAGGGAGCGTCCGCAAGCCTCCGACGCGGGAAAGGGTTCGGCGGCACGTCGTCGCCGTGGTGAGAAAGCTCCTGGAGATCACCTGAGTGCGCGCCTGGGTCACTGCGTCGTTCGACCCCGCAGGGCTCGACCGTCTTCGCCGGCACATGGACGTCGTGTACGAGGACTGGCGCCGGACCGGCACGATCTACTTCGACGCGAACGCTCTCGCCACGAGGCTTCTCGAACTCGGGGCGAACGTGCTCGTCGTGGAGGCGGATTTCGTCCACGAGGAGGTCTTCGATCGCTGCGATCTACGGCTCGTGGGGTGCTGCCGCGGCGATCCGGTCAACGTGGCCCTCGCAAAGGCCACGCAAGTCGGCGTCCCGGTTCTCTTCACACCCGCGCGCAACGCCGATTCGGTCGCCGACCTCGCGGTGGCCTACATGCTGTGCCTCCTGAGGCACGTCTATACCGTGAACGAGGCGCTCAAAAGCGGGCGGATGCGCTTCGAGAACCCCCGGGACTACCTCGAGGTCTACACGCGCTTCGGAGGCCGGGAGCTCGGATCGTGCACGGTGGGAATCGTCGGGCTCGGTGCCATCGGGCAGCGGGTCGCCCGCCGCGTACGGGCGTTCGGGGCCAGGGTTCTCGCCACCGATCCGTACGCGTCGGACGATGTCTTCGAAGCTTGCGAAGCCGAACGGCGCGACCTTCGCGGTCTCCTGCGCGAGGCGGACATTCTCACCCTGCACTGCCCGCTCACGGAAGCGACGCGCCGCCTGCTCGGCCGCGAAGAACTTCGGTCGATGAAGCCGGGGTCCTTTCTCCTGAACCTGGCGCGGGCGGACATCGTCGAAGAGGAAGCTCTCTACGAGGCGCTGCTGAACGGCCCGCTCGCCGGGGCGGCCCTCGATGTCTTCTGGGTCGAACCGGTCCAGTCGGACAACCGCTTCGTACGACTCCCCAACGTGCTGGCCTCCCCCCACCTCGGGGGGGCCACCGCGGACGTCGTCCGCCGCCAGACCGAAATGATCGTCTCCGGAATCGAGTCCTGGCTGCGTGGCGAGCGCCCGCGGAATCTCGCGAACCCCGAAGTCCGATTCTCCGTCCCTCCGCGGAACTGATCGATGCGAAGACCACCCGTTTTCGTCGCCCTCGACGCGGGAACCGGCGGTGGAAAGTGCGCGATTTTCGACGCTACGGGCCGGTGCCTGGCCGCCGTACGTCGGCCCTGGAGCTACCGAATCACCTCCCACCCCGAGATTCCCTTCGTGCGCCGGTTCGACTTCGATCCCGAGACCTTCTGGAGCTTTCTCTGCGAATGCACGCGCCGGGCCCTGGAGAGCGCCCGGGTGGAGCCGCAACGGATCGCCGGCGTCGCGGCCACGAGCCAGCGCGAAGGCTGCGTCTTTCTGGATCGAGAAGGTCGCGAAGTCATGGCCGCGCCGAACCTGGACGCCCGGGGCTTCGCCGAAGGACTCGAGGTCCTCGAGGCGCTCGGTCCCGAGCGACTCTACGAGGTCACGGGACACTCGGCCCCCTTCATCTTCCCGCTGGTCCGCTACCTCTGGTACCGCAAGCAGGGAGGCGCGCCCGTCCGCCGCATTCTGATGCTGAACGACTGGATCGTGTACCGGCTCTCCGGCGCCGAAGTGTCCGAACCCTCGAACGGTACGGAATCCCTCATGTTCGACCTCCGGACCCGGAACTGGTCCCGCGAGATTCTCGAGAAGTTCGACATTCCTTCGGAGCTCCTGCCGCCCGTCGGGGCTCCGGGAGAAGTGGCCGGGAGAGTGCACCGGAGGGCCGCCCGGGAGACGGGACTTCCCGAAGGTCTGCCCGTGTACCTGGGAGGGGCCGACACGCAATGCTCTCTTCTGGGAGCGGGCGCAATCTCGCCCGGGCAGGCGGCAGCGACGCTCGGGACGACGGCCCCGCTCCAGATCGTGACGGACCGCCCGACCTTCGATCCGAAACACAACCTCTGGGCAGGCTGCCACGTTCTCGAGGAACGCTGGGTCCTCGAAAGCAACATCGGCGACACCGGAGACGCTTACCGCTGGCTTCTCGAGCTCCTCGGGAAGGGACGCTCGCCGTCGAGCCTCTATCGGTACGGCGAAAAGCTGGCCGGCGAGGACGGCCCCCCGCCGGAGGTCTTCTCGTTCGTCGGCCCCTCGATCTTCGACACGACACAACTCCGTCCCGACCGGCCCGGAGGCATTCTCTTCCCGTTCCCCGGCCTCCACGTCCGGCCGAGCGCCGCCGACATCGTCCGGGCCTTTCTCGACAGCATCGGCTTTGCGATCCGGGCCAACTACGAACAGCTCCTGGAAGTCACCGGGACGACGCCCGGTGACATCGTGCTGAGCGGCGGCCTCACCCGGAACGAAAAGCTTCTCCGCCGGTGCGCGACCATCCTCGGGAGGCCTCTGTCCGTGACGCGCGAGCCCGAAAGCGCGGCACTGGGCTGTGCGATCCTGGTCGCGCGGGGCTCCGGGGTCCACCCCTCGACGGAAGAGGCCGTGCGGAAGATGGTCCGTCTCCGCACGGTAGAGCCGGAAGTGTCCTTGCGGGAGTCCTACCAGCGCGCCTACGAGCGCTGGAAGGACCTTTCGTACAAGCTCTCGCAGCTGGCCTTTTGAAGGGTTCGGGCGTCGGCTATCATGCGCCCGGGCCATGTATCCTGTCCTCTGGGACTTCGGTCCCGTGAAAATCTACAGCTACGGCGCCATGATGGCGCTGGGCTTCCTCGCTGCGGGTTACTTCACGGGTCTCGAGCTCGAGCGCGCCGGTCACCGGCGCGAGCTCGCTTCGACCTTCCTTCTCTGGGCCGCAGCGGGCGGCCTCCTCGGTGCCAGGGTCCTTTCGATCCTGAACGATTGGCGATCGTTTCTCGAGGAGCCCCTCTCCTTCGCGCTGAGCGGGGCCGGATTCGCGTGGTACGGGGGGTTCGTCGGCGGGACGCTCGCGGTCACCCTGGCCGCGAAAAAGTACGCGGTGCCGTGGACGACGATCGTGGACGCGGCCGCGCCGGGGCTCGCCCTGGGACACGCGATCGGAAGGATCGGGTGCGAGCTGGCCGGTGACGGGGATTGGGGAAAGCCCACTTCCCTTCCCTGGGCTCACAGCTATCCGAACGCCATCGTGGGCTGGGAGGAGTGGACTCGCGCCGCCGGGCTCCCGCAGGACGTTCGGGTGCACCCCGCCCCGATCTACGAAAGCCTCGCCTACCTCTTCGTCTTCGCCGTGCTCTGGGCTCTGCGCAAACGCTCCCTGCCCCCGGGTGCCCGCTTTTCGCTCTACCTGGTCCTGGCCTCCGCCTTCCGTTTCGGGATCGAATTCGTCCGCATCAATCCCCCCGTCCTTTTGGGCCTTTCCCAGGCCCAGTGGATTTCCGCGCTTCTCGCCCTCACGGGTCTTTCGTCCCTCGCCTACCTTGGCCGGCGACGTCGGGCAGCGTAGGCTCTCCCCGAACCCGTATGCGCCGCTGGCTCGCTCCGGTCGTGTTTTTCGCCATCGCCGTCGCCGGTGGGCTTTGGTACCAGCAGTACGTGCAGCGGACCCGGGCCGGCTTCCCGGCCCCGGACTTCGAACTCGAGGACCTGAACGGACAGAAGGTCCGACTTTCCGCCTTTCGCGGTCGCGTCGTGCTGCTCAACGTGTGGGCCACCTGGTGCGCGCCGTGCCGCGAGGAAATGCCGTCCATGGAGCGACTTCACCGCAGGTTTTCGCGGGACGGCCTCACCGTGCTCGCCGTGAGCCAGGACGAACAAGGGCGAACCACCGTCGAGCCGTACGTCCGGGAGCTCGGTCTCACGTTCCCCGTCCTCCTCGATCCTCGCGGGGAAGTGGCCCGCAAATTCGGGGTGACGGGGTATCCGGAAAGTTTCGTCATCGACCGGGACGGGAAGGTCGTCCTCCATCACGTGGGCTTCCAGGACTGGAGTTCGCCGCCGGCCGTCGAGTTTTTCCGCAGGCTTCTCGACCGCTCCCGGGAGGCCCTGGCCGACCGAACCGACTAGGCGAGGCGACTAGAAAATCGTCCCGATCGTGAAGTGGAAAGCCCCGAAAGACTCTCCCGACCGGCGGTCGAGCTTGATCCCGTAGTCCGCGCTGATCGGCCCCACCGGAGTCCGGTACCGAAGTCCCGCGCCTGCGCTCCGGCGAAAGTCCCCGAGGTCGATGTCCTCCTTTTGCAAGTACACCGCACCACCGTCGAAAAAGCCCACCGCCTCGAAACCCCACACGAGCGGGATCCGGAGCTCCACGTTCGTGTTCACCACGAGGTCGCCGCCGAGGGGACTTCCCTCGGCGCCCTGCGGACCGATGCTGTTCTCGTCGAATCCCCGAACCGTGGAGCGGCCGCCCAGAAAAAACCGCTCGCGGATCGGCAACGTCCGGCGCCCGTCGAACGGCCGCGCCCACCCTCCCCTGAGCGAGTAAGCCAGAACCAGGCCCTTCCCGAGCGGGATGTACTGCGCGTGTTGTGCGACGATTTTTCCGAAGTCCAGCTCGGAGCCCAGAAAAAACGCGCTCCCGACCAGACGCAACGAATCGAACGTGCCGCGCGTCGGCGCCAGGGAGTGGTCCCGGCGATCGAGAACGAAAAACGGCCCGACCGAAACCGTCCTGAGAAACCCCTGATCGTCCACGCCTTCGAGCCGCGGGTCGGCGAGGACGTCGTCGGGAACGTCGAAGACGTCGCTCGCGTCGAACTGTGCCTCGAGGCCGAAGGTGAGATGCCGAAACAGGAGCCTCTCGACGGCCCCGACGGCACTCCAACGCTGGAGGTCGAACCGATCCACTTCCCGCGTGCTCCGTTGTGCGATCAGGTTGAGCCGCCCGCTCCAGCGGCTGTCGAAAAGCCGTGGATCCCTGAGGCCGAGGTCGCCCAGGAACTGGTCCGGGCGGAGGGAACTCGCGTCGAGATTGACGACTCCGCGGAGCGTAGCGCTCCGGGCCATTCCGCCCAGATTGCGGTACCCGAGCTCCCCGAAGGCCCGAAACCCGAGCTGCGTGTTGTAGCCGAAACCGTACTCGACGCTTCCGGGGGGCCTTTCCGCCACGTCGACCGTCACGGGAACGGTGTTCGCGTCCGAGCCCCCGGGGCGCACGGCGACCCGGCGAAAAAGACCGAGCGAGTAGAGCCGGGCCTCGGCATCGACGAGTTTTTCTTCCCCGAAGGGATCCCCCTCCCGAAAGCCGAGCTCGCGGAGGACGACCCGATCCTTGGTGAGCCGATTGCCTTTCACCAGGAGCGTGCCGAACCGCACCTCCGGACCGGGCACGATTCGCATCACCAGATCCACCCACTCGACTCCGCCCCGCCTCGTCGGCGCGGTCTCCCATCGGACCTCGGCCTCGGGATAGCCGGCCTGCCGGAGCAGCGACTCGACACGTGCGCGTTCGCGTTCGAGCCGCTCGCCGTCCCAGCGCCCGCCCACGGCCACGTCGGGGGGCGGAATCCGGAAACCCTCCGGGGCACCTTCCACGCGCACCGAGCGGACACGGCTCGGCAGTCCCTCCTCGACCTCGATCCGCAGGTGTACGAGTCCTCTCTTTTCGTCCCACCGGATCTCGTGCCGGACGACACGCGCCTTCCGGAATCCCCTGCCGCGGTAGTAGTCCACGATCCGCCGCAGGTCCTCCTCGAACCGCCCGGGCCGGAAGAACGGCTTGCGCCAGAAGGGAAGCCGTGGAGGACGCATCTCGAGCCGTCGCACGATGGCTCGACGCGAAACCCTTTTCGTGCCCTCCACGTGGACGCTGCCCACACGGTACCGCCTCCCCTCCTCGATCCGATAGCGGATCCGCTTCGAGCGACCGCGCTCGATCGTCCAATCGACGTTCGCCTTGGCGAAACCCTCCTCGCGGTAGAACTCCTCGATCCGCCGGCCGAGCTCCCGCCAGGTCCCGTCCGTCACCACCACGCGGCGCTCGAGATCGATCAGGGAAAAGAGTCGGCGGTCCGAGTAGCTGCGATTGCCCGAAAACCGCACGCGATGGACCGGGCCGGGTTCGACCCGTACGGCGAGCCGGCCTGTCTCCTCGTCCTCCCACTCCAGGCGGACTCTCGCGGCGTAGTGCCGGCGTTTCCGGTAGAAGCGGACGAGTTTCGTCTCCCACTCCTTCCGCCTGCGTGACGTCCAGCGCAGCCCCTCTTTCCAGCCGACGACCCGCAGAAGCTCGGCCGGTCCGACGTCCCCCGTCCCCTGCCAGCTCACCGAACGGACGAGGAGCGCGGGGCCTTCCCGCACGAAGAACACCACCCGCGCTTCTCCCTCGCGCTCCGGCCGGGAATCCCAGCGAACTCGGGCACGGGGAAATCCTTCGCGCTCGCAAAGCTCCAGAATGCGCCGTGTCGCGACCGCCACCCGCTCGGGGTCGAGCACCTCTCCCTCGAGAAAGCGGACCCGGCGTAAAAGAGCCCGTCTCGACAGGTGCCGGACACCGCGAACTTCCACGCCGGTGACGACGGTCGCGGGACGCAGCTCGAAAACCACTTTCACGCCCCCGTCCGCCTCCGAAAAGCCGGGCTCGACCTCGCGCCAGACCGCTTTCTGCAGCAGGAGCTCGACGCTCCGCGCGACGTCCTGCTCGCGAAGAGGCCGGCCCTTTCGGACCGGGAGGAGTCGCCGCAGGACTTCTGCGTCCACCCGTACGACCGAGCGAAACTCCACGTCCCGAACCACGAGACCCGAGAAGCGGGGCGGCACGGTGGCGGCGGACGCGAAACCGGCCCACCAGGCGACCAGAACCACGGCAGCGCGGGCGAACACGGGCCTCAACGAACCGTCTCGCCCGCTTCGGACCCCGACCACGGACAGAGACGTGGAAGGTGGCGGAAAAAGTGGCGGAATTTGAGGTCCGCACCGAAGGCCCCTTCGGTGGTTTCGGTCTGGTTTTGCCACGTCCCGGCGGCGAGGATCTCCGCCGTGATCTCGTACTCCACCGTAACCGAGTTGCGCGCTTCTCCACCGAGCGTGGTCGAAACCAGCGCCCGCATGCGCTCGGAGAGATTCTTCCCGACCACGAGGACCGGCGAGAAAGCCCCCGTAGCGGGCGAGTAGGAAGGCTGAATTTCGAGTCGATCGACGGGAAAGTAGCGCTCGAGCCCGAGCCCCCCGCCGCCTCCGTACACCACCGGAGCCAGAGCCACGAGATCACCCACGGGAAGGGGGCCGCCCGCCTGCTGGAGTTGAGCCGCCGTCCGGCCCAGGACCAGGAGGCTCAGTGCGTCCGTCTGGCTCAACCCCGCGTCGGGCGACGACAGCGTCACCCGGTAGCTCCGAAGCGAGCCCGAGACCTGCGCCACGATCGTGTAATCCTCGTCCGGCGTGGCCACCTCCGTCGTGGCGAGAAAGGACAGAAGGGGATCGAGCGTTTTCCGCCCGCGGAAACGGATCGTCCCTTCGGCGAGCGAGAACACCCTGCGACCGAAAACCACTTCGCCCTCGAGAACCTCCACCTCCCCCGTCACCCTCGGCTCGGAAGTCGTACCGCTCACCCGCAAGTCCGCCCGGAGCTCCGCTTTCGCGACGTTCGTGTCGACGAAAACCCCCTCCGGCGCCGAAATGCGGAGGTCGAGCTCGACCGGTTTCCCCTCTTCGGTCGAACGCGCGGTCTCGATCCGCTTCCGGAACCACGGCGCGAGCTCGATCAGAGCGACGTTCTTGTCGTAGACGGCACTCTCGACCGTCACGTCGCCGGAAAGGCGGAGCTTTTCCCAACTTCCAGCGAGCCGCGCGTCGGCCGAGACCTGTTCCTCGAGCCAGTCGAAAATCCCGAGGGTCGAGTGCCGGACACGGAACCGGAGGTCGGGGCCCGCCGCGAAGTCGATCGTCCCCTCGAGCTCGTAACGTCCCCCGCCGAGGTTCCCGGCTACCTCGGTCAGCAAGAGCCGCTGCCCTTCGAAAAAGACCTTCCCCTTCGTCTCCGTCGGCGAGAAGGGAAGGCCGAGATCGAGGGAAAAGTCCTCGAGCGTCCCTTCCCCGCGTAGATCCCACGACCCGTCGTGCCGGACACGAATCGAGCCGACAATCCGGCCGGTGCCGGCCACGATCGGGTCTCCGACCAGTTCGAGCACCGAGGCGTCGAGGTCCAAAAGAGCGGATGCGTCCACCTCTCCCCGCAAAGAGGCGAACCCGGTCACCTCCACGCGCCCGAGCTCTCCGGAAAGGACGAACCCTCGTGCCTCGGCGCGTCCCCCCTCGAGCTCGATGGAAACAGGGCTCACGTTCCCGAGCGTTCTTGCACCGACGGCAACGCGGACCCGCTCGAGCACCACGCGTCCGGCCACGCTTTCCGACCAGGTAGCGAGATTCCCCCCGAGCCGGATGCTGCCGTCCCAGGAGAGCTCCGTGCCCTCGCCCGCGGGCAGAAACCAGGCCAAGTCGAACCCCCGGAACTCCCCGTCCACACCGAAACGACCGCGCGGGAAATCGAGGACGGCCTTCGTGGAAGCCGTTCGGTCGCCGGTCTCGAAGCGGACCTCCATGGAGTGGCCGTCGCTCGACCACCCGAGCTCGGCCACCCCGAACTCGTGGCTCCCGAGCCGAAACCCCTCGATCCGTGCGCTCCCGGCACCCCGAGGCCGCCCGAGGGGACCCTCGAAACTGGCCTCGGCATCGCAACGCCCGCCCAGACGAGCCGACAGGGGAGCGGGCAACCAGCGTTCGAGAGGCAGCTTGCGCACGCGGAATTCGCCTCTTTCCACCACCGATCCCTCGCCTTCGGCCCGAAGGAAAGCCCCTCCTTCCCGGCCTTCGGCGTCGACCCGAACGGACCACCCCCCTTCGGCGAAGCGTCCTTCCGCCGCACAGAGCAGGGTTTCTTTTTCGAGGACACAATCCTCGACGACGAGCTCGGCCTCGGCAGAACGCCACCGCCCGCCCGACCGCACGCCTCGAGTCCGCAAGCGGAGGACTCCGCCTCGGAAAGGAACCGGCACGTCGAAGCGCCGCAGGAAGGGGGCGATTTCCGCCACCTTGGCGCCCTTCCAAAAAAGCTCGAACTCCCCGTCTCCGGAACGAAAATCCCACCCGACCTGTCCCCCTCCCGTTCCCCCGAAACCCGTGACCGAGAACTCCGGGATGCGTGCTCTCTCGTCGTTCGTCACGAAGACCGCCCGGATTTTCCCGAACACGGAACCGCGGATGGCAAGGTTCTCCGCTGCGAGGCTTCCCTCGATCCGGGGCAGCTTCCCGGAGCCCCCGAGCGTTCCTTCGATCCGAAGCCTACCCCCCTCGACGTCCTCGAATCCGAGCGAACCCAAGGGGGAGAGGTCGGAAACCTCCGCCTCGAGAAGGCCGCTCCAGCCCTCGCTCCCACGCGCCCCGCGCAGAACGAGTTCGGCCCATTCGCCGACCCGAGCCTCGAGCTGTCCCCGGCCCTCGGCCCCGGCCATCCGGAACGAGGCAGAAGAAACCAGAGGCCCGACCTTGGTCGTGCCGCGCGCTTCCCCTTGCCCTTCGACACTCAGCGGGCTCAAGGTTCCTCTCACCTCGAGTTCCCCGCGAACCAGGGTCCCGTAGCCCTCGGGAAGGGGCCAGTCCCGGCCCTCGAGCCTCGCCCCGAACGTGTAGGGTGGCAGGGGGCGAATCTCCCCTCCGAGCTCGAGTCGTCCCGCCGACGATTCGAATCCGAGCGAAAGGACACGCAGTCTCCCCTCCTTCCACTCGAGCTCCGCCTGCGCCCGATCCGCACCCACCCATCGGTAGGCCACCGATCGCCCTTCCAGCCGGACTTCCGCCTCCGGATCGCGGAGATCACCCCGAAGCGTCCCGCCGAAAGAGACCTCTCCCCGAAGCTCGCGCTCCCCGATGCCGAGCCAGCGGGCACAAGCACCGAGTTCGAGGGCCCCCTCGAACTCGAGCCGTGCCCCGTCCTTGCTTTCTCCGGCGACACGAAAAATGTCCCCCGAGAGCCCGACGCGGCGGGCCAGGATTTTCGGGCCCACCTCCAGGGCCAGAAGGAGCTTTTCGAACGACGCTACCTTCCCTTCTCGCTCGAACCGGAGCCGAGAACTCCGAAGCACGGCCTCGTCTGCCCTCCGATCCGGGAGGGGCTCGAGCCGGAGTTCCACTCCCTGGCCGACCAACCCCCACTCGGCCGAGCCCAACTCGAGCTCCGCCACCCGGAACACACCCGCCACGGGAAGGCGAACTCCCCCCTCCCCCGGCGGGCCGGAAGACCGAGGGCGCGTCGCGGGCGGGAAGAGGTCCGGACGGAGTCGAAGAAAACTCGACTCCGCCGCAAGCCAAACGCGTCGGGTTCGCAGGCTTGCCGCCACGTCGACCAGGATGCGCAGTTCCCTCCCTTCGGCGGCCGGAGCCGGTGCGCGCCCGAGGACGACCTTGCCGACGCGAACGCCCGGAGGCCAGGTGAATGCAAAAGACTCGAGCCTTGCGGGCAGGCCGGTCGCACTTTCGAGCTGCCTTTCGATCTCCTCCGAAACCCTACGTTCCAGTACAGGACGCGACAAAAGTGCGACGCCGAACCCGAGAGCGAGAAGCAAGGAGACGAAGAATGCCCGGCGGCAACGCCGCTTCCAGCGGTGGTCCCGGGCTTGCACGGGAGAAGGCGCCGAGTGGGCCTGTGACGAACCTCCGCGATCTCCGGTCATCCGCCTCTCTCCGGTTTGACATTGTCGGGGAATTGCCGCAGACAAGCTAGGCTCCGAGGGGGGAGAGAACTTCGGCGATGAAGAGGTGGACGGCTGGAGCAGGTGTGGCGGTCCTCGGATTCCTCTGGGGGGCCGCAGCACTGGCGGGAGAGATCGCCCCCAGGGTCACGGCCAAAGCGGGCATCCTGGTGGAACGGGGCCGAAACCGAGTTCTTTGGGAACGAGCGGCCGACCTGCCACTGCCTCCGGCCAGCACGACCAAGGTGCTCACCGCTCTCGTGACGCTTCGCTACGGCGACACCGACGCCCTCCTTCCCGTGAGCCGGAAGGCCGCCTCCGCCGCTCCGACCAAGCTCTACCTCCGTCCGGGCTGGCAGGTGCGTACGTCGGACCTCCTTTACGCCCTGCTCCTCACCTCGGCCAACGATGCAGCGGAAGTGCTGGCCGAGGGTGTCGCAGGTTCGGTGGAGCGGTTCGCCGAACTGATGAACCGCGAGGCTCGCAAAGCCGGGGCGACGCGGAGCCACTTCGTCAACCCTCACGGGCTTCCGGCGCCGGGCCACCGGGCCACGGCTCGCGACCTGGTGAGGATCCTGGACGAAGCCCTGAAAGAACCCTTCTTTCTCGAGATCGCCGCGTCGAAAACCGGCCTCGTTCGTCCCGTACGGGCGGGTCGGAGAGCTTTCCACCTCCGGAATCGCAACCGACTCCTCTACGAAAAGGGTCCGCTCGTTCTCGGGAAAACGGGCTGGACGCGTGCCGCAAAGAAGTGTTTCGTGGGAGCGGCTTTTCTCGAGGACGGCCGGATCCTGCTCGTTTCGATCCTGGGCTCGCAGGATCTCTGGGGTGACGTGAAAAGGCTCCTCGCCTTCGGCGCTTCCGTGCGCTTCGAAGCGGAACCGATCGTGGAAGTGGCCGCGAAGGCGGACGATCCGAGCGAGCTCGCCGAGGGAGACGGCACCCCCGAATCCGCGATCGAGGGGTCGACCTACACGATCGAGGTGGCGAGCTTCGCCGATCTCCGCCGGGCGGAACGTTGGAGACGAACCCTCCGAAAGAGCGGTCTCCCCGTCATCCTCCGCCGCGTCGACCGGGAAGGCCGGCGGATTTACGAGCTCCACACCGAGCCGATCGAAGGCCGGGAAGAAGCGGAGCGCACCGCCCGAGAGCTGCGGCGCTACCACGGTCTCCGGCCCATCGTCAGGCGGAAGAGCTGACGGGTCCCGGATCCCGGGCGCACCCGAGGGCGCGGAGGAAGGCCAGATTTTCCCGGTGGCCCGTGCACTGCGCGCGCACGGACGCGCGTAGCGGGCGGCCGAGCAGGTAGAGGTCGCCCATCAGGTCGAGGACCTTGTGGCGGGCGAATTCGTCCGGGAATCGAAGGGGAGTGTTGAGAACTCCTTGCTCGCCCACCAGGACGCAATTGTCGAGTCGCCCTCCGTGCGCCATCCCGAGGGCGGTCAAGGCCTTGATGTCGTCGAGAAGGCCGAACGTGCGGGCCGGTGCCAGCTCCCTCCGGAACGCTTCGGGCCCTTCGTGTTCGTATCGGTAGACCTGCCGGCCGATAGGAGGCGGATAAGCGAGCTCGTATTCGAGCGAGAAGGTCGGCGCCGGCGTCGCCACGATTTTCTTCGGCGGGTCGGATGCGAACTCGAGCTCCACGGCTCGCTCGAGAACCAGCTCTTCCACCTTCGCATCCTGCTCCTCGATCCCGGCGCTCTCCACGAGCTCGCACAGGGGGGCGGCCGAGCCGTCGAAGACGGGCACTTCCTTCTCCACCTTCACGAGGCAGTTCGTGATCCCGTAGGCGTGGAAGACGGCCAGAAGATGCTCGACCGTCCGAACCCGCAGCCCGCACCCGTAGAGGGAAGTCGCGTAGCCCGTCGACTCCGCGTAGCGAAAATCGAGGGGCAAAAACGCGTCCCCCGAAAGGTTCGTGAAAACGATCCCGGAGTCGGGCGGAAGCGGGCGGAGCAAGAGGCCGGTTTTCTGGCCGGAATGCAGGCCATGACCCGTGGCGACCACACTCCGGCGGATCGTCCTCTGCGGCACCGTGCCACCCGGGGTGCGCACGGGGCGAGGCAAGGGCAGGCCGTGGGCCGAAGACGGCTCCGCCTCCGGGTTTTCTTCGCGCCGCCTGAGGGCGCTCGAGACCGCCCGCAAGAGCCCCTCGAGCGAAAAAGGCTTCTCCACGAAGTCGCAAGCTCCCCACTGGGTCGCCCGCACCGCCGTCTCGATGGTGCCGTGGCCGGAGATCATGATGACCTCGGGCGGGGGGAACTCCTTGCGCAGTTCCCGGAGAATCTCGAGCCCGTCTCCGTCCGGCATCCAGACGTCCAGAAGCACCACGTCCGGGCGCTCCTTCCGAGCCAGCTCGACCGCTCGCCGACCGTTTTCGGCCTCGAGAACCTCGAGACCCTCGTCGGTCAAGATTCCCCGCAGGGAGCTCCGAATGTCCTTTTCGTCGTCCACCACCAGCACTCTCGGCATGCCTCCCCTCCTTACACCGCGACCTTTTCCTCGCTTTCCCGCAAGGGGAATTCCACCACGAAGCGACTGCCCCGCGGAACGTTCTCGGTCCACCGGACGTAACCCCGGTGGTCCGCCGCGATGGCCGACACGATCGCCAGCCCGAGTCCCGTCCCCCCGGGCTTCGTCGACACGTACGGCTCGAACAGGCGGTGTCGGATTTCCTCGGGAACCCCGCAACCGTTGTCGGCAACGACCAGGCGCACGACCTGCAGGTTCGAATCGAGCTCGGTCGTGACGGCCACGACCGGAGGCCGGGCGGCCCCCGGCTCGCGGCAAGCTCCGACGGCATTGTCCAGGAGATTCACGAGAACCCTCCGAACCGCCTCCCGGTCGAGGGCCACCACCGGAAGCCGGGGGTCGACTTCGAGGGCGAAGACCACGTCCGGGTGAGCCTCGCGGAAAAGCGCGACCGTTTCCTCCACCAAGCGGTTCAGTTCCACGGGCGAACGTTCCGCCGTAGGCAAGCGAGCGAAGCGGGCGAAAGAATCGACGAGCCGCTCGAGATCCTCCACCTGCCGCACGATCGTGCTCGTGCAGTCTTCCAGGACGGCTCGTTCTTCCCCCGCGAGCCGCGGGGCCAGCCTCCGGCGCAACCGCTGGGCGGAGAGCTGGATGGGGGTGAGGGGGTTCTTGATTTCGTGCGCGATCCGCCGGGCGACTTCCCTCCAGGCTTCCATTCGCTGGATCCGCAACGCTTGCGAGACGTCCTCGAGCAACAACACGGTGCCCAGGGAGCGTCCCTCCTCGTCCGCGAGAAGCCGGGCGGTAGCACGCACGACCGGTGCCCCGGGTCCGGACCGCAGCCGGAGCTGTCGGCTGGAGAGGCAGGCCCCCGGGCGTACGGAAGCGAGGAGGTCTCCGAGCCCCTGCGTCTCCCCCCGGCCGAAGGCTTCCCGCCAGGGTTTGCCGACGAGCTGCGCCTCTCCGAGGCCGAGGAGGTTCTGGGCGGCCGGGTTGGCTCCCCGGACGATCCCCCGCGCGTCGATCGACACGACACCGATCGAAACGTGAGCCACCACCGCGCGAATGTACCGGTGTCGTTCCTCGAGTCGTGCGTGCATTTCCTCGAGCTGGGCCGTCATGGAATTGAAAGAGCGGACGAGAGTCGCGAGCTCGTCGTCTCCTTCTTGCTCGATTCGGTACCCCCAGTTTCCCTGCGCCACTTCGCGGGTCCCCTCCGCGACCCTCTGGATGGGCCCGGTCACGCTCCGGGCCAGCCTGAACCCGAACCAGCTCGCCGTGAAGACGACGACGAGCGTGACGAGCGAAAGGCTCAAAAAGTAGCTGTTTTTCATCGGCCTTCGCAGGACCTCGAGTTCGCGGAACGTGCGGTAGGTGTCGGCCACACGCGCGAGTCCGCGCCGCAAGCCCGCGGGCACGTCCAGCTCCACGACGACCGCCTTCCACGGCCCCTCGGGGCCGAGGTGGACCGCGGCGCGCACGACACGGCCTTTCCGCCCGCTCGAAACCCACCGTCCCTCCCTCTCGAGCGCCGCTGCGAGGCCTGGCACTTCCTCCGCCTCGAGTCGGCCGCTGGAGACGAGCCGTTCTTCTCCTTCCCGGCCGAGGAGCCAGAGGCCCCGGAGACCCTCTTTTTTGCGCAACTCCTCGAGCCGCGCCTCGAGCGCTTCGGTGCGGCCGGAAAACTTCCGAAGCTCCTCGCCGATTCTCGTGGCTTTCTCGAGGGCGCGGTCACCCCGCTCCTGGTAGACCGACTGCGCCGTCTCGAGCGCCTCCTCGAGAGCGCGCTCGATCCTGAGGTCGAACCAGAAATCGAAAGCTTTGCCGAGAAATCCCTGGGCGAAAGCGAGCAGAACCGCCGTGGGGACCAGCGTGAACGCCACGAAAGCCAGGACGAGCCGCGTCCGAAGGCGAGACCCGAGGACGCCGCGCCGGCGGTCCAGGACGAGACGGACGAAACTCCGCAGGGAAAGGAACAGGAGAAGGATCAGGAGGATCAGGTTCAGGTTGATCAGGACGAAGAAGAGAACGTTGCCGACGAGTTTGTCCTCCGCTTCCCAGAGCCCCGTGCGCGTCTCGAGGAAAGCCAGGGCCCCGAAGAGAAGCCCGACCGAACCGAGGACGACGAGCTCCCGTTTGCGGTGCCGTCGCTCCCGAGCTCCCGACTCGCCCGGCTCCGCCGGCGTGCGACCCCCTCCCGCCATCGGGCGAATTCTAGGTTCGGCCCTTTCCCGAGCGCAAGTCAGCCGTGTTTGCTCCGCTCGAGCGAGCCGCGCAACCACTCGACGACGCGCGGCACGACTTCTCCGAGCGGCACTTCCACGGGTTGCGCTTCCGCCCGTTCCTTCCACTCCGCCACGCCGCGCTCGAGACTCTTGGGTCCGAGAACGAGCCGCAGCGGAAGCCCGAGGAGGTCCGCGTCCGCGAACTTGACCCCGGGGCGTTCTTCCCGGTCGTCCAGCAGGACTTCGACACCCGCGCCTCCGAGTTCCCGGTAGAGCCTTTCGCTCGTCTCCCGCAGCGGCGGCGACGACCAGTGGGTGGGGAGCAGGTGGAGGTGGGCCGGAGCGATCGTCGGGGGCCAGACGATTCCCTTTTCGTCGTGATGCTGCTCGACCGCCGCGGCCACCGTGCGCGTGATGCCGATCCCGTAGGTCCCCATCACGACGGGACGGGAGCGACCCTCGGCGTCCAGGAACGTCGCCCGCATGGGCTCGCTGTACTTCGTCCCGAGGAAAAAGATGTTGCCCACTTCGATTCCCCGGTGCGCCTCGAGGCGTCCTTCGGGACAACGCGGACAGGGGTCGCCGGCTTCCGCTCGACGGAAGTCACCGAACTCGGCTCCGGGAAAATCCCGTTCCTGGTCGAGCCCCACCCAGTGCGCATCCGCCTCGTTGGCTCCGCTCACCATGCCCCGAGCGCCCCGGAGAGCACGGTCCGCGAGAAGGCGTACCCGGAGTCCCGAGGGTCCCGCGAACCCGACGGGTGCACCCGTGATCCGCTCGACCGTCGCGTCGTCGGCCAGGGCGACCCACGCGACTCCGAGATGGTTCTTCAGCTTCGTTTCGCTCACTTCGTGATCGCCGCGAACCAGGACGGCGACGACCTCCTCCCCTTCGGTCCGGTAGAGGAGGGTTTTCACGAAACGGTCGGCCGGCAGGCCGAGAAAAGCCGACACCTCCTCGACCGTCCTCCGGCCCGGTGTAGCGACTTTCTCTTTCGGGCCGCCCGGCGGCGCGCTCTCGGTCGTGGGAGGCCGTGTTTCCGCGAGCTCCACGTTGGCCGAATAGCCGCAGCTCGGGCAGTGAACGATCGTGTCCTCGCCGGACTCCGCCAGCACGTGGAATTCGTGGGCGCGAAGGCCCCCGATCGCGCCGGTGTCGGACTCCACCTGCCAGGCCGCGAGCCCGCAGCGCCGGAAGATCTTGCGGTAGGTTTCGGCCATCAGCTCGTACTCCCGCTCGCAGTCCTCGACCGTGGCGTGGAAGGAGTACGCGTCTTTCATCAGGAACTCCCGGCCCCGCATGAGACCGAAGCGGGGACGCATCTCGTCCCGGAACTTCACCTGGATCTGGTAGAGGTTCAGCGGCAGGTCCCGGTAGGAGCGAACCTCGCGCCGGACCAGGTCGGTGACGACCTCCTCGTGGGTCGGTCCGAAGCAGAACTCGCGATCGTACCGGTCCCGAAAGCGAAGCAGCTCCTTGCCGTAACGATCCCAGCGGCCGCTCTCCTGCCAGAGCTCGGCAGGGCAGACGGCCGGAAGGAGAATTTCCTGGGCGCCGGCCCGGTTCATTTCCTCGCGCACGATCCCTTCGACTTTGCGCACGGCCCGAAGGCCCAGCGGCAAAAAGTCGTAGATGCCCCGGGCTACCTGCCGGATCATCCCGGCCCGCACGAGAAGCTTGTGGCTCGCGACCTCGGCGTCGGAGGGGTCTTCCCGGAGTGTGGGGATCAAGGTGTTTCGGTAACGCACGGACCGAATCCCTCCCGGCGGGCGAGGCGGAAGTTAGGGGGTACGAACCTGCGCGTCAAGTTCCGACCCGGCCTCGTGCCGGACGACCCTGGCCGCGTAGCGCCCCTCGGCGTGGGACACCTCGACGACGGCGCCGTTCCCTACCGGCGGCAAATCCTCCCACGAATCGTGGACGTGGGCCCAGAGCGCACGGATCACGCCCCCGTGGCAGACCAGGACGACTTCGGACCCGGCCGCGGCCCGTACGAGTTCGTCGAGGGCGGGACCGGCTCGATCCCGGACCTCGAGCAACGACTCCCCGCCCGGGGGTTTCCACGACCAGCGCGGTACTCTCGAAAAATCCGGATCTTCCGCCAGTGACGCGTACGGACGGCCGGCGAAGATCCCGAAGCTTTGCTCCCGGAACCGCTCGTCCACTTCCACCTCGAGCCCGAGCACCGGGGAGAGGACGCGCGCGGTGTCGTACGCCCTCCGGTAGGGGCTCGAAAGAAGTCGCACCGGACGGTAACGACGCCGGAGGAACTCGGCGGTACGCCGAGCCTGTTCGTGCCCGCGCGCGGTGAGGGGCACGTCGGGGGAGGCCGTGAACACGGCGTCTCGATTTCCCTCGCTCTCGCCGTGACGGACCAGGAGGATGCGCGTGGGCGATCCCATGATCCCTTCTCTCCCGGTTTTTTCGGGTCGACGCAACCCGCCTTGGTCTTTCGAGCCCGTTCTGCTATAGGGGAGTCCCGTACCCCGAGACGGGGTGCGGTTTTTTTTCATGGCTCAGGGCGTCGTGGCGATCATCCCCGCGCGGTACGGGTCGACCCGGCTGCCCGGAAAGCCTCTGGTCTCGATCGCGGGAAGACCTCTCGTGCAGCACGTCTACGAACGAGCCTCGCTCTCCGGAGCCTTCGACCGCGTGCTCGTGGCCACGGACGACGAGAGGGTCGCACGCCGGGTGCGCGAGTTCGGGGGCGAAGCGGTTCTCACCCGGGGTTGCCATCCCTCGGGGACGGATCGGGTCGCCGAAGTCGCCGAGGGTCTCGACGCCGAGATCGTCGTCAACGTGCAGGGGGACCTCCCCTTTCTCGGAACGGAGGCGTTCCGCGTGCTGCTCCGGACGCTCCGGGAAGGCGACGCCCCCATGGCGACGGTCCGGGCACGACTCGTCGACCGCACCGAATGGGAAAGACCGGACGTCGTCAAGGTGGTCACCGACTCCCGCGACTATGCCCTCTACTTCTCGCGAAGCCCCATTCCCTACCAGAACGGGGCGACCGTCCGGGCCTCCCGCCACGTGGGGCTCTACGCCTATCGGCGGGCTTTCCTTCTCGAGCTCGGGCGTCTCGAGCCGACCGCACTCGAGCTCGCGGAAGGTCTCGAGCAGCTCCGCGTCCTCGAGCACGGCTACCCCATCAAGGTCGGGCAGATCGACGAGGTCCCGGTCGAGGTGAACACTCCGGAAGATCTGGAACTCGCCCGCCGGTCGGCAGAACGGGAAACCCGGACATGAGCACGAAGGGCCGCACGAAATTCATCTTCGTGACGGGCGGGGTCGTGTCCTCGCTCGGCAAAGGGCTCGCTTCCGCTTCGATCGGGGCTCTGCTGGAAAGCCGCGGCCTGAAGGTGACCCTCTTCAAGATGGATCCCTACATCAACGTCGACCCGGGCACGATGAGCCCCTTCCAGCACGGCGAGGTTTTCGTCACCGACGACGGCGCCGAAACGGACCTCGACCTGGGCCACTACGAGCGGTTCGTGAGCACCCGGATGAGCCGGAAGAACAACTTCACGACGGGCCAGGTCTACGACACCGTGATCCAGAAGGAGCGCCGCGGGGACTACCTCGGCGGGACCGTGCAGGTCATCCCCCACATCACGGACGAGATCAAGCGCCGCATCGAGCTCGCCGCCGAGGGAGCCGACGTGGCGATCGGAGAGGTCGGGGGAACGGTGGGGGACATCGAGAGCCTCCCCTTCCTCGAAGCCATCCGGCAGGTGAGGCTCGAGAAGGGACGCGAGAACGTCCTCTACGTGCACCTGACGCTCGTTCCCTACATCGCCGCGGCCCGCGAGCTCAAAACCAAGCCCACGCAGCACAGCGTGAAGGAGCTCACGGGCCTGGGGATCCAGCCCGACATCCTGCTCTGCCGGAGCAGTCTCAAGCTCGACTCGAAAATCAAGGACAAGATCGCCCACTTCTGCAACGTCGAACCCCAGGCCGTCATCACGGCCGTCGACGTGGACTGCATCTACGAACTGCCGCTTCTCTTCCACGAGGAAGGCCTGGACGAGCGGATCATCGACAAGCTCAACATGTGGACGGCCGCTCCCAACCTCTCGAAGTGGCAGCGAGTCGTCGAAATCCTGCGGCATCCCAGACACGAGGTGCGCATCGCCATGGTCGGCAAGTACGTCGACCTCGCCGACTCGTACAAAAGCCTGAACGAGGCGCTCGTTCACGGCGGCATCGCGAACGAGTGCCGGGTCGTCATCGAGCACGTGGACTCCGAGACGGTCGAGGAGCACGGCCTGCCCGAGGCCGTCACCACGGCCGACGGCATCCTGGTTCCGATGGGGTTCGGTCCGAGGGGCACGGAGGGAAAAATCGCGGCGGTTCGCTACGCGCGCGAGAACAAGGTGCCGTTCCTGGGAATCTGCTACGGCATGCAGATGGCCGTGATCGAGTTCGCCCGCAACGTGTGCGGCCTCGAAGGGGCGAACTCGACGGAAATCGACGAACGCACGCCGCATCCCGTGATCGACCTGATGGCGACGCAGCGCGGCGTCGCGCGCAAAGGTGGCACGATGAGGCTCGGAGCCTATCCGTGCGTCCTGCAGGAAGGGTCTCTCGCCCACCAAGTCTACGGGAAGAAAAAGATCTCGGAACGCCACCGCCACCGCTACGAGTTCAACAACGCCTACCGCGAAATCCTCCACCGGCACGGGCTCGCCTTCAGCGGCCTTTCCCCGGACGGCTCGCTGGTGGAAATCGTGGAGCTCCCCGACCACCCCTGGTTTCTCGCGAGCCAGTTCCACCCCGAGTTCCAGTCCCGCCCCACCGAGTGCCACCCGCTCTTCCGCGGCTTCGTCCGGGCCGCGCTGCAGCGAAGACGCCTCGCGGAAAGCGTCTCGCTTCTCGACCGGGCGCGCGTCGCGCGACAGGTCTGAACCACCGTGGTCTCCACGCGTCGGGTGCGGATCGGGTCGGAGACGTTCGGGGCGGGAGAGCCGCTCGGGCTCGTCGCCGGCCCCTGCGTCCTCGAGGACCGCGAGACGACCCTGCGGCACGCCGCGGCACTCCGCGAGATCACCGGAAGGCTCGGCATGCCCTTCGTCTTCAAGGCGTCTTTCGACAAGGCGAACCGCTCTTCCCACCGCTCGTTCCGGGGACCCGGCCTCGAAGGCGGACTGCGTCTTCTCGAGGAGGTGAAGCGGGAGACGGGAGCACCCGTCCTGACGGACGTCCACGAGGCGTGGCAGGCGGAGCTCGCGGCCGAGGTCGCGGACGTCCTGCAGGTTCCCGCCTTCCTGTGCCGGCAGACCGACCTCCTTCTGGCCTGCGGGAGGACGGGAAAGGCCGTCAACATCAAGAAGGGCCAGTTCCTGGCTCCGTGGGACGTACGGGGGGCCGTGGAGAAAGTCGTCTCCACCGGCAACGAGGCGATCCTGGTCACGGAGCGAGGGTCGTGCTTCGGCTACAACAACCTCGTCGTCGACTTCCGGTCGCTTCCGATCCTGGCCGAGCTCGGCTTTCCGGTGGTTTTCGACGCGGGCCACAGCGTGCAGTTTCCCGGCGGTCTCGGCGAACGCTCGGGCGGCGACCGTCGCATGATCCCCGTGCTCGCCCGCGCGGCCGTAGCGGTGGGAGTCGACGCGCTCTTCCTCGAAGTCCACGAGGATCCGGATCGTGCGCCGAGCGACGGCCCCAACTCGTTCCCGCTCGGGGCGACGGAAACCCTCCTGCTCGAGGTCCTGCGCATCGATCGTGCGAGGCGGGGGGCGTGAGACGATCGGCCGTGAGCCGCACGAGACGTCGGGCGGGTAGTTCCGGCCGGGACCTCGAGATCGGCCGGCGCGTCCTGCGATCGGAGGCGGCCGCGCTCCGCCGGCTGGCCGACCGTCTCGACGGCGCCTTCCGGGACGCGGTCGAGATCCTGTGGAACTGCCGCGGCAAGGTCGTCGTCGTCGGGATGGGGAAATCGGGTCAGATCGGCCGCAAGATCGCCTCCACCTTCGCGAGTACCGGCACGCCGGCCTTTTTTCTCCACGCGGCCGAGGGACTCCACGGCGACTCCGGTATGCTCATGCGCGGCGACGCCGTCATCGCGCTTTCCCACAGCGGGGAGACCGAAGTCGTCCGGCTCCTCCCGCTGGTCAAGCGACTCGGCCTCCCGCTGGTGGCCGTCACGTCCCGGCCCGATTCGACTCTGGGACGAGCTTCCGACGTCGTTCTGGCGACGGGGGTGGAACGGGAGGCCTGCCCGCTCGATCTCTCGCCGACCACGAGCACGACGGTCATGCTCGCACTCGGGGACGCTCTGGCGGTGGCTCTGCTCGAGCGGAGGAATTTCCGGAGGGAAGACTTCGCCTTCCTGCACCCGGGGGGACGACTGGGACGTCGGCTCTTTCGCGTACGAGACCTCTTTCACGCGGGTGCCGAAATCCCGCTCGTTCCCCTCGACGCCGACGTCCTGCGAACCCTCGCCGAGATGTCGGCGAAAAAGCTCGGGATCACGGGCGTCGTCGACCGGCAGGGGAAGCTTGTCGGCGTGGTGACGGACGGGGACTTGCGACGGGCGCTCGAGCGTTTCAGCGGCGATCTCCGGACGCTCCGCGCCCGGGATCTCATGACGAGGGAACCGAAAACCGTCGAGCCCGACGCGCTGGCGGAAGAGGCTCTCGCTCGCATGGAACGGCACGCCATCACCTCGCTTTTCGTCCTCGAGCGAAAAACCCGCCGCCCCCTGGGCATCGTGCACATGCACGACCTCGTACGGGCCGGTGTCGTCTGAGGGAACTCGAAAGGCGGCCGCACCCGCGCACGGCCTGCGGGAGTTCGGGCGACGCTCGCGACGGCTCGCCGTCTACGGTCTCACCACCATGGCCCTCGGGGCGGCCCGGGTCGTGCCCCTCCGGTGGACTCCTGCCCTGGCCACCGCTCTGGGCGCGTTCCTCTACCGCGTTCTTCCTTCGGTCCGAAAGCTCTCCGAACGCCACCTCGAGCTCGCCCTCGGCCACCTCCCGGCCGCGGAACGGAGCCGAATCGCGCGCGCCGCGCTCGCGCACGCGGCCCTCTCGTTCTGCGAAATCGCGAAGTTCGACGAACTCGTGCCCGAACTCGACGAACTCGTCGAGGTGGAGGGCGAGGAGATCGTGGAGGACGTGCTGCGCCTCGGACGCGGAGCCATCGTCGTCACGGGCCACATCGGCAACTGGGAGCTCCTCGGTGCCTATTTCGCACGGCGAGGAATCCCCGTCGTAGCCGTCGCCCGCAGGATCTACGAGGAGCGGATCGATCGCCTGGTGGTGGCGTTCCGCGCGAGGCACGGTGTGCGAACCGTGCACCGCTCGGACCGCTCGGCAGCACGGGAAATCCTCCGGACGCTTCGGGCCCGGGGAATTCTGGCCATGGTGGTGGACCAGGACACCCACGCTCCTTCCCTCACGGTCCCCTTTTTCGGACTCCCCGCACGGTCTCCGGTCGCCCCTGCCGTGCTCGCGCTCCGGACCGGTGCCCCCCTCGTGCCGGTGTTCATCGAACGCATCGCCGGAGGCCGCCACCGGATTTTCGTGCACCCTCCCCTGCCGACTCCCGAGGGCGGCGACCGCATCGTGCGCGTACGGGCCCTCCTGGAAGACATCAACCGAGCGCTCGAACGGCAAATCCGCCGCCGACCGGAACAGTGGGTCTGGTGGCACCGTCGCTGGCGACGCGGTCCCGTTCCCCGCCTTGATCTAGATGCGAAATTTCCCTATGGCAGGAGCGGCTGAGGAAAGAGATCCGGTGGCGGAAAACAGGCCCGGGGAGGCGACCGAGCGTCTCGCTCTCCTGATGAGCTACTACCGCGACGCGGAACTGCGCGGCGCGGCGTTGCTCCTCCGTTTGCTCGCCTACCTCCCGGACCCGGCGAGCCAGACGAAACTTTCCCTGCACCTGGCCGACGAGACCCGTCACGCCTGGCTCTGGACACGGCGGATCAACGAGCTCGGAGCGAGCCCGGTCCCCGTGACGGACGGTTACCAGTCGCGAATCGGGCGGCGGGTGCTGCCGCGTTCCGTGGTCGACCTCCTCGCGCTCACGGTCGTGGTGGAAGAGCGGTCGTACGAGCGCTACCTCGAGCACGCCGCTCGGCCGAACGTCGACCCGCGGACGCTCGAGGTTCTCCGAGAGGTATCCAAGGACGAGAAGTGGCACATCGCCTGGGTCCGCGAAAAGCTCCTGGAGGCAGCTCGGGCCGAAGTGGGTCCGGAACGGGCCGAGGAGAGGGTCCGCACGGCGCTCGAGAAGTACCGCAAGGTCGACCAGGAGGTCTATGAGGAACTTCTCGCCAAGGAACGGGAGACCTTCGGAGGTCGGCTCGCCCAGTTCGAGCGTTCCTGAGGCCCGTCCGCCGGGGACCCGGGACCGTACCGAGTTCCTTCTTTTCCGTGCGGCCGTAGGACTCCTCTCCCGCCTTTCCTGGGAGAGTTCGCTCCGCACCGGAGCACGGATCGGCGCTCTCGCGTACGCCGTGGACGCCCGGAACCGCTCGGTGGGGCTGCGCAACCTCGCCTGGGCCTTCCCTCGGCTCGGGGAGAAACGGCGCCGCGAAATCCTCCTTGCGAGCGCGCGCAATCTCGGTCGGGTAGCCGCCGAGGTCTGCCAGATCCGGCGTCGTGGTACCGAGCGGCTCCGTTCCCTCGTCCGGTTCGACGACCGCGGCGCGTGGGAGCGAGCTCTCGGCCGCTCCCGGGAGCGCGGACTCCTGGCGCTCACGGGACACGTCGGAAACTGGGAGTTTCTGCACGCCTTCCACGCCCTCCTCGGTTTCCCGGTGACCCTCGTCCACCGTCCCATGCGAAACCCCCTGGTGGAGAGGTGGATCCGCGAGCTCCGCGAGGAAGCCGGTACGAGCACGCTCCTCAAACGAAACGCGGCTCGGGGAGCCATCGAAGCACTGCGGCGGGGAGGAATCCTGGCCGTGGCCCTCGACCAGAACCAGACGTTGTCGTCGGGAATTTTCGTTCGGTTCTTCGGGAAGCCCGCCTGCACCTCGCCGGGTCTCGCCCGTCTCGCCCTTCGAACGGGCGCCCCGATCTACCCGGTTTTCCTCCTCCGGGAGGAGGACTCCTACCACCACCGCCTGTTCGTCGGCCCGCCGCTCCCCGCCGACGGGGACGTCCTGCGGCTCACCCAGGCCTGTGTCGACGCGCTCGAGGAGGTGGTGCGGACCTATCCGGAGCAGTGGATCTGGTTCCACAAGCGCTGGAAGACCCGTCCGCCCGGAGAGGAACCGGTCTACTGACGCCCCGACGGTTCGCCGAGCCGCTCGATTTCTTCTCCCACGACCTTGGAGAGGCGGGCGACGGCGACGTTGTAGTCGTGCACGGCTTCGTAGTAGGCGCTCGTGGCCTGCGTGTAGACGACGAGCGCCTCGAACACGTCCTTCGCTTCTCCGACGCCCAGCTCGAACCCGGAGACCGTCCCCAGCAGAAGGCCGCGCGCCGCCTTTCGTCCCCGTCCCGCCTCCGACAAGCCCGCTCTCGTCTGCAAGGTCTCGAGATAGGCGCGCTTGACGGCGAGCCGGATTCCGCTCCGCGCGCCCCGCTTGCGCGCCTCGAGGCTCTCGAGTTCCGCCCGCGCGCGGTCGGCTTCCGCGTCGGCGCGGAAAAAGTCGAGCGGCCAACGGATCCCGAACGTGGCGCCCGGTAAGTCGAGAAAGTTGAAATCGTCCTTGGCGAACGGACTCAACTGCCGTTCGCGGAACGGAGCGTAACCGTAACGGAAGCCGCCGGCGACGAAAAACGAGGGCAGGAACTCGCTCCTCGCCATTCGGACCTGCGCCTTTTTCGCCTCGATGCCTTCGACGAGCTGCTTCCATTCGGGACTTCGCGAGAGGGCTTCGGCGGCGTACTCCTCGAGACTCTTGAGTTCCGCGACGACGGGCACGAGATTTCGCTCGGCGAGCTCGAATTCGGCTCCCGAGCGGAATCCGATCGACCGAGCGAGCGCGTCCTTGGAAAGCTCGGCTCCGGCGCGCGCCTTGTGGAGCTCGCGGGCGATGCCCGCGAGCCCCACGCGAAGCTTCAGGACGTCCGCCTGCGTCACCGTCCCCTCTCCCTCGAGGAGGCGTCTTTCGGCGATCGAAACGGCTTTTTCGAAGTTCCGCTGCACTTCGTCGAGGAGCCCTGCGACCTGCGAGGAGAGAAGCACCCCGTAGTACTGCTTTTTCACCTCGAAGAGCACCTCGCGCTCTTTCTCGACTCCGCGGGCCTTTTCCCTCTCCAGCCCGTGCCGAGCGGCCTCCCGACCGGCACGGATCTTCCCCCACGTGAAAAGCGGCTGTACGAACTCGAGCTCGACGCGGGTGAAGGGACCGAGGTCTCCTTTTTTGGACACGGTGTCGATCGGCGGCTCGTGGACCTGCCCACGCACCGACGGCACGACGCCCGTGATGCTGGTCACGCTGGCCGTGGGGTAGCGTCCCGCCTCCGCTTCGCGAAGCCGGGCCCGTGCGGCCTCGACGTCCCAACGAAGGGGGGCGAGGTCGGGATGATAGGACCGGGCCCGCTCGAGGCATTCGCGCAGCGTGAGGCGCGGCACCCCTTCCGGCGGCTGCGCTCCCGCTACCCGGGGGAGGAAAAACCCGCCGAGGAAAACGAGGACGACTCGGGCGAAGTTCTCTGCCGCGCTCTTCCTCATGCAACTTCCTCCCGCTCGGAACGTTCGTTGACCCGTGGGACACGGACCGATAGCTCTTACCCCGATGCGCTCCCGGCTTCTAGCGTCCTGCCTGGCTCTGCTGGCCTGCCTCGTTCCGCGGGTCGGCGCGGAGGTCCCCGGCCCGACCGCGACGGTCCGGGAACTGCTGGCGACCATCCGTCAAGTCAAGGAAAACCCCGCGACCGAAGAGGAGCGCCGCGCCCAGCGCCGTGCCGTCGAGTCCCTCCACCGGCTTCTGGCTTTCTCCGAGGTGGCCCGCTTCGCTCTCGCCCGCCAGTGGGACACTCTCGGTGCCGCACAGCGAAACGAGTTTCTCGCGCTCTTACGGGAACTCTTCGAGAAAATCGCGTACCCGAAATCCGCGAGCTTTTTCGAGGATCTCGAAATCGAGTTCGACGGGGAACGAATCGAGGACTCGACGGCCGAGGTATCGACGACCGTCCACCACCCCGAGGAAGGGCTCCTTTCCATCGACTACCGGCTCAAGAGAGAAGGCGACGCCTGGGTCGTCTACGACATCGTTCTGGACGGCGTGAGCCTCCTCGTCGACCTCCGGAGTCAGATCCAGAAGGTGCTGCGGGAAGAATCCTACGAGCGGTTGCTCGAACGGATGCGCGAGAAGCTCGCCGAGGCGAAGTGAGGTTGCACTTTCGCCGGATTTTCGCTAGACGCACCCGTGGGATGTTCGTCACGAAGCGGCAGAAAGAAATCCTCTCCTACGTGGAAAAGCACATCCGCCGACACGGCTACGCGCCGACGATCGAGGAGATCGGGAGGGCCTTTCGCCTCTCGTCCCCGGCCACGGTCCACAAGCACCTCAGGAACCTCGAGCGGAAAGGGCTCATCCGCCGGAAGTGGAACCACAGCCGGGCCATCGAGCTCGCCGGGGAGAGCCCGAAGGCGGTGCCGCTCCCCCTTCTCGGCAACGTGGCCGCGGGGCGTCCCATCGAACCCGTCGAGACGGACGAGGTCCTGAGCGTCCCCGAGGAATTCCTCGGCCGGCGCCCCACCTACGCTCTCCGAGTGGTCGGCGACTCCATGATCGAGGACGGCATCCTCGACGGGGATTACCTGATCGTCGAGCAGAGGGAGGAGGCGGACAACGGGAAGACCGTCGTCGCACTCGTCCGCGGGGAGGCCACCGTGAAACGGTTCTACCGCCAGCCGGACGGTCGGATCCGCCTCGAACCTGCCAACCCCACCATGGAGCCCATCGTGGCTCCCGCCGAAGACGTCGAGCTCCGCGGTGTCGTGATCGGGGTCCTGCGCCGGTACCGCTGACGCCGGAGGGCCATGGCCCTGGCCATCTACGTCCACGTTCCTTACTGCCCGGCGAAGTGTCCCTACTGCGACTTCAACGTGAGGGTCGTGCGCCGGATCCCGGAAGAAGAGTACGTCTCGGCTCTGCTCCGCGAGATCCGGAGCGTGCGCCACGAGTTTTTCGACTTCCCGCCGGAGGTCGTCTCCGTTTTTTTCGGGGGCGGCACCCCGTCCCTTTTCCACCCCCGCTCTTTCGGACGACTGCTCGACACGATCGCGCGCGAGTTCCGGACCGGCCCGGGGATCGAAGTCTCGCTCGAGACCAACCCGGACGGCGTCGACCTCGGCCGTCTGCGGGATTTCCGGCGCGCCGGAATCGGGCGGCTCAGCATCGGCGCGCAGTCCTTCGACGAAGCGACGCTGCGGGCCCTGGGCCGCTGGCACTCGCCGGCCGAGAACGTCCGGGCCTTCGGCCTCGCCCGCGCCGCCGGGTTCGAGAACGTGAACCTCGATCTCATCTTCGGTGTCCCCGGACAGTCGCTCGCTTCCTGGTCCGAGGATCTCGCCACGGCCTCGGGACTCCGTCCGGAGCACGTATCCACGTACGGGCTCACCTACGAGCCCCGCACGGCCTTCGGGCGGCGGCGAGCGAAGGGCGAACTCGTTCCGCTCGGCGAGGAAGAAGAGCGGCGGCTCTACGATCTCGCCCGCGAGCGACTTCTCCACGCGGGGTACGTCGCCTACGAGCTTTCCAACTTCGCCTTGCCGGGCCGGCAATGCCTCCACAACCGGCACGTCTGGGGCGGGGGAAGCTATCTCGGCTTCGGCGCGGGAGCCCACTCCTACGTCCGCCGCGCGTGGGGCGTACGGTGGGAAAACGTGCGCCCTCCCGCCGCATACGAGAGGGCCGTCCGCGAGCGTGGCCACGCGCGCGCCCGCACGTCCGTCCTGCGCCGGGAACAGGCGATGATCGAGCGGATTTTACTCGGCCTCCGGCGCGAGACGGGAATCGACCGGACCCGGTTCGCGCGGGAGTTCGGCTGGCCCCTCGAGCTCGCCTTCCCGAGAATCCGCACCCTCGTGGCCTCGGGCCACCTGGCACCCACCCCGAACGGCTACCGGCTGGCCGAGCGGGCCAAGGCGGTGGCGGATTCCGTCCTCGAGACCCTCGTGGCGTGACCCACCCTTCCCGCGTGCGCGGGGGTGCCGCGCCCGGACGCGGGGCGAACGTCCGCCCCGCCGCCTACGTCCCGGCCTGCCAGGACGTCAGGTACTCTCTCTGCTCGGGAGTCAGGCGGTCGATTCGAATGCCCATACTGGCGAGCTTGAGCGAAGCGATCTCTTCTTCGATTTCCCGAGGGACGCGGTGGACCCGCGGTTCGAGAGCCCCGTTGCGGGACCTCCGGGCTACCCACTCGGCCGCCAGAGCCTGGGTCGCGAAGCTCATGTCCATGACGGCGGCCGGATGTCCCTCGGCGGCAGCGAGATTGACCAGCCGGCCCTGGCCGAGGACGTAGATGCGCCGGCCGTCCCGCATCTCGTAGGCGTCCACCTGCGGGCGGACGTCCCGTACGACTCTCCGAGCCGACTTCGCGAGGCTCTTGAGATCGATCTCGACGTCGAAGTGGCCGGAATTGCAGAGAATGGCGCCGTCCCGCATGAGGGCGAAATGTTCCGCGCGCAGGACGTGTTTGTCGCCCGTCACCGTGACGAAAACGTCCCCGATCCGTGCCGCGTCCCTCATCGGAAGCACGCGATAGCCGTCCATGGCCGCCTCGAGAGCCCGGAGCGGGTCGACTTCCGTCACGACGACCTGGGCTCCCATGCCCCGTGCCCTCATCGCCAGGCCGCGGCCGCACCACCCGTAACCGGCCACGACGAAGCACTTTCCGGCCAGCAGCAGGTTCGTCGCGCGCAGAATCCCGTCGATCGTGGACTGGCCCGTGCCGTACCGGTTGTCGAACAGATACTTCGTGTCGGCGTCGTTGATCGCGAGGATCGGGACGCGGAGCGTTCCGTCGCGCTCCATGGCGCGCAACCGCACCATTCCCGTCGTGGTCTCCTCCATGCTCGCTCGGACGTGCTCCGCCCAGTGCGAGTATTCGGTGTGGAGCAACGTGACGAGGTCGGCGCCGTCGTCCATCGTGATCGTAGGCTTGCGGTCGAGAACGGCCCGGAGGTGAGCGTAGTACGTGGCCCGATCTTCCCCCCGCAGCGCGAACACGGGGATTTTCTCGTAGCGCACGAGCGCGGCGGCCACGTCGTCCTGCGTCGAGAGAGGGTTGGAGGCGCAGAGCGCCACGTCCGCCCCGCCTGCCTTGAGCGTGCGCATGAGATTCGCCGTCTCGGTCGTCACGTGGAGGCACGCCGAGAGGGTGAAGCCACGCAGGGGCTTCTCCCTTGCGAACCTCTCGCGGATGCGGGCGAGCACGGGCATCTGCCGGTCCGCCCACTCGATGCGCCGCCGCCCGCCGGGCGCCAGGCGAAGGTCGCGGACGTGGTAGCGTCTCGCCATGAGGTGTTCGGAAGCGGTGGCTTCGGTCACGAAGCCGCTACGGCGGCCCGGTACGTGGCGGTGCTTTTCCCCCGGCCGATCCGGCGGAGGTCGGCGGCCCGATCCGTCCGCTCCCAGGTGAAGCACCCGCCCTCCGGCTCCCGCCCGAAGTGGCCGTAGGCCGCGGTTTTCCGGTAGATGGGCCGTTTCAGGTCGAGTGTCCGGATGATGTCCGCGGGCTTGAGAGCGAACTCCTCCCGGACCAGACGCGCCAGCTCCCCGTCGGGGACCTCTCCGGTCCCGAACGTGTCGACGAACACGGAGACCGGGTCCGCCACGCCGATCACGTAGGCGAGTTGCACCTCGCACTTCCGGGCAAGTCCGGCCGCGACGATGTTCTTGGCGATGTAACGGGCCATGTACGCGGCCGAGCGGTCGACCTTCGAGGGATCCTTCCCCGAAAAAGCCCCGCCGCCGTGCCGGCTGTAGCCGCCGTACGTGTCGACGATGATCTTCCGCCCTGTGAGACCGCAATCTCCCTTCGGCCCCCCCACCACGAAACGGCCCGTCGGGTTCACGAGGTAACGGGTCTTCCCGTCGAGGTACGACTCGGGAATGACTTTCCGGACGACCTCTTCGATCACGTACTCCCGGAGCCGCTCCGGGGAAACCTCCTCGGCGTGCTGCGTGGAGACCACGACCGTGTCCACGCGCACCGGGCGCCCGTCGCGGTACTCCACGGTCACCTGCGACTTCGCGTCCGGGCGAAGGAAGGAGACGTCACCCCGCTTGCGTGCCTGCGCGAGCTCGCGTACCAGCGCGTGCGCCAGGCAGATGGGCAGCGGCATGAGCTCGGGTGTCTCGTCGCACGCGAACCCGAACATGAGTCCCTGATCGCCCGCCCCCTGTTCCTTCTGTCTCCGCGGGTCGGCGTCCACGCCGAGAGCGATGTCGGGCGATTGCCGCTCGATGGCCGTGAGCACGCCACAGGTCTCGGCGTCGAAGCCCATCGACGAGTCGGTGTAACCGATCTCCCGGACCACCTGGCGCACGATGTCCGCGTACGCCGGTCTCGCCCTGGTCGTGACCTCGCCGGCCACGACGACGACCCCGGTCTTCACGAGCGTCTCGCAGGCGACACGGCTTTCGGGATCCTCGGCGAGGAGCGCGTCCAGGATGGCGTCCGAGATCTGGTCGCACATCTTGTCCGGATGCCCCTCCGAAACCGACTCCGACGTAAAGAAAAAATCTCGTTGCGACATCGGAACGTCCTCTGGGAGCGGGGTGTTCAGGGGCAAAATCGCACTCTTACCCGGCGAAAGCAAGGCCCCTCATTCGGGCTCGTGGAAGCGGGCCGCGATCAGAGCGCCGATGGCTTCGACCGCTTCCTGCGCGTCGGGTCCTTCGGCGATGACCTCCACCGCACTCCCCTGCGTGGCCGCGAGCATCATGAGCTCGAGCACGCTCTTGCCGTTCACCGCCTTGCCGTCCTTCGAAAGACGAATCTCGGACTCGAAGCGATTCGCGAGCTGAACGAGCTGCACCGCCGCACGGGCGTGGAGCCCGAGCCGGTTGCGGATCTCGAAGGTCCGCCGCACCGCCCCCTCGTTGCCCATCTCCGTCTTCCCCGGGAGCCTCGGCCGAGACCACGGGCGAGCCGACCGTGCTCACAGTTTCTCCTCCTGCGCCCGGATCAGTTCGTAGAGCGCCTCCGCGTTCTCGGCCTCGAGCAGTCGCGCGCGGAACTCCGCGTCCTTGAAAAGGCGGGAAATCCTCGCGAGAGCCTTCAGGTGCATCCCGGCCGAGTCCTCGGGCGCCACGAGCAGAAAGAAAAGACGCGTGGGCTTCTCGTCGAGCGACTCGAAGTCCACCCCCTGCAGGTGACGACCGAACACGCCGCGCACCCCCTCGAGGTCCGGGAGCTTGCCGTGGGGGATCGCGATGCCGTCCCCGATCGCCGTGCTCCCGAGCCGCTCCCGCTCCTCGAGGACGCGGAGGAGTCGCTCCGGGTCGACACCGCCGTACACCTCCGCCAGGCGAGCCGCGAGCTCGCGGAGCACCTCGCGCTTGTTCGTCGCCCGCAACGAAGGGACGATCGCCTCCGGCCGCAAGAAGTCGACGACTCTCATGGTCCGACCACCGTGCTTCAAGACTCGGCCGCTTCGAGGAGGCCGAACCGCCCGTTCCGTTTGCGGTAGAGGACGCAAAGGTTCTCGGAATCCGCGTCGCGGAACAGCAGGAACTCCACCTTGGCCTTGCGGAGCTGCTCGACGGCCTCGTCCACGGACATGGGTTTCACGGCTACCCGTTCGGCCAGAACGACGGGCTCCCCGCCGGGAACGCCCGACCCGTGGTCGCCGGCACGCACCACGTGCTTGTGGTCCTTGCGCCGTCCCGCGAGTTTTTTCGCCTGACGTTCGAGCTTGTCGAGCGCGAGGTCCACGGCCGCGTAAAGATCGTCGGTCACTTCGGCGGCCGTGAGGTCCCGTCCCCGGGCGTGCACGCTGATTTCGGCCTTGTGCTCGCGCTTTTCCACCGAAAGAACGACGTGGGCGGACGAAACCCTGGGCAGGTATTTGCCGAGCCGCGCGAGTTTCTGTTCCGCGTACTGCCGCAGCGCGAGACTCGGGTTCACGTGGCGAAACGTGACGGAAACTTGCATGACCGATCCTTCCTTTCTACCGGGTGGCCGGCGCTCTCAGGAGCGGCGTCGCTTCGACGACGGCAGAATCCCCATGAGCTCCCGGTACTTCGCGACCGTCCGGCGGGCGATGTCCACGTTTTCTCCGGCCAGGATGCGGGCGATCTGCTGGTCGCTCAAGGGGTTCCGCGGGTCTTCTCGCGCGATGATTTCGCGGATGCGTTCCTTGACGCTCTCGGCGGAGACCTCGTCCCGGCCGTCGCCGCTCCTGAGACTGGACGTGAAAAAGTACTTGAGTTCGAAAATGCCCTGGGGCGTGTGCATGTACTTGTTGGCGGTGGCGCGACTCACGGTCGATTCGTGCATGCCGATGTCCGCGGCGACGTCCTTCAGCACCATCGGCCGCAGGTAGGCCACGCCGCGCTCGAGGAAGTCCTTCTGGAACTTCACGATGCTCTGCGCGACCAGGTAGAGGGTACGCTGCCGTTGCTGGATGCTCTTGATGAGCCACTGTGCGGAGCGCAGCTTCTCCTGGATGAAGCGTTTGGCTTCCGCGGGTCCGTCCTGCGCGAGGACACGCCGGTAGTAGGAACTCACGCGCAACCGGGGCAGGCCGTCCTCGTTGAGGACCACGACGTACTCGTCTCCGACCTTGTGGACGTAGACGTCCGGCGTGATGTACCGGACGTCCCCTTCGCCGAAGTTCCGCCCGGGCTTCGGCTCGAGGGAAGCGATCGAGTGCGCGGCTTCGACCACCTCCTCCACGGTCGCTCCGGTCTCCCGGGCGATGCGGTCGTACCGCTTCGCTTCGAGCAGGTCGAGGTGCTCCCGGACGATCCGGTCGGCCAGGGAGCCTTCGAGCCCGGAAGCCCGCAGCTGCAGCAGCAAGCATTCGCGGAGGTTGCGCGCTCCGACACCGGGCGGGTCGAGGCTCTGGACGCGCTCGAGGGCGCGCTCGACGACTTCGAGGTCCTGCCGGCTCTGGAAGGCGATGTCCTCGGTGGAACTCTGGAGATAGCCGTTCTTGTCCAGGTTGCCGAGGATCAGGCTCACGGCCGCTTCTTCGGCCTCGTCGAGATGCTGCATGCGGAGCTGCTCGAGAAGGTAGTCCGTGAGCGAGGGACTCCGCACCAGGAGGTTTTCCAGGGCGTTGCGCGAGTCGTCTTCCGGCTCGGGGAGCGGCCCCGCGGCCCCCTGCCAGTCGTTCGCGTAGTTCTCGAGGTAGTCGCGCCAGTCGATACCCCCGAGACCGTCGTCCGGACGAACCTCGCTCGCACCCTCGGCAGACGCCTCCGGAAACTCCTCCGCGTCTCCCTCCCTGTTCTCCTCCGGCGCTCCGTCCGACCGGAGCTCCTCGGGACCTTCTTCCAGCACGGGGTTTTCCGCCAGCTCCTCGTCGATGAGCTGTTCGAGCTCGGCGCGCGAGATCTGCAGGATCTTGATCGCCTGCCGCAACTGCGGCGTCATGACGAGTTGCTGGCTCAGCTTCTGATGGAGTTTCGTCTCGAGTGCCATGGCGGACCCCTACAGTGAAAACCGCTCGCCCAGATAGGTCTCGCGGGCGCGGTGACTCGCCGCGATCGCTTCGGGCGTGCCCTCCTCGAGAACGGTACCCTGGGCGAGAATGTACGCGCGATCGCAGATCCCGAGCGTTTCTCGGACGTTGTGGTCGGTGATCAGGATTCCGATCCCCTGCTCCCGCAGCCGGGCCACGATGTTCTGGATCTCCAGGACGGCGATCGGGTCGATGCCCGCGAAGGGTTCGTCGAGCAGGAGAAACCTCGGACGCAGGACCAGGGCTCGCGTGATTTCGACCCTGCGGCGCTCGCCTCCCGAGAGAGCGTCGGCTCGAACTTTGGCGAGGTGGCTCAGGTCGAGTTCCTCGAGGAGAGCCGAGAGCCGCTCGCGCCGCTCGGCCGCCGAGAGCGGCAGCGTCTCGAGAATGGCCAGAAGATTCTCCTCGACGGTGAGTTTCCGGAATACCGAGGGTTCTTGGGGCAAGTAGCTCACGCCGCGCCTGGCCCTCTTGTACATGGGCTCTCGGGTGATCTCGTCTTCGTCGAGGAAAACGGCGCCCGCATCCGGCCTCACGAGTCCCACGATGGTGTAGAAGGTCGTCGTCTTTCCCGCTCCGTTGGGACCCAGAAGACCGACCACTTCGCCGCTCCGAACCTCGACCGTGACGCCGTTGAGCACGTCCTTTCCGCCCAGTTTCTTGAAGATCCGTTCGGCGCGCAGAACGCCCTTTTTCGTGCTCATCGCGTCGTTCTCGCCGCGTCGGTGGGTGGGACGAACACCGCCCGGACCCTCCCTTTCCCACCCCGCACGACGCTCCGGCCCGAGTCGAGCTCGACCACGACTTCGTCGCCGTCCACCCGGTTCGGACCTTCCAAAAGCCGTGCCTCGCCGCGCAAGACCAAAACCCGCTCTCGTCTGCGGAACTCCGCTTCCCGTGCCTCGGCCTTGCGCCCTCCCTGCTCGAGGACCACGCCACCGGTCGCCCGGAGCCTCACGATCTCGAAGCGGTCCGTCCCGTCGAGGGAGCCCTGGAAATCCACGCTAAGCTTGTCGCTCCGCAGGACGAGATTCCCCTGCCGTAGAACCACGTCGCCCCGGTACTCGAGCCGGCGCGCCTCCGGATCCAATTCCGCCTCTTGCGCCTCGACGACGACCGGCTCCCCCTCGACCAAACCCAGCCCCCCGGAGACCCCGCCTTCCCCGTGCCGCGCCGCTCCCGACGTCGGCGGCGCCGGAGAGGCGAGAAGCAGGAGGCAGAGAAGAACGGGCACGGCGCCTTCACGGAACATGGGCCGCTCCCCCGTCGGGTCCCAGCACCGTCCGCACGCCGTCTCGAAAACGCAGCCGCCGTGTTTCGAGGTTCAGTTCCACCCGCTTCGCGTCGGCGCGGAACTCCGGGGCCCGGAACTCGACCCCTCCCACGGCGACCACGACGCCGCGGCCCCGGTCGTACCGTGCATCCCGCGCGTAGAGCTCACAGCCGGGTATTCGAACCTCCACGTCCCCGGAGACGGTCGCCCCGTGCAACTCCTTTTCGTCCAGAAAGACCCTCGCCTCCCGGCCCCGGATGCTCACGCTCCCGCCGTTCTCGAGATAGACGATCACCGAGGGCTCGACGACGTCCACGCGGCCTTCGCGGTCGAAATATCTCGCCTCTTTCGCCTCCACTTCCCACTGCCGCCTTCCGTCTTTCCACTGCAAGCGGTGGAATTCTTCGATTCTCTGCGACACCTCCGGGCGGAAATCGAAACTGCCGGGTTGCCCCTCCTCGTGCTGTTGTTTCCAGACTCTCGCCAGAACGAAACCCAACCCTGCCACCGAAACGAACATGCACAGGAACACCGCGATTCGCAGCGGGGCTTTCGTCATCCGTAGCGGGCCGCCCGAAGCCGGCCCTGATCGGAACCTACCACCGCCGAACCGCGGAGTAAAGTTGCGCTTGCCGACCCGATCGAAGCCTGTTACCAGCTCGCCACGGTGAGCGACACGATCGTCGGGTTCTCGGCGAACGCGCGGTCGGAACGGACCCGTTCGTCCCCCTCCGCGGAACGGTTCCGGGCGTGGGCCGTGCACCTCTACACGGCCATGGGAGCCGCGCTGGCGCTGGGGGCCACCGAAGCGACCGCACGGAGCGCCTACGCCGAAGCGTTCCGGTACCTCGCCGCGGCGATGTTCATCGACTGCACGGACGGCACGTTCGCACGGCGGTTCCGGGTTCGCGAGGTGCTGCCGCACTTCGACGGCAGCCGACTCGACGACATCGTGGACTACCTGAACTATACCTTCGTCCCCGTGTGGCTCGCCTGGAATGCCTCTCTCCTCCCCTCCGGCTTGTGGGGAGCTTCGGTCGCTTCCATCGTGCTCTTGGCGAGCGCCTACGGATTCTCCCGGTCCACCGCCAAGACGCCGGACCACTTCTTCACGGGTTTTCCTTCGTACTGGAACGTGGTCGTTCTCTACCTTTATTTGCTCGAGCTGCCCACCTGGGCCAACGCGTCCATCCTCCTCGTTCTGGCCGGGGCCGTTTTCCTCCCGTTTCGCTACCTCTACCCGAGCCGCAACCCCTTCGCTCGACGCACGACCTACCTGCTGGGCTCCGCCTGGGGAGCGCTGATGCTGTTCGTACTCTACGAACTTCCCGCGGTCCCCCGGCCGGTCGTCCTGATCTCCCTGTTTTTCCCCGCCTACTACGTCGTGCTCTCCCTGTGGGTGCACTTTCGAGCGCCGTCCGTCCGCTAGGGAGACGGCGAAATCGGCCGGGCGAACTCCGTCGTTCTCCTCGTCGGCACCCGCGCCGAGAGCGCACGCAACCGCCGGGTCGCTTCGTCGAGCCAGCGCAGAGCGGCAGCGACCGACTCCTCGTCCCCCGCCGCGGCCGCCGACCACGAGCCTTCACGCGCGAAGGCGTCGAGGACGGCGTCCGTGGACACTCCGCGCGCCCGGGCCAGGGCCGCGGCCACGGTGTACCGCCCCCACGAGACGCCTCTCGCCTCGAGTTTCGACTCGATGGCCTCGGGGCTCTCGCCGAGCATCCTGGCCAGCGCCCGGCGTACGGCCTTTCCCTGCGGCCCCCGGACGTGCCCGTCGATCCAGCGGGCGCGGGTCTCGAGCGCGGCGTGCTCTCTCCCCCGCTCCCAGCCTTCCGGCTGCGGAAGCGGAGCCACGTCGGCCTTCGGGGCCGACGCGTAGTACCGTCCGGCTTCGGGAAGCCACCGCCGGATCTGCTCCCGGCGGGTTCCGTAGCTCGGGTGCGTGGAGAGGAACTCCGGCGGAGCCGCCTTGCTCGTCTCCTCCATCCGCTCCCAGAGTCCGAG
Source organism: Candidatus Binatia bacterium (assembly GCA_026004195.1). Taxonomy (NCBI): domain Bacteria; phylum Candidatus Binatota; class Binatia (SeqCode); species Binatia bacterium. Next base: position 830,433 of record BPIQ01000001.1, read on the forward strand.
CGCCGCCTCGGGGTCGTAACCAGCCTTCGCCATGAGGATGAGGCCGATATGGTCGGCTTCCGACTCCTGGCTCCGGCTGAAGGGGAGGACGACCCCGAACTGGACGCCGAGCCCGAACGCTTGCATCAGGGCGTTTCGCGAAGCCGGGCTCATGTCGCCGAGCGCGACGGCGAGCCCCGTAGCTCCGATCTGCAGGAGGAGGTCCTGACTCAGACGTTCGCCGGCGTGCCGAGCCAGGACATGGGCGACCTCGTGGCCGATCACGGCCGCGAGTCCGGCCTCGTCCCGGGCGACGGGAAAGAGGCCCGTGTACACGGCCACTTTCCCGCCCGGAAGGGCGAAAGCGTTCGCCGTGCCGGGGTCGTCGATCACGGCGAATTCCCACTCGTAGTCGGGGCGTTCGGACACGGCCGCGATGCGGCTTCCGACCCGGCGGACGACTTCCAGGGCTCGAGGGTCGTCCGAGAGATTCGCTTCCCGCAGCACCTCGCGAAAGAGCTGCGTGCCGAGAGACACCTCCTGGGATTCGGGCACGAGAAGCAGCTGCGAGCGCTGCGTGTACGGCACCGTGGCGCAAGCGAGAAGGCCCGAAAGCAACCCTACGGTTCCTGCAAGGGCGAGCCTGTTCATCGGCATTCCCTCCTGGGGATCGGAACGGTGGCAGCGGCGACGGGGTTTCACGACATTGAGACCCGAGCCTCTTCCACATAGCATAGATTCGACCATGATCGTCGCCCAAGGGCTCACCAAGCGATTCGGCCCGTTCGCCGCCATCGAAGACGTGACCTTCGAGGTGGAGCGCGGGGAAATCGTGGGCCTTCTCGGGCCCAACGGGGCCGGAAAGACGACGACGATGCGGATCCTCGCGGGCGTGTTTCCGCCGACCAGCGGCCGGGCGCTGGTCGCGGGTTACGACGTCGTCGAAGACGCCCTGCGAGCCCGGCGCGTGGTCGGTTATTTTCCCGAGCGGGTCTCGCTCTACCTGGACATGACCGTTCGGGAGTACCTCGAGTACGCCGCGCGGCTGCAGGAGGTACCGACGCGCGAACGTCCCTCCGCCATCGCTCACGCCATGCACGTGTGCGGGGTCGAACACGTCTCCCGCCGGCTCCTCGGCACCCTCTCGAAGGGCTACCGCCAGCGCGTCGGGATCGCCCAGGCACTCCTTGCCGCGCCGCGGGTCCTGATTCTCGACGAACCCACCTCGGGCCTCGACCCCGAACAGGTCGCCGAAGTACGAAGCCTCATCCGAAGCCTCCGGGGGGAACGCACCGTGGTCCTTTCGACCCACATTCTTTCGGAAGTGGAAGCCACGTGCGACCGCGTGCTCATCATCAACCGCGGTCGGTTGCTCGCCGTGGATACACCGTCGGAGCTCGCGCGCAAGGTGCGGGACCGGTCGGAAATCCACCTCGAGGTCGGGGGGCCCGCCTCCTCGGTGGCCGAGCGAATCGCACGCCTGCCCGGTGTGCTGCAGGTGGAGCGTACGGCGTCCTCGGACGGGGCCGTGACCCTCAGGGTTTCGACGACCAAGGAAAAGGACCTGAGACCCGAGATCGCACGGCTCGTCGTGGAGCAGGGATGGCAACTCCGAGAAATCCGCCACGTGAGCCTCTCGCTGGAGGAGATTTTCCTGGCCCTGGTCGGCCGGCAGTCCGCGGGCGCTTCCGCAGCATGAAAGCCTGGGTCATCTGTACGAAAGAGCTCCGCTCGTACTTCCAGTCCTACGTCGCGTTCGTCCTTCTCACGGTTTTCGTCGTCCTGACGAGCTATTTCTTCTACAGCGACCTGATTTTTTTCATTTTGCTCGGGGGATTCGTTCTCCCCACGGGGCTCTGGCAGTACGTTTTCCTCGACCTGCGTCTGGTGACGCTTCTCATCCTCCCGCTCGTCACGATGCGGCTTTTCGCGGAGGAGAAAAAACTGGGAACGATCGAGCTCCTCTGGACCTATCCCGTCCGCGACGTCGAGATCGTCGTCGGCAAGTTCCTGGCGTCGTGGATCTTCTTTCTCGTGATGCTCCTGCCCACGCTCGCGAGTCCGATTCTGTTCTATCGGTTCTACGCCTTCGACATCCCGCCTCTCGTGGCCGCTTACCTCGGCCTGCTCCTTCTCGGCACGTCCTTCCTCGCCTGCGGGATGTTCGTCTCCTCCCTCACCGAAAACCAGGTGGTCAGCGCCATGGTGACCTACGGCATCCTGGTCTTCTTCTGGTTCATGACCTGGAACGAGGAGGTCGCGAACCGGGAGCTCATGGCTTGGCTTCTCCGCTTCTCGCTCTTCGACCGCTTTTTCAACTTCGCCCGGGGCGTGATCGACACGAAGGACGTCGTGTTCTTCCTCGCGTTTTCGGGCCTCTTTTTCGCGCTCACGGTCCTCTCCCTCGGTACGAGAAAATGGCGAGGCGTCTCCTGAATTTCCTCGTCCGCCACCGCGTACCGCAGTGGAGCCTTCTCGCTCTGCAGGTGATCCTGCTCGGGACGCTCTTCGGCTTCCTCACGGCCCTGGCCGACCGTACCAACCGGCGCTTCGACCTCACCCCGTACCAGACGTACGTGCTCTCGGAGCAAGCCCGTCGAGTGGCCGAGGGAGTGCGTTTTCCGGTCCGGATCCTCGTGTTCTTCAACGGCCGCGAACCCGGCCAGCGCAGGCAGCTCGCGGACGTGCTCGAGCAGTTCCGGCTCGCGAACGCGAACATCCGTTACGAACTCCACGACCTCGACCGCTCTCCGGGGCTCGCCAAAAAGTACGGGATCGGCGGCTACAACACCGGGATCGTGGAGGGCAACGGCCGGCAAGTGGAACTCCCGAGCGTCGACGAGATCTCCATCACGGCAGCCCTGCTCAAGATTCGCCGCGAGACGCCTCGAGTCCTCTGCTTTCTCACGGGGCACGGCGAACACGACCCCATGGACGTCTCCGAGCGCAGGGGATACAGCGAGGTCGCCAAAGACCTCGAGCGGGAGCAGTTCGAAATCCGCAAGTTCGACTTCGCGCCGACCGAAGAGGAGCTTTCGTCTTGCACCGTGGTGGTCCTCGCCGGGCCGCAGCGCGACCTCCTCGAAGCGGAGGTTCGGCGGCTGTCCGCTTTCCTGCGGTCGGGAGGCCGCGTGCTCGTCCTCGCGGACCCCGCGAGCCCGCCGACCCTCGCGGCCTTCCTCCGGGAGTTCGGCGTCCGCCTGGGCGAGAACCTCCTCGTCGACGAGCGCAATCGACTCTACGGGGCCGACGTCTTCATGGCCAGGGTGCCCATTTTCGACGAGGAGACCTTCCGGTCGAAGCTCGAACTCGCCGCCGTCTTCCCTCTCGCTCAGAGCGTCGAACCGGACTCGTCGGCATCGGACGCCGCCGGCGTGACGTTGCTCGCCCTGAGCAGCCCGGAAAGCTGGGCGCGCATCGGAACGACGCAACCCGAGGACGGTATCCCGCGCTTTCGGCCGCGTGTGGACCGGAACGGCCCGCTCCCGGTCGGCGTGCTCGTCAACGTCGGCGGCGGGAAAAACGGGGAACGCCGGACGCAGGGGCAACTGGCCGTCTTCGGCGATTCCGACTTCGCGAGCAATCTCTACCTGAACCTCATGGGCAACAAGGACCTGTTCATGAGCACGCTCGCCCTTCTCGCCGAAGACGAGGAGCTCGTCGTGATGAGGCGCAAGCGTCTGCCGGCGGGAGCGTTCTCCCCCATCTTCCTGACCGAACGGCAGGGACAGATCGTTTTCACCGTGTCGGTGATCGTGGTCCCCGCCGTGATCCTCGCCGTCGGCAGCGTCCTCGTCTTCGTGCGAAAGCGACAGGGGCGCTGAGACCGTGGGCGTACGCGGCACACTCTGGCTCGCCCTTCTCACCCTCGTGGTGGTGGTCGCCTACTTCTTCGCCTTCGAGGAGAAGCCACCCGAGCTCCCGCGCGTGACCCTCCTCGGAGAGCCGCTCTACGTCGACCCGTCGGCACCGAAGGAATACGTCCTGCGCTTCGACCCCGAGCTGGTCCGCCGCGTCCTCCTCGTCCAGCACGGTGCCGTCCGGTCGGCCGAACGCTCGGGTTCCCGTTGGCGGGGCAGCCGCAAGCGCGGCGCGCCGGACGAGTTCCTCGAAAGCCTCCGGGAACTCGTCGTTCTCACCACGATCGGGAGCGCGGGCCTCGATCTCGCGGATTACGGCCTCGCGCCACCGAGTCGGCAGGTCGTCCTCGAATTTTCGGGCCGCCCGCCGACGCGCCTTTCCATCGGCGACCGCAACCCCTCGGGCACGGCGGTGTACGTCCGCGTCGGGGACGGTCCGGTCCTTCTCGTGGGTTCGCTGCTGCTCTGGGAGTTCGAGAAAGCGTACGCGGCTTTCGAGGAGTCCGAAGCTCAGCGGAACGCGTCGTGACCCGTGAGATCCCGACCCACGACGAGCGTGTGCATGTCGTAGGTGCCCTCGTACGTGTGGACGGTCTCGAGGTTCATCATGTGCCGGATCACCGGGTATTCGTTGACGATCCCGTTGGCTCCCAGGATCTCCCGCGCCGTGCGTGCCACCTCGAGGGCCATGGCGACGTTGTTCCTCTTGGCGAGAGAAATCTGCTCGGGTCGTACCTTCCCGCGGTCCTTGAGTTGCCCGAGCCGCACGGCGAGGAGCTGCGCCTTGGTGATTTCGCTCAGCATGGAGACGAGCTTGCTCTGGACGAGCTGGAAGGAGGCGATCGGGCGGCCGAACTGGATCCTCTCCTTCGCGTACTCGAGCGCGGTGTGGAAACAGGCCATCGCCGCGCCGAGGGCACCCCAGACGATGCCGTAGCGGGCCTGGCTGAGACACGAAAAGGGCGCCCGTAGCCCCACGGCCCCCGGGAGGAGAGCCGACGCAGGTACGGGGGTCTCCTCGAACACGAGCTCGGAGGTGATCGAGGCTCGGAGGGAGAACTTGCCCTTGATGTCCCGCGCCGTGAAACCGGGACTTCCCCGCTCCACGAGGAAGCCCCGGACGACGTCGTCGGGAGTTTTCGCCCACACGACGGCCACGTCGGCGATGCTTCCGTTGGTGATCCACCGCTTGGTGCCCGAGAGCACGTAGCCCCCTTCCGCGGGCCGGGCACGCGTCTTCATGCCTCCGGGATCGGAGCCGTGATCGGGCTCGGTGAGGGCGAAGCAGCCGATCGCACGCCCCTGCGCCATCCGCGGCAGCCAGTACTCCTTCTGTTCTTCGGAACCGAACGCGTGGATGGCGTACATGCAAAGGGCTCCCTGCACCGACGCCATCGAGCGCAGGCCCGAGTCTCCCCGCTCGAGTTCCTGCATGATGACGCCGTAGGAGACGTTGTCGAGCCCGGCGCAACCGTAACCGTGGAGGTTCGCCCCGAAAAGCCCGAGCTCGGCCATGCGGGGGACGACGTGGAGCGGAAACTCCTCCCGCTCGTGGTACGACTCGATCACGGGAAGCACCTCCCGCTCGACGAACTCCCGAACCGAGGCGCGGACGAGCTTCGCCTCTTCCCCGAGGAGTTCCTCGACCTCGAAGTAGTCGACGGTCGAAAAGGCTTTCATGCGTACCTCCTTCGTCCCGGGACGTGGGACCGTCCTTCCGTATCTTGACCCAAGGTGACCATCTCCCTACCTTCCGTTGCGTGCAGATCGAAACCCTCAAGGTGTTCTGCGACGTGGTGGAAACGGGAAGTTTCTCGGCGGCGGCCGCCTTGAACCTGATCACGCAGTCGGCGGTGAGCCAGCAACTGAGGGCTCTCGAGTCGCGCTTTCAGTGCAAACTCCTCGAGCGAGGCCGCGGCCGGACACGGCCCACTCCGGCGGGCGAGGTGCTCTACCGCAACAGCCGGGCGATCCTCGAGACCTACCGCAACCTCGAAGTGGAACTGCAGGAGCTCCGCGAAGTCGTCGCGGGAACCGTCCGGATCGCCATCGTCTACTCGGTCGGTCTCCACGAGTTTCCGCCTTACCTGCGGGAGTTCATGCGCGCTTACCCGAGGGTCCAGGTGCACGTGGAATACAGCCGTGCGAACCGGATCTACGAAGCCGTCCTCTCCGGCACGACGGACCTCGGGATCGTCGCGTACCCTCCGCGCCACCCCCAGATCGTCACGCTGCGTTTTCGCGAGGACCAGCTCGTGCTCGTCGCGCCCCCGGATCACCCCCTGGCAACGGCCCCCAGAGCGGACGTGCGCCAGCTCGACGGCGAGCCCTTCGTCCATTACGAGCGGGATATACCTACGCGGCGCGCCATCGACCAGCTGTTCAAGGCACACGGCGTCCGTCCCCGGCAAGTGGCGGAGTACGACAACATCGAAACCATCAAAAGAGCGGTCGAAATCGGCCAGGGGCTCGCGATGGTCCCCCTGCCGGCCGTCCAGCGGGAAACGGAAATCGGCACGCTGCGGGTGGTCGTCCTGGACGGCGTGCAACTCGTCCGTCCGCTCGGGATCATCTACAAACGAGGCCGCCAGCTTTCTCCCGCCGCACGGCGTTTCGTCGAGGTTCTGCGCCAGGAAAAGGCCGAGGCCGCGGCCTGACGGCCGGCCTCAGCTCCCCTTCGCTCGGGCTCGGAACTCGAGCCAGGCATGGAGGCTGTCCGGGCAAAAACGCGCTCGGCGGGCGAGCGCTTCGACCTCCTCGGGCCGGAGCCACCCTCCCCACTCGATTTCCGCCTCCTGCAACCGCACGGGTCCCGCCCAGGCGCACCGGTACACCATGCCGTTGACGGCCCCGAGCTCGTCCGAGTAGCGAAAAGGAAAGAGCGGCTCGAGCTCGGCCCCCGACACCCCCAGCTCCTCTGCGAGCTCCCGCCTGGCAGCCTCGTCGTAGCTTTCCCCCGAGCTCACGACTCCGCCGACCGCCACGTCGTAGCACCCGGGATAGATGTCCTTCGTCGAGGTCCGCCGGTGCACGAACACCGTTCCCTCCGGGCGGAAGACGAAGACATAGACGGCGCGGTGTCGAAGCTTCCGGCGCCGCATCTCCTCCCGGGAGACGCGGCCCACGACCCGGTCTTCTTCGTCGACGACGTCCACCCACTCCGCGGGGCCGGTCATGAGAACCGGTCCTGCCGGAGTTCCGACGCCCAGCCCGCGAGCGCTTCGAGAAACTTGTGCCGCAGAGCTCTCTGGCGCGGGGAAAGGCGCGCGAGCAGCTCCTCTTTCTTTTTCGCCGGATCCCGCTCCACGAACACGGGGTCTTCGTCGTCGACGACCACGCTGAGAGGCATGGAGCGGAAGCCGTCCCACGCCTCGTTCACCGGAAAGCCGTACTCCCGGAGGTCGGAGCTCCAGGTGGCGTCGACGTCGACCCAACTCCCGTCGATCTGAACCTGGAGGTAGTCGTGGATGTCGACGATCTCGTCGCGCCGGAGCATTTCCTGCATGGATTCCGGGAACGGGAGAGGCGAATCGTTGAACCGGTGGCGGCACAGCGCGTGCCGTACCCGCAGCCCGAGAAGGCGGAAGAGATCCCCGAGAAGTGCGTGCTTTCCGGAGCAGGACCCCTTGCCTTCCCGCAGCACGGTCTCCGGATCGCGGCTGGCCGGGTAACCGTACGGGATGTCGCGCACCTTTTCGAACAACACGATCCGGGCCGCGACCGGATCCCGACCGCCGACCCATTCCCGAAAGCGCTGCTCGATCAACGAGGACGCCATCTCCGTCGGTTCGTTCGTCTTCGCCCGGCTCAACAGGACGGATGTTCCGCCACGACGCGGAACCTGGCCGCATCCTCCGGGGTGTTCACGTTGCAGAACGACTCCGCTGCCCCCTCGACGGACCGCATCTCGGACTCCGAGACGTAGGTGACGGAGATCGCGGGCAAGAAATCCCGGATGGACCGAACCCCCCGCGCGATGGCCCCTTCGATGCGAACCCGGATCCGGGTCGCATAAAACGCGTGCAGGGGTTCGATGTCCCCTTCCCACTCGGGGATGACGGCCTCCTGGTCCCGGAGGTAGCCGAGGAGATGCGCGATCGGCTCGAGACGGAGGTAGGGCATGTCGCACGCCACGGCGAACACGTAAGGCGTGGCGACGGCGCCCAGTGCCGCGTGGATCCCGCCGAGCGGCCCTGCCCCGGGAATCTCGTCGCGAACCACGCGAACCCCGAAGGCCGCGTACTTCTCCGGGGCGTTGGCGACGACCAGGACGTCGGGAAACGCCCTGCGTAAAAGCTCGACGGTCCGTTCGAGGATCGTCCGCCCCTCGACGCGCAAAAAGGCTTTCTCGCGCCCTCCCATCCGCGAGTTCTTACCACCGGCAAGGATCACGCCCGTCGCGCGCTCGGTCAGCGGAGAATCCGGCATCGACCTCGCCACGGAGTACCTCGGGGCTTCATGTCGCGGTGGCACCGACGGCGGCGTGCTTCGCCGCGATTCGGCATGGACTCGTCGCCCAGCAACATTACGGAGACTCGCGACGGCTGTCAAGGAGAACCCCGCCCGAGCGCATTGATTCTGGAAGGACGAGTTTCTATTGTCGGCCCGACTTCCGCGAGTCGGGAAGGACGCAAAAACCGATGGCAGAGACGACGTACCGAGGTCCCGTCCCCGTACCCACCCCGGAAACCAAGCCGTTCTGGGAAGCCGCGAAACAGCGCGTGCTCCTGGTGCAGGAGTGCGAGACGTGCGGCCACCGCTATTTCTACCCTCGCCCCTTGTGCCCTCGCTGTTTTTCCTCGCGGGTGCGCTGGCTCCGGTGTTCGGGGCGTGGAAGACTTCACACGTTCGTCGTCAACCACCGGCCGCCGAAGGACTTCCCGCTTCCCGCCCCGTACGTGATCGCCATCGTGGAGCTGGAGGAGGGGCCCCGGATGCTCACGAACCTCGTCGGAGTGGATCCGGACCCGAAGACGCTGCGGTGCGACATGCCGGTCGAGGTCGTCTTCGAGGACATCACGGAAGACATCGCGCTGCCGCGTTTTCGGCCGGCGACCGAGAAACCGGACGAACCTCGATGAACCCGCGCGAACTGAGGGGAAAGGTAGCGGTCGTCGGGGTCGCCGAATCGGACGAGCTGGGCCGCCTTCCCCACAAGTCGGCCCTGGCCCTTCACATGGAAGCGTCGCGCAACGCGCTCGAAGACGCCGGGCTCCGGCCTTCGGACGTGGACGCCGTGTTCACCTCGGGGCGCAACATGGCGAACGACGTCCCCGAGTACCTGGGAATTCGTCCCCGGTTCGTCGACGGAACGCAAATCGGCGGTGCCTCTTTTCTGCTCCACGTCGAGCACGCGGCCACGGCCATCGCGTCCGGTCTCTGCGAGGTCGCGCTCATCTCCCACGGCGAGAGCGGTTACTCCCGCGTGGGGATGCCCTCGGTCCGCTGGGGCCCCGACTCGGTCAACCTGCAGTTCGAACAACCTTACGGCGTGGGCGGCCCTCCGACCCGGTACGGCTTCGTGGCCACGAGGCACATGCACGAGTTCGGGACGACGAAGGAACAAATGGCGGAAGTCGCGGTCGCGACCCGGAAGTGGGCGAGTCTGAATCCGAAAGCCTTCCTCCGCGACCCGATCACGGTCGAAGACGTCCTGAACTCCCGCCCGATCTGCTGGCCCTTCAACCTGCTCGACTGCTGCCTCGTGACCGACGGCGGCGGCGCCGTCGTCCTCACGTCGGCCGAGCGAGCGAAGGACCTGCCGAAACAACCGGTCTACGTCCTCGGGACCGGAACCTGCGTCACCCACCAGATGATCAGCCAGATGCCGTCGTACTCGGAGTGGGAAGCCGCACGGGTCGCGGGCGAGCTGGCCTTCGCGAGGGCGGGCGTGAAGCAGCGCGACATCGACGTCGCCGAGATCTACGACGCCTTCACCATCGTACCGATTCTCGCGCTCGAGGCCCTCGGCTTCTGCAAGAAGGGAGAGGGCGGCCCCTTCGTGAGCGGCCAGCGAACGGCCCCCGGAGGGGACTTCCCCATGAACACGAACGGGGGAGGACTCTCCTACACGCACACGGGCATGTACGGAATCTTCCTTTTGATCGAAGCGGTCCGCCAGCTCCGCGGAGAGTGCGGCTCGCGTCAGGTCGCGGGCGCCCGAACGGCGCTCTGCCACGGTCTCGGCGGCATCTTCAGCAGCGCCGCCACCGTGATCCTCTCGACCGAACCGAGCCCGTGAGAGCCGGTCAGTCGTCGTGCTCCACCGCCCCCTCGGACGGCGACGGACCCACCAGGAGGGGAGCCAGCTTTTTTCGGATGGAGTCCACCGACCATCCGAAGTGCTGGCACACGCTCACGAAGCTGAACGTATGAGAATCGTCGTCCGAGAGGAAGTAATTCCGAGCGCGTCGTTGATCGTTCGGGTGACGACTACCGAGATCCCAATACGCAGCCTCGAACACCGCGAGCAGCAGCCGCTCTTCCGGGCGGAGCGACTTTTTGTACTCCAAGAGAACGATGTCGTTCAGAAGCATCCCGAGCCCCCCGTTACCCGCGACCCCGTGTGTACCCGGATTCGAAAAGGCGTCCCTCGCCTTTCCCCCGAAATCACCTGGCCTTTCCCCCCTTCCATGACCGAGAAGCAGCCCCCGGTACCCGAATCCTTGGCGAGTTCTATAGCACAATCCAAGTCTTTCCCTCAATCGAAAACCCGCTCGTGCCGAAAGGGAAAAGACGCCAAAGAACGCTTTTCCACGTGCGCACCATGGAGACCCGCGTTCCCGTGGACGCCACGATCGTGACGGACGGTTCGTGCCTCGGGAATCCCGGTCCCGGGGGGTGGGCTTATTCGATCCGATATCGGGACGGCCGAGTGGTGAAGGGTTCCGGCTCGGACCCGGAAACGACGAACAACCGGATGGAGCTCACCGCGCTCTTGCGGGCGCTCGAGCGGCTCGAGCCCGAGACCCGGTATGTCCAGGTCGTCACCGATTCCCAATGGCTCGCGTTTTGCGCGAGCGGAAAGTGGAAACGGCGGGCGAACCTCGACCTCTGGAAGCGATTCGAAGAACTCGCTCGAGGGAAAAAAATCGACTGGATCTGGCAGGAACGAAACGTGACCGAGGACATGCGAGACGTCGACGAGCGCGCCAGAGGCGAGGCGCAGCGAAGGAAGAAGCCGGCCGCGAGCTGATCCCTCGTCCCGTCAGGGCGACGTAGGCGCACGTGGCCTGGCGTACCGCCCCGTGTATTCGGCGCTCGCGCGGGCATGCCGCTCCGCGGCGGAGCGGACTTCCTCCTTGCTCGCGCCCGGCGGGAGTCCGAGCGGAGCATCGAGAGCGTAGAGCCGGAAGACGTACCGGTGGGGTCGGTCACCGGGGGGCGGACACGGCCCTCCGTAGCCCAGCCGCCCGAAGTCGTTCTTGCCTTGCTTGGCGCCACTCTCGAGCGACGCATCCCGCGACACACCCTGCTCGAGTCCCGAAAGTTCGGGGTCGAGGTCGTAGAGAAGCCAGTGGACCCAGACTCCGCGGGGAGCATCGGGATCCTCGACGACGAGAGCGAGACTTTTCGTCCCGGCCGGCACGTCTTTCCACCGAAGCGCCGGGGAGAGATCTTCCCCGTCGCAGGTGTGACGGCGAGGGATCTCGCCGCCCGACGGAAAGTCGGGGCTCCAGAGCTCGAAGGCCCGGCCCGGGGAAGCGCAAAGGAAGAGGAGGAAGCCCCAGAGCGCCAAGCCGGAGAACATCCCGGGTCGGCACCGCCGCTTCCTGACCGACCGGTCAATCACGCCGGCACCACCGCGTCCGCGTGGCGGGACTTGGCTAAGATATCGAAATTTCGGGAGTTTTGTAGAGATTTCACCCGACGATGCAGGGTTCTCGCGTTGACAACGAAAGAGCCCGACTTTAAGCTTCGGGCTCGGCTTCGAGGGTGGTCCCATGCGCATGATCCTTCCACCTCTCCGGCAGCGAAGGCAAATCCATCGCTCGCTCTCGGAATTCTTCCAAACCCACAAGATGACGGAGTTCAACCGCGCCATCGCGGCCATCTGCCGTTTCTACGGCCTCCCGAAACCGAAAGTTCAGTGGTTCGAGTACATCGACTGGGGCCGCACGGTAGGGCGCACGTACGAGGACGGCAAGGTCCATCTCGTTCATCCCGAGAACTGGAAAAGCGGCCGAAAGTACAACTCCGAGCGGCAGTGGATCAACGCCGTCTACCACGAGATGGGTCACTACATCTTCTGGGCGGACGCGGAGCGCAAGGCCGACACGTTCGCCCAGCGCATGGAGCGGGGGCTCGACTTTCGCCGGAACGGGAACGGGCGGCATCCGGCCGCGAAGAACGGCCGGCCTCCACGCCGCGGGAGGACCCGTGGCTGAGAATCCCACCAAGCCCACGGTCGAGAACCGGTGGTGGGCGGAGCTCGGAAGACCCAAAGAAACGATCGGACCCAAAAAACCCGCCCCGGCCGGCTCCAGGTTCTACAAGGTCGCCGAGGGCTACGATCAGGACCGGGCACGCGAGGCTCTGACCGATCTCAACCTTCGCCTTCTTCGCGAGGCCAACCCCGAAGAGGGAAAGTGGTCGTACCTCCAGCTTCTGCCCGAGCGGTTCGATCGGGCGAAACTCGAGAAGATCCAGGCGGCCGTGGACCTCCCGCCCTACGCGCGCGGACTCGTCGTCGACTCGGGCAGGACGATCCGGCTCCTGGTCACCGGCACGCCGATCGGCCAGCGCGTGCTCGAACTCGCCCTCGTCGAACCTCCTTCCTTCGACTGCTGGGTCGAGGAAGAGTGGGTCCACGAGGAACTCTACCGGTCCCGACGGCAGGCTCTCGCCAGGTTCCGGAAACTCGTCCGGCAATACCTTTCCCCCGAAGCCCTGGCCGAGTTCGAGGCGATCCGCCCGCGTGTCTGACGAGGATCAGCGCGGGATCTGGCGCCTTGCCGGCGAGACCCTACGGGGCGAGTGCAAGCGGCCGAACTTCCGCATCCCGAAGTAGTAGCAGCAGAGTTCGTTGTCCATGTCGTTGTTGAACGTCCGCTGCCGCCCGTCGTCGAAAAGAACCCTGACGAGGCACGTTCCACCGGGAACGGACGACGTCATCTCCTCCACGACCACGCCGTTGCCCCACTCCGAGTGCTGGAGATGGACCACCGTGTCGCCCAGGCGAAGAAAAAGTCGGCGGTGGGATTCCATCGCGCAGCTTCTTTAGCACAGCCCGGCCCCGGACCGGAAGCCCGCGCTCAGGCCCGCGCTCAGGCCCGCGCCAAGGCGGCCACGATCTTCGACGACGACGTCACCGTGGCGAGAAGCGGCAGGATTCTCTCGACGGAAAAACGGTGCATTTCCCACGGGACGCTGGCGCAGCAGTCTTCCGGCACGAGGACGCTCAGGCCCAGATTGACCGCGCCCCTCACCGTGCCTTCCACGGCGAAGTTCGTGGAGACACCCATCACGATCACCGTGTCCCGACGCAAGAGCCCCAGCGTCCCGAAAAGCTCCGAGTCCGCCGAGGGATCGATTCCCAGAAAGCGACGCAAGACGAGATCGCCCTCCTGCGGGGCGATGGCCTCGTGGACCTGCGCTCCCCAGCTTCCTTCGAGTAGAATGGGCCGGTTTCGTGCGAGCCGGTGGATCGGCGCCCGGCCCGGCGGGATGCCCGGCTTCGTCTCCTTGTTCGCGTAGAGCACCGGTATACCGGCCGCGCGAGCCGCAGAAAGCACCTCCGCGATCCGGCCGAGAACCCCGCGCTCCGCCACCGCGCGCGCCAGTCCCCCGGAAACGCCTTTTTCTCCCAGGTGCGACTCGTGGATCAGGTCGTTCTGGCACTCGATCACGAGGACGGCCGTACGACCGCGGTCGAGCGAAAGCTCGTCGCTCATTCCGACGTCCCCTCCGGCTCGCACACGCCCCGGCGGCACCGTCCGGCGCCTCCGGGTACCTGGCACGGGATCGTGTCGGGTGCCGGCTCGCTCGCGCACCCCTCGGGGGTCCGGTAGTCGTAGGTGCAAACGTTTCCGTCGTCACAGAGCTCCTCGGGACAGTCCGGCGAGTCGGGAAGGCAAAACGCGGTCACGGCACTCGGAACGAGGGACTGCTGGAAAGCGGCTTCGGCCGGGGACCCTCCGCGGGCTCCCGTTCCCTCCCCGACGAAAAGCTCCCCGTCGAGGATCGTCGCCGCGGAAGAAACAGGGCCCCCGAGAGAAAACCTCCGCAGGACGGCTCCCGTCTCCGCGTCGTAAGCCACGAGGACGTTCCCGATATTCCCGAGAAACATCACTTCGCGCGTCGCCGTGGTTGGGCCGAAACTCGGCAGAGCGCTCTCGTTTCCCCAGAGGACCTCGCCGTCCTCCGCCCGAAGCCGCCAGGCCGCCGGGGATTGCAGCTCGCGCAACGATTCCCCGATGGCCGTTCCGAAAAAGACTCCCCCCGCGCCCACCGCGGCGCTCGCGATGATGCCGCCGATGGCTCCTCCCGGCACGACGCGGGTCCGCCAGTAGGGTTCCACCCGCCCCGTGAGCTCGTTCACTCCGTCCCGGTCGAGGAGGTAGTACGTCCCGTCCTTGTTTCCCACGCCGACGACCTCGCGCACCTCGCCACCGATGCGCACTTCGAAGAGGTTCGGAACCCCGCCGAACGCGAGGTCGTCGTTGTCGACCTCTCGCGGCCGCCAGTGCCACACGGGATTTCCGTCGAAATCGAGCGCCAGGATCGCTTCGTCGTAGGGCGGCATCGGCGGCGGGGGAATCAGCGTCGCCGGGTCGTCGTCGGTGTCGCAGTTGCTCGAAGCGATGTAGAGAAACCGCCTCTCGCGGTCGACGGCGAACGAGGACCACACGTTCCCGCATCCCACGCCCGTGCGGTCGAAACCGCAGCCCGGCCGAGTGCCGAAAAAGTCCTCCGGAAGCCCCAGCTCCGAGGCGGAATGGTACCCGTCGAACCTCCGCACGCGGTCCTCCGGAAAGGGGCGGCAGGTACTACCGGTCACCACGTCGAAGTACCAGACGAGATGGCCGTCGAGCGCGTCGACGGCGAAAAGACCCCCCTTGCCGCCCTCGCGATCGTCCACGTCCATGCCGAAGACGACGAGTCCTTCGACGACGGTGGGGGAGGACAGCACCTCGTTCCGCTCGGTTTCGTCGTCGCACGTCGTGCAGCCGGTTCCCGCATCGAACTCCCAACGGAGCTCGCCCGTCGCCGCCTCGAAAGAGTACACCGTCATGCCGCCACCGACATAGACGCGCTCTTCCCCGCCGATCCGGACGACCTCCGCCGACGAAGCTTGCGGGAAGGAAGCGCCGGGGTGCGGCTTCATCTCGAAGCTCCAGAGCCGGGTTCCGTCCCGGGCGCGGAGGGCGTAGAAATTCCCGTCCCACGAAGAGACGTAGACGACTTCGATCCGTCCCTCCCCCGGCACGTCGACCCGGGCCACGGTGGGAGAAGCCGTGACGACCGCGCCCGTGAGGTAGCGCCATTTCTTCCGCATGGAAGCCACGTTCGACCGGGTGATGCGCGTCTCGGATTCGGCGAAAAACGTCCGAAGCTGACTTCCTCCGTAGGTCCACCACCCGGGCACGGGTTCCTCGCGAACGACACCGACCACCGCAGCGTCCTCGTCGCCGCAAGCCGATACCCAAACGCAAACCGACACCGCAAAAACCCACGCAAGTGCTCGAACCGGCATGCCGCCGCTGATAGTGCAATCGATCGCTCGATGTCAACGCGGGGCCTGCGCTGCGCCGACGGCGGGGCGGGGTGGACGACCCGGGCCGTCGCGCGTCGTATCGGGAGGCACGTTCCCACCGTCCCCTACTCCCTTGCCGTCCGCGGTCGAACCTTCCTCCGCTCGCCGGCTCTCGCACCACGCCGGAGTCGGTTCGACGTTGCGACAAGGGTCGAGTCCCCGGTAGCCGTCGGGCCACGCCCAGAGAACCCACGGCTCCTCCCCGCAGAGACGCACCCAGCGAACCACCCCCTCGGCAGCGACGAAAACACCCGCGATGAGGGGCGCGTACGCTCGCGAGGCGGCGAAAACGAAAGGCAGAAACGCGAACATCTGCCGTCCGCTACTTGCGGCTTCGTGGGAGGAGAAAATGTCCGGTGCGAGGCCGGCGAGACCCGCGAGGCCGAACGGACTTCCCACCGATCCTACCAGGACGAACGGGAGTGCCGTCCAGGGCAACGTTTGCGTACCCCGGAGAGAGAAGTTGCGTGTCGCCCCTACCGTGGGATCCACGAGGCTCCGGAAAGAACGCATCGCGTAGTCGGCGGACGGAATCCGATAGGAAGCGTTGCCTACGTGCCCGGGCAGAAGCCTCCAAATCGGCTTCTGCCCCGTGTAGAGCGGGACCACGAAAAGCGGCGTCAAGCAAAAGGCGAGAACCCCGTAGACAGCCAACGCGCGGGGCGGTTTTCGCCAGAGTTAGATCAGCGGGAAGAGATACGTGATGCGGGCAGGCATGTAACACCACGAGAGAAATCCGAGACAAATTCCGCCGGCCAGAACGGCCCGCGTGCTTTCCTTGCGGCGAAGGACGCCCAGCGCCCCGAGGAGCCCCAGCTCGGGAAGCCAGAGCGTGACACCGTCGAAGTGCCGCGAATGCCACAACGAAGTGGGTGTCGCCGCGAGGAGGGCCAGGCCGACCGGTAAGCCCCTCCGCGGCAAGAGCGCCGCCCCGCCCAGGACGAGAAGCAGGTGGGCGACCAGCCCCACGACCCGTTCTCCGTAGAAGTTGCCCAGGTAGAAGTTCGCCACGTAGACGGGGAAAAAAGCTGAAGCCCTGAGAAGCGTAAGCTCGCGTCTCGAGCCAAAGCCAAGCCCAGTTCTGCTCGCGGTAGAAGAGCTGCATGTTCTGGGCCTGGTCCATGCAACAAACCCCCGGTGGAGTTTCACCGAACCGCCAGAGACTGGTCGCGAGGGCGCAAGCGAAAGCCGCGAGGCCGAGCTTCTGGCGAACGCGGTCGGCTCGGAAGAACACGGCGAGCGGCCACACCAGCATGGCCGCGTGGAGGACCACCGCGAGCCAGAAAAGAAACTGGTTCACTTCTCGGCCGCGGCATACACGGGAAGTCGACAAACTTTCAAGGGGAAGTCCGATGCGGTCTCAAGGGAACCCGGCGCATTGCCAGCGACCCCTCCGCGTTCGGGAGAAGGTCCGCGACGGAGGAGATTCTCGCTCCCGTTCCCTCTTCGGCTTTCCCCGGGCGAGACCCGCACAGGCTCCGCAAGCCGGGAGAGTCGGTCCGGCGCCCCGGAGCATGTGGACAATGGCGGAACCCCACCGGTAGAGTGCAGTTCTCGAACCGGGAAGGCCAACCAGATCCTCCGGCCGAAAAACGAAGCGAAGGAGAAAAGCCGATGGACTACACGGGGCGGGTCGCGATCGTGACGGGTGCGTCCTCGGGGATCGGGCGGCAGGTCGCCGTCGA
This sequence comes from Candidatus Binatia bacterium, assembly GCA_026004195.1. Classification (NCBI taxonomy): domain Bacteria; phylum Candidatus Binatota; class Binatia (SeqCode); species Binatia bacterium. Next base: position 847,712 of record BPIQ01000001.1, read on the forward strand.
TCTGGCCGCCCGAGGCGTTCGCACGGTTCTCGTCGCGAGGAGAAAAGACAAACTCGAAGAAGTCCTGGCCACCGTCCGGCCCCGCAGCCCGGAGTCCTTTTTCGTGGTGGCCGACGTCGCCGAGCGCGACACGCCGGCCCGCGTGGTCCGGGAAACCCACGAGCGTTTCGGGCGTATCGACATCCTCGTCAACAACGCGGGCATCTCGAAGCGCAAGCACATTCTCCGGCTCACGATGGAGGAAATCGAACACGTGATGCGGGTCAATTTTTTCGCGGCCGCCGCCTTCACGCTCGAGGTCCTGCCGATCATGCGCGCCCGGGGCGAAGGCTACATCGTGAACGTTTCCTCGATGGTCGGGCGTTTCGGCAACCCGCGCGAAAGCGCCTACTGCGCCTCGAAATTCGCCATGACGGGCTTCGCCGAAGCCGCCTATTTCGACCTCGAGCCCTACGGGATCCACGTCGGTTTCGTCAATACGGGCCCCATCGACACCGAGATCTGGAGCCACGACGAGGAACCCACCTACCGCGGCAAACTCTACCCCCCGAGCGTCGTGTCCGCGGCCGTGTTTCGGTGCATCGAAGGGAGGAAGCCGGAGGTGACGGCGCCTCCCCTCTACCGACTTCCCATCCTCCTCCACGTGCTCGCGCCGTCGCTGATGCGCTTCGGAATGAAACGAACCGTAGGAGGCGGTCCCCTGCCCGAGCCCGCGGCGACGAAACCCTAGGGCCGGAGCCCCTCCGGATACAGGGTTCGAGGAGCGAGCTCCTCTTCCGGTCCGAGCCAGACCATGCGTCCCGACCGTAGGACGCGAAAGCGGTGGCCGCTCCACCGGACGGTGCGCCCGAAGAAGCTTCCCACCCAGATGGCCGAAAGGAACAGGTCCTTGGGGAAGAGCCACACGAGCTCTCGTAGACCCATTTTCCAGCCGAGATAGCGCTCCGCGAGAACTTTCGCCGTCCACGCGCGGAGTGCGAGGCAGGTACCGGACACGATCCAGCCGAAGCCGCCGGTACCGGGCAGAAGAAGGTTCGAGAGCGACCAGAGAGTGCCGTGGGTGAGGATCGTCCCGAAGTACCCTTTCGGGCGGCAGGTCCGGTACGTCCTGGCCCAGCGCATCTGGTGGTCGTAAAGTTTTTTCCAGCTCCTGGCCTGGATGACCGTCTCGACGAGACAGTCCGCGAGCTCGAGATCGTAGCCTCGGCTCGCGACCCGATTGCCCAGTTCGTAGTCGTCGGCCAGGACGTCCGCGAGAGCCTCGAAGCCCCCGACTTCCTCGAGCGTGGACCTCCGCAAAGCCATGCTCGCCCCGAAGGCGTAAGTCGGACGTTCCACTTTGCGCGCCACGAGAACCTGGGGACAGAAATCGGTGTTGATGAAAAGGGCCTCGAGCAGGCTCGGCGTGCCCCCCAGGGGCCGCGCCCGGTAGAGGCAACTCACGAGCCCCACCCTCCGATCCTCGAGCGGGCGGACGAGCCTCCGGAGGTAGTCGCGCGGTACGCGGATATCGCTGTCGGAAAGAGCCACGACCGGATGGCGAACGTGCGGGACCATGTTGATCAGGTTCGACACCTTGAAGTTCGTACCGTGCAGTCGCGGGTCGACGACGAGCTCGGCGTCGACCCCGGGGTAGCGGGAAAGAAGCTCCCGGACGATGGCCACCGCAGGGTCGGCCGCGTCGGCGACCCCGAAGACGATCTGGAAGGCAGGGTAGTCCTGGAGAAAAAAACTTTCGAGGTTCTCCCGGAGCTCGGGGTCGACTCCCTTGAGAGGCTTGAGAACCGTGACCGGAGGGCACCACTCCGCCTCGCGTTCCTTCCGGCGGCGGAAGAAATCCCGCGCTCCGTAGAGCGACATGAGCCAGAACCAGGCCGAAACACCCATCCCGAGCCAAACGAGGCTCCGGAGAAGAGACGAACCGTCGAACTCGATCATGGACTAACCTTTCGGTCAGGAAGCCAGCCGAAAAAAAACGCCTTTCGCGCGTTCGCGGCTACGCGTATCCCCGATCCTCCCTCGAGTCAACGCCCCGAGAGCATCCGCTCGGGCGAGCCGGGCGAGACCAGGTGGCTCGCCGCCCTCAGAGCCAGGGCCAGGATCGTGAGCGTCGGGTTGTAACCCGAACTCGTCACGAACACGCTGCCGTCCACGCAGGTGAGGTTCCCGAAGTCGTGGAACCTCCCGTACCGGTCGCAGACGGAGGCCCGCGGATCGTCGCCCATGCGAAGCGTGCCCATGACGTGGCGCGTGCGCGGCGGCGAGAACGGCGGCGGGATGAACGCGAACTGTGCGCCCGCGTGCCGCAGGATCTCGATCAGCCGGGGCTTGTAGAAATTCGAAGCTTCGAGCTCGAAGGGGTGGCTCCCGTACGTGACCCGCGCTGCCGGCAGCCCGTAGACGTCCCGCACCTCCGGGTCGAGGTCCACGCGGTTGGAAAGCTGTGGCGCGTCTTCGGCCTTGATGCTCGCGGCCGCGAGGCGGGCCCGGAAGGGGCTTTCGACGAGAAGGTCTTTCAGGGAGACGTCGAGGCGGAACGCGCGGGCGATGGCCAGGGCTTCGAGGGCGTCTTTGGCCGCGGAGATGGCTTCCGAGTTCGTCCCGAACTCCACGACACCGCCCAGGGGGCGGTCCTCGAGGAGCTCGCGCCCGCCGAAGTCCACGCCGCGGAAATCGCTGATCCCATGGGTCACCGCCTGACCTCGCTCCCCGTGGAAGCGCTGTCGGAAAATCCCGATTCCGAAGGTTTCGTAGTGGAACATGAGATTGCGGCCCACCTGCCCGCTCGAGTTGCCGAGCCCCGGACCGCCCGGGTCCGAAAGGAGACAGAGCCGCGCGCTCTCGATGGCGCTCGCCGCGAGCAGGTAGACGTCGGCACTCGCGACGCGAATAGCACCTTCGTCGTCGACGTACTCGACACCCCGGATTTCCGCCCCTTCGCGAAGCAGGCGGCGCACGTAGGCGTTGTAGCGGACCTGACAGCGCCCGGTCAGAAGGGCTTTTCGCAGCGTGGTGACGGCAGGGGACCCCTTCGAGTTGTTGGGACACCCGTAACCCGAGCAAAGCCCGCAGTTCACGCACGCCGGCCTCCCGTCGTAGGGCCTGGAATTGACGGCAGCCGGATACACGAAAGGATGGAATCCCGACCGGCGAGCTCCTTCGGAAAGGACGAGGGCGACATACATGGGCGCATTCGGGGGGAGCGGGTAAGGCGCGCTACGCCAGGAAGCGTAGGGATCGGCTTCGGGCCCGGACGAGGCGCCGGAAACTCCGGAGAGAACTTCCGCCTCCAGGTAGAATGGCTCGAGCTCGTCGTAGGAGACGGGCCAGTCGGCGAAGTTCGTTCCCGGAAACTCCCTTCCTGCCTCGCGGAGTGCCGTCGCCAACCGAAAATCCACCTCGTTGAACCGGGGGTACTTCATGTCCGCGTGGACCGCCGTGCCGCCCACGGTGCGGGCGAGCGTGTTCACGTCGGGATGCGGAAGAGCACGACCCGTATCCCGGCTCCGGAAGGTCCGCGGCTCGAGCAGCGGATCCTGCCCGGCGAAGAGTCGCGTTCCCATCTTGAGCTCGTCGCTCGAGAAAAGCGGCACGGGGTTTCCGGGCCTCGGGTCGTCGAGACCGGGGAACGCGTTGTTTCCGGCCTCGAGCACGAGCACGTTCCAGCCTGCTTTCGTGAGCACGTACGCGGCCGCCGACCCTCCTGCGCCGCTTCCCACGACGAGCGCGTCGAAGCGCTCGAGAGTCGTATTTCCGAGGACCCCCGGGACCGAGGACGGAAGAGACACCGTCACACCTCGATGCACTCCGGCGAGGGGAACTCCTGGCCGAGTTCGACGACGGTCATGAGCTTCCGGAGAAATTCTTCCACGCGAGGCGAGAAAGGCGCGCACGGGTCGTCGGGGTCGCGCCGGGAATTGGGTCGCTCGGGCCGCTCCACGTACTCGCCCCGGCCTTCGTCGAAACCCAACGTGTAGCCGAGCGGCTGGCTGTCGCCCCCGTACCCGAGGAGCTTCCAACCGACGCCGTTCGCGTTCCCGCCGTATTCCGGCGCCGAAAACATCCCCTCGAGGACGTGGCCCGTGAGCAGAGGCACGAACCCCGAGAGCCCGGGAGCCGCGAGAACCTCGTCCTGTTCGTCGGGCGCGAGTTCGACGAACGATCGCCCGAACCGCGCGAGGCTTTCGGCCTCGATGGCAGCCACCCCTTCCCGGTAGCGCCGCCGGAGCGCGACGGGAACCCCACCCGGCACGCCGCCTTTCGCGTCCGCGAGCGGGTTTCCCTGGATTTCCGGAACGGCCTCGGTGCCGAAGAGCCTCGCACGCCAGGCGAGCTTCTGCACGCGACTCAGCGGTGCCCAGCGCAAGAACGCGTTTTCCGGGAATCGATCGGACGGGGCCAGTCTTTCCGCGTCGGGAAAAGGGTTGCGGTCACTGAAGGGCCCACCCGCGAAAATCGGCCGAGCCGAAAAGTGGGAAAAGACGCGAAGCTCGAGATCCCCGGATTCCACGAGGCCGTTTCCGTCCACGTCGGTCCCGGGGCACGAGGGCTCCGTCGCACCGAGAAAACGGAGGACGGCGACGAAATCCGACGCTCCCCGACGCCCGTCACAGTCGGCATCCCCTTCCGGCCAGAAGCTCAGAAGTCCCTGGATGTAGTCGACGGCACGAGCCTCCCTGGCCCCGGGAAGCGAGTCGCTGGGTACGATTCGGGAGGCCGCAGCCTCGAGGACGGCACGCTCGGTACCGGAGAGGAAGCCACGGGAGGACGAAGACGAGCTCGCGTGCCCTCGCAGAGGGGTGGCTGTCGCACCCAGGAGCGCGAAGAGCTTGAGAACTTGCCTTCGCGTGAGCTCGGGCACCGGCCCCCCGTCGGCGTTCTCTCAGCTCGGCCGGCGTGTCTGGGGAATCCCGATCGGCTGCAGGTGCTCCCCGAACACGGCGTCGAAGTTTTCCGCGATCTCGGAGGCCGAGAGTCCGCCCGGCTTGTACATCATCGCGATCGGCCGCGGGAGCTGGAAAAGCGTGAAGCCGTAGCCACGCCGGCCGAACACTTGCCCGTTCACGTGCGCCGCCTTCTCCGAGGCCAGATAAGCCACGAGAGGGCCGTTGAGCTCGGGGTTCATTTCCGGAGGCGGTTCTTTCCCCTCGAGACCGGGGATCGTCCCGGTCATTCTCGTCATCCCGGCGGGGGCCATCGCGTTCACGGTGATGCCGTACTTCGCGAGTTCGATCGCCCAGACCAGCGTGAGCCCCATGATCCCCGCTTTGGCCGCCCCGTAGTTGCTCTGTCCGAAGTTTCCGCGGAGTCCGGCGCTCGAGGTAATGTTGATGATCCGCCCGTAGCCTTGCTCCCTCATGATCGGTATGGCGTGCCGCCCGCAGTTGAACGTTCCCTTCAGGTGCACCGCGATCACCGCGTCGAATTCCTCCTCCGTCATCTTGGCGATGGTCCGGTCGCGGACGATGCCGGCGTTGTTCACGAGAATGTCGAGCCTTCCGAACGCGTCGATCGCCGTCCGTACGATCGAGGCCGCGGCCTGGAAATCGGCCACGCTGTCGTAGTTCGGAACGGCCTGGCCGCCGAGAGCCTCGATTTCCTTGACGACCTGCGCCGCCGGATCTTTCGCCGTCCCGCGTCCGTCCACCTCGCAGCCTACGTCGTTCACCACGACCTTCGCCCCTTCGCGAGCCAGCGCCAGAGCGATGCCGCGTCCGATCCCCCGACCCGCACCGGTTACGATGGCGACTTTTCCGTCGAGCAGCATAGGCAAGTCCTCCTCCGTTCCAACTTCGGTCGTCCGAGAATTTCGGTTCCCGCCGACGAAGTTGACTTGCGCTAACACTTCCCGCTATTCGAGTCAATCAACCGATTGACTCCGGGACCGCGCATGGACCTCACGCCACATCCTCGCATCGAGGAGCTACGCCGCGAATTCCGGACCTGGCTTCGATCGAACCTGCCACCGCGCGAGGGCTGGGAGAGGCTTCGCCACCGTCCGGGAGCCGATCCCGAACGACTCGATTTCCTCCGAGCCTGGCAACGCCGACTGGCGGAAGCGCGCTGGGTGGCCGTTCACTGGCCCGTCGAATACGGTGGCCGCGGAGGCTCCCTTCTCGAGCACCTCGTCGTGCAGGAAGAGCTGCTGCGCGCCGAAGCTCCGCCGCTCGTGAACGGCCCTTCCCTCGCGATTTTCGGCCCCACACTGCTCGCCTGCGGCACGCCCGAGCAAAAACGACGTTTCCTACCACCGCTCGTGAGGGCCGAGGAAATCTGGTGTCTCGGATTCTCCGAGCCCGACGCCGGCTCGGACCTGGCTTCCCTCAGGACGCGAGCGGTGCGGGAAGGAGACTTCTGGGTCGTCGACGGACAGAAGGTCTGGTCCACGTACGCGAATCAGGCCGACTGGTGCTTTTTGCTCGTGCGTACGGACCCCGAGGCTCCCAAGCACAGGGGCATTTCCTGCCTTCTCGTCCCCATGCGGACGCCGGGGATCACGGTGCGACCGCTCCGGGAAATCACGGGCGACACCGACTTCAACGAAGTCTTCTTCGACCGCGTGCGCGTTCCGGCGGAAAACGTGGTCGGCGAGGTCCACCGGGGCTGGCAGGTCGTACTCACGGCGCTCGGGCACGAGCGAGGCACGCTGGTCGTCGTCGAACACGTGCGCTACCGTCGCGCGCTGGACCGCCTCGAAAGCTTCGTCGCGGCCACCCGGCGGCGGTCCGACCCCCGAATTCGGCAAGCTCTCGCGCAGTTCGAAATCGAGGTGAAGCTCGTCGAGCTCCGGGCGCTGCGCGTGCTCGGGGACCTCGAGCGGGCGCGCCCGCCTACGGACGTGTCGGTCCTCAAACTTTTCGCGAGCGAAATGGTGCAGAGGCTCCAGGACTTCGCCCTGACGCTGCAGGGACCCTACGCGCAGCTCTGGCGAGGCACGCCCCGCGCCATCGACGACGGTGACACGCAGTACCAGTGGCTCATGGCCCGAGCCTCCACGATTGCTTCGGGCACCTCCGAGGTCCAGCGCAACATCATCGCGGAGCGTCTTCTCGGCCTGCCGAGGGGCGGCTAGCAGCCATGACCGTGGGCGATGTCATCCGGCGAAACGCCCGGGACCCGGAGATTCGAAACCGCCCGTTCCTCCTTTTCGGCGACCTCGAGATAACCCACGAGGAATACTACCGCGAGTCCTGCCGCTACGCCCGTCTCTTCCTCTCGCTTCGCGTTCCCGAGGAACCCTTCCACGTGGCCGTTCTTCTCGACAACATCCCCGAGTTTCTCTTCGCCCTCGGCGGTGCGGCGCTCGCGGGCGCGGTTCTCGTCGGGATCAACAACACGCAGCGCGGGGAGCACCTCCTGCGTGACATCCATCATGCGGACTGCCAGGTCCTGCTCCTCGAGCCCTCGGGTACGGAACTTCTCGTGCCGGTCCGCGGGCGGCTGCGAATACCGGAGGAGCGCATCCTCGTCGTCACGCGATGGCAGGGAACTTCGTTCCCGTTCGGGCGAGCGCTCGAGCCCCTCCTCGAAACCGTTCCACCCGAGGATCCCGGCGTCCAAGTGGACGAGGCGGCCCCCCTCTGTCTCGTTTTCACCTCGGGCACGACGGGCGCGCCCAAGGCCGTCGTCACGTCGCACCGCCGGATGATTTCGACGGGCGAGTACGTGGGCAACCTGATGGGCGTGGGGAGAGAGGACGTCGGCTATCTCGCCATGCCGCTGTTTCACGCGAACTCGCAGCAGTGCGGCTTCATGCCCGCTCTTTTGCGGGGTGCCCGCGTGGGCATGATCCGGAAGTTCTCGAAGTCGCAGTGGCTCTCGGACGTGCGCCGGTACGGGGTCACGTACTTCAACTACACCGGAAAACCGCTGGCCTACATCCTCACCACGCCCCGCCGGCCGGACGACCGCGAGAACCCCTTGCGCGTGGCCTATGGGAACGAAGGCTCGAAGAAGATCACGGACGAGTTCGCCGAGAGGTTCGGCTGCACGGTCCTCGACGGTTTCGGGGCGAGCGAAGGCGGATTCGGTTTCGTCCGCCGGCCGGAAGATCCTCCGGGAAGCGTGGGGAAACCGCCGCCGGAAATCAAGGTTCTCGACGAGACCGGGAAAGAGTGCCCACCGGCCCGCTTCGACGCGGAGGGCCGAATCCTGAATCCGGACGAGGCGATCGGGGAAATCGTCAACACGGCCGGGATCGGAAAATTCGAGGGATACTACAAGAACGAAGAAGCCACGAGGCAGCGCACCCGTGGCGGCATGTACTGGAGCGGAGACTTCGGCTACAAGGACGAACGGGGGTACCTCTACTTCACGGGCCGGGACGCGAGCTGGCTTCGGGTCGACGGGGAGAACTTCCTCGCCAGGCCCGTCGAGGAGATCCTGCAGCGTCACCCCTCCGTCTACCTCTGTTGCGTCTACGGCGTGCCCGACGCGCAGGCCGGTGACCGGGTCATGGCGACTCTCGTCCTCGCCGACGACGCGCACTTCGACGGGGAGGAATTCCTGCGCTTTCTGCGCTCGCAGCCCGATCTTTCTCCGAAGTGGATCCCGACCTATCTCCGGATCGCGCGCGACGTTCCGAGGACGGCCACGAACAAGCCCCTCGTCCGCGAACTCCGCCGCGAGAAGTTCCGCCTCGAGGTCGTTCGGGACCCGATCTACTGGCACGAGCGGGCGGACGAACCCTACCGTCCTTTCGGCCCGGACGACTACGAGCGGCTGAAGGCCGAGTTCCGCAAGCACGGCCGCGAACACCTGCTCGACCTCTGAGGAAGTCCCGTGCACGCGACCGGGGGTCGGCGACGAAGTCCTCGGCGCCTTCTCGTCCTCGTCTTCGCCGTGGCGTTGGGAACGCGGCTCGGCTTCGCCTTCGGACTCTACCCTTTTCTCGCCCCTCGGTTCGAGGAGCTCGACGCCTACGACACGATCGCGCGATCGCTGGTCTTCGAAGGGAGATGGAACCGGGAGCTTTTCGTGGAACGGCTTCCGGCCTATCCCGCCGTTCTCGCCCTCTCGTACGAGGTCTTCGGCGACACGGACATTCCGTGGAAGGCGCTCCAGTGTCTTCTCGGAGCCTGGAGCTGCGCCCTTCTCTTTTCGCTCGCCTCCCGCTGGGCAACGGCTCCCGCCGCCGCACTGGCCGCCGCGATCCTCTGCTTCCACCCCGCAGCCCTTCTCTACACGCCCCGCCCCATGACGGAGACGTTCTACGGTTTTCTCGTTCTCGGGTCGTTCTGGCTTCTGGCTCTTCCCGGAGCGCCCGCGCCGGCTCTCGGCTGCCTCTGGGGTCTCCAGGCTCTGACGAAGAGCGTGGCCTGGATCCACGCTCCGGCGTTCCTCGGGGTCCGCCGTCCCCGGGCCTGGCACGTCGGCGTCTCGCTCGGCGTTTTGCTCGTCGTCCTCCCATGGTGCGTCGTCACGTACCGGTCTTTCGGACGCCCCCTGCTTTTCACGGCGACCTCGGGCCGCGCTCTTTACCACGGCTGGTACGTGACGACCCACGTCGGGTGGTTCGAGGGGACAGGAGATCGGAACCGGGAAGCACAAATCGAGCTCGTACGGGAACTCGCGCAGCGATACGGGCAGGTCGCCTTGCGGGACTGGGACGTCGCCCGCCGCGACCGGGCGGCGTGGGACCTCGCGCTCGAAAAGATCGGAGCCCGAAAAGTCGATGCCCTGTTTCTCGCCCTGCGAAACCTGCTCCTCACCTGGACGCTCGGCCGGCTACCGGAAAGCACGGTACTGTACACGATCCTCCACGGCTTCGTCCTCGCGAGCGCGATCGTGGGCTACGTCCGGCTCCGGCGGGGAAAGGCCGCCGAAACGGAACCGGCGGGTGCGATGGCGTGGACGGTCGTGGCCTACACCGTACTCCACGCCGTCGTCCATCCCGGGGTTCGCTACGTCCTGCCGGTGCTCCCCCTCGCTCTCGCCCTGGCCGCCGAGCCCTGGGGGCGCCTTGCGGGCCGGAAGGTCCCGGGAGCCTTCACGGAAACCGTGCAGAGGCGGCCCTAGAGCCCCCGGAACCTCGGCTGCCTCCGTTCCACGAAGGCACGGATTCCCTCCTGGGCGTCCTCGGACTTCGTCACGAGACTCTGAACGAGGGCTTCTTCCTCGAGACAGGTCTCGAAGGAACACTCGAGCGAGCGGTTGAGGAGCCGCTTGGACATGCCGATCGCGAACGTGGGTCCCTTGGCCAGACGCTCCGCCCACTCGCGTGCGGTGGGCAGGAGTTCTTCCGGGGCGACCACCTTGTTCACGAGACCGATCCGGCAGGCTTCTTCCGCGCGGAGGTCGTCGCCGAAGAAAACGAGCTCTTTCGCCTTCAGGAGACCCACGAGCCTCGGCAGGAGAAAGGCGCCGCCGGCGTCGATGGCGATGCCTCTTCGAACGAAGACTTCGATGAAGCGGGCCTCGGAAGAGGCCAGGACGAGGTCGCAAGCGAAGGCCAGATGAGACCCCAGCCCCGCGGCCACGCCGTTCACCGCCGCCACGACGGGTTTTTCGAGCTCCCAGAGGGTACGGATCAGGCGCTGCGAACTCATCCGCATGATTTCCCGCCCGGCGCCCGGGCCCGTGGGTCCCTGACCTCTCGGTCCGGAAAGGTCGGCTCCCGTGCAAAATCCCTTGCCTGCGCCGGTCACGACGAGAGCCCGGATTCCCTGGTCGGTGCGAGCACCGTCGAGCACGGCGAGAATCTCTTCTCGCATCTCCGCGTTGACGGCGTTGCGCGACTCGGGACGGTTGAGGGTCAGCCACCCCACCTCGTTCTCGACCCGGAATTCGATCGCCCTGAAGTCCCCCATGGATCTCCCCCTTCCGTTCAACCGCGAGGCAAGCCCAGCACACGCTGGGCGACGATGTTCCGCTGGATCTCGGAAGTCCCCGCATAGATGGTCGCGGCACGCGACCAGAGCAGCTCGTGAGCCCACCACCCGTTTTCGACGGCCCGCGGACTTCCCTTCCAGAGGAGCCCGTGGACCCCGAGCAGCTCGAACGCCGTGTCCTTCAGTCGCTGGTCGAGCTCGCTCCACATGAGCTTGAGGAGCGAACCTTCCGTGCCCGGCTCCCCCGTACGCGCGATGCGCGTCACGTTCCGGTACGCGGTGAGCCGAAGGATTTCGGCCTCCACCGCGAGCTGGGCGAGCTTCTGACGCACCCTGGGGTCCGAAAGTTTCGGGCGGGCCAACCGGGCGAGCCTCCGGCCCTCGGCTTTGAGCCGGACGTGCGGGGCGGACACACCCCGCTCGTGCGCGAGCGTGGTCAGAACCACCCGCCATCCGTCGTTCATCTCGCCGACGAGGTTTTCCCTCGGCACCCGAACTTCGTCGAAAAAGACCTCGTTGAACCACGCATCCCCCGTGATCTCGCGGAGGGGGCGGATCGTGATGCCCGGGCTTCCCATGTCGACGAGCAGGAAGCTCAGGCCCTTGTGCTTCGGGGCCTCCGGGTCGGTGCGAACCACCAGGATGCACCACTGCGCGTGTTGCGCGAAGCTCGTCCAGATTTTCTGACCCGTCACGACGAACTCGTCGCCCCGCAGCTCGGCGCGGGTCCGGAGCGAAGCCAGGTCCGACCCTGCGTTCGGCTCCGAGAAGCCCTGGCACCAGACCTCCTCGCCCCTCAGGATCGGGGGAAGGAAGCGTTTTTTCTGCCATTCCTGGCCGTGGGCGATCAGCGTCGGCCCCACGAGGGAGAGTCCCACGGAAAGGCACGTGAGGTCCGGGGGCCCGACCTTCGCGTACTCTTCGTTGAAGAGAAGCTGCTCGACGACCGAAGCGCCGCGCCCCCCGTATTCTTTCGGCCACGACATCCCCGCCCAGCCTCCGTCGTAGAGCTTGCGCTGCCACGACTTGGCGAGAGCCACTTTTTCCGCCGTGGTCTCGGGTTCGGGAAACGCCGGCGTCCCCCAACCCGGCGGGAGATTCTCGCGCAGCCACCTGGCCACTTCCTCGCGAAAACGCTCTTCCTCCGGAGTCGATCGGAAGTCCATCGCCGCCCTCGGAAAGATGCCCGCAGCCCGGGGTCGAACTCCCGGCTCAGCCCACCTGCGCCTCCGGCGCCATGGCCACCTCTTCGGTGTAGCGCTCGAGAGCGAACCGCGGCCGCAAGAGCGAGACCGCCGCCGGGATGAACACCAGAGCTCCGAGCACGTGGAAGACGAGAATCATCACGAGAAGGAGCGCCATCTGCGCCTGGAACTTCATCGGGAAAAACACCCAGAAAAAGACGCTCGCGATGAGGGTGGTTCCGGTGAAAATGATCGCTCTCCCGGTCGTCTCGAGAGCCCGCCGGTTCGCCACGTCGAAATCCCCTACCTGTTCGTACTCCTCCACGATGCGGCTCAGGATGTAGTAGCCGTAGTCGATGCCGATGCCGATGCCGACGGCCGCGACCGGGAGCGAGTTGATGTTGAAATCGATCCCGGTGAGGAACATGACCGCCTCGCTCAAGGGCTGCGCCACGAGCGACGGAGTCATGACGATCAGCGCCCCGAGAACCGACCTGTAGGTGGAATAGCTGAGCACGAAGACGACGAGGAGGATCAGCGTGATGTTGACCGCGTAGGACCAGTCGACTTCCTCGTTGACGGCCGCGAGGATGCCGAGAAGCCCGCCCGCGAGCAGATACCGGACGGGCGAGTCCTCACCGCCGTGCTGCGCGATGTAGGATTTCGCCCGTTCGATGGCGGTCCGGATGATGTCGTTGTTGTAGTCCTTGTAGAAGACCGTGATCGTGGCGTTCGTGAGCGTCGGGTCGAAAAAGCGGTCCATCTCGCCGCGGCTGGTGCCGGAAGTGAGGAAGAAGAAAAGCTGGCTGATGTGGTCGTTTCGCAACGGGAGCATTTCCCACTTGGGGTCTCCCTCGTGGAACGTCCGGAAGATCTTCTTGAGCAGCGTCGTCGCCGTGATGGAGCCACCGGCTCCCTCGCCGTCCTCCATGTAGCGCTGGAAGAGGTCGATCTGGTTGAGGGTCCTGGCGTCCTTGATGGCCCCGGGTTTTTTCCCCTCCGCGATGATCACGAGTTGACTCGCCCCGACGAACTTCTCGTTCACTTTCCGGAACGCCACGTTGTGCGGGTGGTCGGGGTAGAACAGCGCCGCCCCCATGCTCGTGTCGCCGGTCTTGAGCTGGTGGGCGAAGTACACTCCGAAGATCATCGTCACCGCGAAGAGCGCGGCCACCACCCACCGCGCGTTTCCGTAACTGATCCGGACGAGCCCCGCGCAGATCCCGTTGTAGAGCCGGTCCGAAATGCGCCCCGCCGGGACGACCTTCGGGGGCCGGACGAACGTGAGGATGATCGGGTGGAGCGTCACGACGCTGAGGAAAATGCTGATGATCCAGAAGCTCGCCACGTACGCGAGCTTCTGCATGATGGGGATGCTCGCCACCGCGATGGTCAGGATGGCGAGCCCGTCCGAGACGATGGAAACCATCGCGGGGCTGTAGATCTCCACGTAGGACTTCTTGATGGCCGCGTCCTTGTCCCGGAGGATCAGGTACTCCTCGTGGTACCGCTCCATCGACTGGACCGAGTGGCTCAGAGCCCTCGCCGTGATCAGGACGAACACGACGAGGACGAGCGGGTCCAGCGAAAAGCCGCAGAGGCCGGCGAAGCCGAGCCCCCAGATCGCGCTCATGAGGCCCGAGAAGGCCGGGATGAGGACCCCCTGCAACGTCCGGAAGTAGAACCAGAGGAGCGCCACGATCGCGAGCGCCGTGGCCGCGAAGACCCACATCATCTTGCCGAGCGTCTTCTGCACGTAGGCGTAGAGAATCGGAAAGCCCGTGACGTAAATCGTCGTGTTCTCGTCCTGTTCCCGGTCGATGATCGCCTGGATCCGGTTCCACATCCCCTCGAGGTCGAAGTATTCCTCCCAGAAACCCGCGCTGATGAGCGTGGCCTTGTCGTCGTTCGAGACGAAATACCCCCGGACGCCCTCGGTCGCGTAGACCTTGTGGCGCAGGAACTCGAGGTCTTCTTTGGTCTGGGGGACTCGGGGGTAGATGAGGGGAACGACCTTGATCCCCGACCCCGAGGTGAGCGTCGTTTTCACTTTCGGGTGCGTGATGGAAAGAACCTGCTCGCCGTTCACGCCCGGCACGTCGTGCAGCAGCTCGAGGGTGATGCGCTCGACCTTCTGGATCGTTTCCGGGTCGTCGAAGATCGTGCCCTCTTTCACCTCGACGACGACGGCGAGTACGTTGGCCGTGCCGAACATGTTCCGGTATTTCTGGTAGAGGCGGATGTACGGGTGGTCGGGCGGGTAGAGGTCGAAGAAGTTCGGGAAAACGGCCACCTGCGTGAGCATGTACCACAGGAGGTAGACCGTGCCCGCGCCGACGACGACGCTCACGCCGAGCCTGTGTCGCAAAAGGAAGTCGAGATACCCTTGGATCCACTTACGAGGCAGCATCTCTCACCGATCCGGATAGCGTAACTTCCCGCCGTCGACGGGAATCGTCAGCCCGCCCGAGCCCACGAGAGCCCCGCCCGCGGGCGATCCCGGGACGAGGGAAAGAGCGCGAATCCACCGGAGTGCCCACTCGTCCGGTACGTCTTCCCGCTCCCAGGTGCGCCCGCCGTCGCGGCTCACGAGAATCGTGCCCATGTCCCCCACCACGATACCGAGGTCGCCCACCACCTCGACGGCGTAGAGGCTCGGGTTCGTGAGCGCTTCGAGGAACCCCATTCGCTCGAGCGAACCGCTCGTCGCACGACCCCGCTCGAGAAGCCAGCTCCCTCCCCCGTCCTCTGTCCGCAGAAGAACGTTGTCGAGGCCTACGGCCCATCCGCGATTTTCGTCGGCGAAGAAAACGCCGAACAGTGTCTTCTCGACCCCGCTTTCCTGCCTTTCCCAGGTTTTCCCGCCGTCCTTCGTGACGAAAATGCTGCCGAACTCGCCCACGATCCACCCGCGCTCGCCGTCGAGAAAAAAGATGTCGTTCAGAATCACGTCCTCCGGAAGCGACCGGTCCTGCCACGTCTCGCCTCCGTCTTCCGTGTAGAAAATGGCCCCCCAGTCGCCCACGACCCACACCCTGTGGTCGTCGAGCGCCGCCACCTGAAAGAAGTGGCGCTGCGTGCCGCTTTCCTGCTTTTTCCAGCGCCCGTCGGCTCCGCGCGAGAGGATGGTCCCGGCCCGGCCCACGGCCCAGCCGTGCTCCGAATCCACGAAGTCCACACCGAAGAGATTCTCGACCGTGCCGCTCGGTTCCCGGTGCCAGCTTGCCCCCCCGTCCTCGGTCCGGGCGATCGTGCCGAAGGCGCCGACGACCCACCCGAGCTTCGGCGTCACGAAATCCACGTCGTAGAGGTGATCCCGCAGTGCCCTCTCCGTCGCTCCGGCCACGCCCGGAGCAAGTGCTACCACCGCAGCGACGAACGCCACGAGGAGAGAGCAGATTCGGAATTGCGAGCCCACGCGGAAAAGAACGACTCGGATCAACCTTCTCGTCTCCCTTAGGTCAAGCGTCCGATTGCTGTCAAGCAGCTTCGGCGCTAGAAACTCGGGCGGAGCGAGGGTCGCGGCCGGCGTTCGCATCGTCGAGCGCGCGATGGTGGCACGATGGACTTCTTTTGAAAAGTGCGGAGGGTCTGCCACGGTGACCTCGACGTCAGGTCGAGAAGAATTCCGCAGATTCTACCCCGGTAGGCCACTGGGCCAACTCTTCTCCGCCACCGTGGTTCGTCGCGGCGACACACCGGCGCTCCTCGACCCCGTGCAGCAGCTCACCTTCCGGGCCTGGCGAGACTCGGCTCGCCGCGTTGCCGCGGCGCTGCGCGCGTGGGGCGTCGGGCCCGGCGACCGGGTCGCCTACCAGCTTCCCAACTGGTGGGAGGCCGCGGTGGTCTTTTTCGCCGGGCTCGAAGTAGGGGCCGTTCTCCACCCTCTTCTTCCCATCTTCCGCGAAAAAGAACTGCGGGTCCTCCTGCGGGAGAGCAGACCGAAGGTCGTCTTCGTTCCCGGAACCTACCGAAAGACCGATTTCGTCGACCTCTGGCTCGGTCTTCGCGCCGACGCACCGGGCCTCGAGACGCTCGTGGTCTGTCGAGGGAATGCTCCGGCGGGGACGATCGCGTTCGACGAGGTTCTTCGCCAGAGCTCGGAAGAGAGAAGCGAGGTCCCGGTCGACCCCGATTCCGTCTGTCTTCTCCTGTACACGTCCGGGACGACCTCCGAACCGAAGGGCGTGCTCCACACGCACCACACGCTCGCGGCCGAAATTTTTTCCCTTCGCCGGGTCCACGGTCTCCGGGTCCGGGACCGCTCGCTCGTGCCGGCACCCGTCGCCCACGTGTCCGGACTCGTCCACGGAGTTCTCGTGCCCGCGCTCCTCGGCACGAGTGCCGTCCTCGTCGACCGGTGGGATCCCGAGCACGCGCTCGAGCTCGTGGAACGACACCGCGTCACCTACATGGCCGGGCCTCCCACGTTTCTCCTGGATCTCGTGGACGGAGCCGAGAGACGCGCGCCCGACGCGCGATCGCTCCGACTCTTCTCGTGCGGCGGTGCGGACGTGGGGAGGGACCTCGTCGAAAGGGCGCGCCGCCTCCTGCCCCACTGCCTGACGAAGAGGGTGTACGGCTCGACCGAGTTTCCCACGATCACGACGACGGACGCGAGCGACGCTCTCGCGCGCGGCGCGGACACCGAAGGAAGGCCGATTCCGCCCAACGAGGTCCGAATCGTCGACGAGTCCGGGCGAACGCTCGGGCCGGGAGAGACGGGAGAAATCCAGGCTCGCGGGCCCGAGTGCTTCGTCGGCTATTCCAGGCCCGAGTTCACGGCCGAAGCCTTCACGCGCGACGGCTGGTTCCGCACCGGGGACCTCGGGTTCCTCGACGATCGAGGATATCTCACGGTAGCGGGGCGGCTCAAGGAAATCATCGTTCGCAAAGGGGAAAAATTCAGCGTGCGCGAGATCGAAGAGTCGATCGCCCGCCACCCTGCCGTGGGCGAGGTGGCGGTCGTGGGGCTGCCGGACCCGCGGCTCGGCGAACGGGCCTGCGCCGTCGTCCGACTTCGCCCCGGAGCCACGCTTTCCCTCGAAAGCCTCTCCTCCTTCCTTTCCCGCGAGGGCCTCGCCAAACAGAAATTTCCCGAACGGCTGGAGATCGTCGAGGAGCTTCCGAGGACCGAAAGCGGCAAGGTCGATCGAAGGCGGCTCCGGGCCATCTTGACCGGCCGGAAGTAGGGCGGGAGGGGGGTGGGCCTCCGCCCTGCTTCCGACGAATTCTCAGGACCCCGGTTTCCGCGCGGGCAGCGGAACGGGCTCGACCGTCACCTGGTCGCGGAAGGCTTCGAGCGTCTCGGGCCCGATCCCGCGAACCGCGAGCAGGTCTTCGATCTTTCGGAAAGGACCGTGCTCGTTCCGGTGCGCCACGATCCGCTCGGCGGTGACCCGGCCGATGCGCTTGAGCGTCATCAGCTCTTCGACACTGGCCGTGTTGACGTTGACCTTTCCGTCCTGTCCGCCTGCCTTCGCGACCCCCGTCGCGAGCGCGAGGAGACAGAACGCGAGAAACGTTGCCAGGTGTTTTTTGCGTCGTACCATCCGTGGTCTCCTTTCCTTGGAATTTCGTGGCTCCCCACCCCAGGAGCCGCTTCCTTTTGTAGCGGCTTCCGCCGTCCCGTCCAAGACTTCTTGCATTCGGTGTGGAGAACCGAGGCGAGGCATCCCCGCCTCAAACGACGCCTTCTTCTTCCAGCGCACGGAGCTCCTCCTCGCCGAGGCCGAGGAGACCGCCGTACACCTCTCGGTTGTGCTCGCCGAGCTTGGGCGCCCCGCGCCGAATCCGCCCCGGTGTGGCCGAAAAGCGGGGGTAGACCCCCTGCATTTTGACGGGCCCGATCGTCGGGTCCTCCACTTCCACGATGTCCTCGCGCGCCGCGTAGTGGGGGTCGGCGAAGATCTCGTCGATCGTGAGGGCACGGCCCACGGGAACCCGAGCCGGAATCAGCAAAGCTTCGATTTCCTCGGCGGTGTGGCGCGCCACCCAGTCGGCCACGATCCGGTTGATCTCGTCGGCGTGCTGCACCCGCGCGGCCAGCGTGGAGAAGCGAGGGTCTTCGAGGAGGTCTTCCCGGCCCATGGCGCGAGCGAGCCGTGGGAAAAGCCCGTCTCCCGCCGCCACGATGAAAATCCACTTCCCGTCCTTCGTCCGCCAGTTGTCGAGCGGTGCCGAGTTCGCGAGACGGTTGCCCTCGCGCTGCCGTACGATTCCCAGCCGGTCGTAGGCAGCGACGGTGTGCTCGAGAATCCGAAAGACGGACTCGTAGAGCGCCAGGTCGACCCACTGGCCGCCGCCCTGACGCACGTCTCGGTGGTAGAGCGCGATCATGATGGCGAGCGCGTTGAAGATTCCGGTGAGATAGTCGGAGAGAATGATGCCGGGCCGCACGGGTGGCCTGTCCGGATAGCCGGTGATCGCAAGAAGCCCTCCGAATCCGATCCCGTTGCGGTCGAGACCCGGCCGGTCCCGATAGGGCCCGGTCTGTCCGTAGACACTCGCGCGGGTGAGAACGATGTCGGGCTTGAGCTTCCGGAGTTCGTCGTAGCCGAGGCCCCACTCCTCGAGCGTACCCGGCTGGAAATTCTCGACGATCACGTCCGCGAGCGGCACGAGCCGCCGAAAAAGCTCCCGCCCCTTCGGTTTTCGGAGGTCGAGCGTGATCGACTTCTTGTTCCGCCCTTCGACGGCCCAGAATAGAGAATACCCGTCGACGAAGGGGCCGATGGTCCGCAGGAAGTCGCCCTTTCCGGGAAGCTCGATCTTGATGACCTCGGCTCCGAAGTCGGCGAGCAGCGTGGCTGCGAACGGGGCTGCTACGCGCGTACCCAGGTCGAGAACCCGGATGCCTTCGAGGGGAAGAGGACTTTCCGCCATGCTCGAGAGACTACCCAGGAAGACTCGCCCGGACAACGGAGGACGGGCGAAGCCGCCCCGACGCGAGCCCGAGCCAGCGGCTAACGAGCCCCTTCTTCTCCCTCGCGCTTCCGCAGAGCCACCAAGGCCACCAGCGAAAGAACACATACCGCCAGGGCACCGAACGGCAAGGACCACAGAGGCGCGAGCCGGCGTTCCCCGACCACGACGGAATTCTCGCTCGTGTCGTTCCCCGGAACGGGGTCTTCCGGCGCTTCCACACGGGCCGTGTTCGCCAGGAGCCCTCGGGCTGCCGGCCCCGGGACGACCGTAAGGCGCAGCGGCCGGCAGGGACTCCCCGGGAGGGAGACTCGCCCCGCATTCACAGCGGATCGTTCCACCCGAGGCGAGCACGCACGACCAACCGTCCCCCGTCGCCGAGACGAACGCGAGACCGGCCGGGAGAACGTCTTCGACGACGATCGGAGGAGACGCGGATGCCGTCCCCACGTTGGAAACGCGCAGGACGAAAAAGCTTTCCTCGCCTACGAGAAAGCTCCCCTCGTGGACCTTCTCGAGACTCAGGTCCGGGAACGCGCCCGAGTACCCGAAGTTCGCGTATTCCACCAGCGCTCCGGGCTCGACGGCGACGTCGTACCAGAGCGGTGTCGTCGGGGACATCCCCGAGGGTACCCCGGACTCCACGGAAATGCGGTAGAGGCCCGGAACCAGCCCGGAAAAGGCGTACTCGCCGTTCTCGTCGGTCGTCGTGGAGGAAAACCCGTCGTCGGCGGAGCCCAGGATCCCGTCGGGCCCCGCGAACCCGAGACCGAGCACGACTCCGGCAATACCGCTCTCGCCCTCGTCGGGAACACCGTCGCCGTCGAGATCGAACCAGACGATGTGCCCGATCGTCGCAAGATCACCGGGCGGAACCGTGCTCGTCGCGGTCGGCGAGGGAGTGTGACTGGGAGTCGCCGTCGGAGTCGAGCTAGGAGTAGCCGTCGGGGTGTGCGTCGGAGTGGAGGTCGGTGTCGCCGTGGCGGTCTTCGTCGGAGTGTGGCTCGGCGTCCTCGTCGGGGTGTGCGTCGGCGTCGACGTGGCCGTATGGCTCGGCGTGCGAGTCGGCGTGTCCGTCGGCGTGGCCGTCGGTGTGTGACTGGGTGTGGCGGTCACCGTGTGCGTGGCCGTCGGCGTCTCGGTCGGCGTCCGAGTCGGCGTCGAGGTCGGTGTCCGGCTCGGTGTCCGAGTCGGCGTCTCGGTCGGTGTGGCCACCAAGGAAAGAAGGCATTCGACGGATTCGTAGTCCGCGCCGGCCGTGAGCACGATCGCCGAGGCCGTGTCCGCCGCCCCCGTCGTTTTGTCGATGGGGAAAAACCGGTACGGCGAAGACCCCGTGGTGCCCCAGAGCTGCCCGTCCGGGTCGGAGGTCAATCCTTCCACGTCGGAGACACCGAGGGGCCCCACGTCCGTCACGGCGCCGGTTGCTTTGTCGACCTTCACGAGCCTGTCGCCACTACCGCCGTTGTTGGCGATCGCGTACATCTGGCCGTCGAGATCGACGGCGATGTCGTCGATGTCCCCGAGGCCGACGACCGCCGTGGACCCGATCACCACGTAATCGTCCCCGCCGAAGGCCCCGTCCACGTGTGCGCCGGTCGCAGGGTCGATTTGGAGAAGAACGTCGTCGGCCGAACCGCGCCGGTGTGACCCGTAGAGAACACCCGTCGTGGGATCGAAGCTCAGACCGTCGACGTCGCTGAACGCGAGGTTTCCCACCGAGCCGCTCCCGGTACCGAACGGGCTCGATGTCGCGGTGAAAGCACCGGTCTTTACGTCGATGACGCCGAGCTGGCTCGCGTTGGCGCCGTAAAGTACTCCGGTGGAGAGTCGGTAGGCGATCGCCTCGACGGCGTCGGTCCCGAGCCCCGGACCGATTGGAATGTCGGTCGAGCTGGCCGTCTTGTCCAGGTGCGCGAGGAGATCGTTCCCCCCTGCCCCACCTCCGGAGTCCGCCACGAGAAAGCAGCGACGGGAAGCGTCCATAGCCTCCCGGTACGTGGCGAGGGCCGCAGCCCACTTGCGCGAGGTGCCGAGCGTGCCGGGCGCCTCGTAGTTTCCCGTGACGGTCACCACACGCCACTCGGGGTTCACGGTGATGTTGCTCGTAGCGCTTCCCCCCGTCGTGCCCCCGCGAGAGAGGGCGGTGTAACCCGCGCCGGGAGTAAAGCTCTCGGTCGGGGGGCCCTCGACGCCTATGACACCGAACAGGAGCTCTACGGGGTGCCTCGTCGGGGACGTCGAGCCCGAGGAAGCGACGGTCCCGCTACCCTTGCCCGTACGGGTCCGATCGAGCGCTCCGATGGGGTCGAGGCCCACGAAAACGGCCGCCGCAAGCGCCCTGGCCGTGACGCTCGGGTGACTCACCGTAATGGAATCCCCGGGCGAGAGAGGTGAGGTCCCATGAGCTACCAGGATGACCGTCCGCACGTCGCCGTTGTTGATCACATCGGCGTCCGCCGTGTAGACGTTCCCGGCCGAGTCGGTGGCGGCGACACCACTGCCCACCGTGCCCGCGTCGTCCATGGCAAAAGCCAGAAGGATACTGCGACCCGCGGGCACCGCGTTCGGGACTACGAGAGAAATCGACGTGCCGGGTGTCTTGCTCGCGACGCTGCCGAGGTCCTGCTCGAGAGCGATCTGCGCCCGAGCCAGGACCGGCAGGAAAACAAGCAACAGAACCCCGGGAGGGCAAAAGAGCCTTCGCAGCGCGTTGCCTACCCGGCCACCCACAACCACACCGACCACCACGCCTCCGCAGCTCGATCCCCCACGCTCTTATCACACCTTTTCTCGCTTACAACCTTTTTTCTTGACCCCGGACGACCTGCCTACGTGCCGGAACGGCCTGCCACCGGTACCCCCGGCGCGGCGCCGAGCGTCCGTGAGACACTTTTCTCGAGAATGTCTCGCGTGCTAGGGTCCGGTGTGGGAGGTGAAAAACGTGAAGATCGATCTCCTCTACGAGATGCAGATGCTCAAGCCCTGGACCGAGCGAAGCGAGTACGAGTGCTACTGGCAGGCCTTCGAGCAGGCGCTGCTGGCCGACCGGGTGGGCTTCGATACGTTCTGGGAGGTGGAGCACCACTTTCTCTCCGAATTCTCCCACTCCTCGGCACCGGAAGTCTTCCTCGCCGCGCTGGCGACCCGCACCGAGCGCATCCGTCTCGGGCACGGCGTCACCCTGCTTCCCTACCCCTTCAACCATCCCATTCGCGTGGCCGAGCGTGCGGCAGCGCTGGATATCATGAGCGACGGCCGACTCGAGTTCGGCACCGGTCGTTCGAGCCTCTACGAACAGGAAGGCTTCGGAATCCGATTCGAGGAAAGCCGGGACATGTGGAGGGAAGCTCTCGAAGTCATCCCCCGGATGTGGACGGAAGATCCGTTCCCCGGATACCAGGGGAGGTTCTTTTCGATCCCCGAGCGCTCGATTCTACCGAAGCCCATCCAGAAGCCTCATCCGCCGCTCTGGGTGGCAGCCACGAGCCCCGAAACCTGGAGGATCGCGGGCGAGCTCGGCATCGGGGCGCTCGGGCTCACCCTCTTTCTCAGCGTGGACGAGGTGGCGGAACAGATCCGTACCTACAAGCAAGCGCTCCAGAACGTGCGGCCGGTGGGTAAAGCGGTGAACGACCAGGTCGGAGCCTTCACGATCGTCCACTGCGCCGAAACCCAGGCGAAAGCCCGGGAAAACGGCGGTCACGACGCCGCTCTCTGGTACATGAAATACGCCTTCCAGGTGCTGGCCGCCCGCGGGCGCGAAGTCCAGAAAATCGGGCCTTACGAGGAATTCCGTCGCGCCCATCCGATCATCGGGAAAGTCGTGGACGGAACGGTGACCTTCGAAGAACTCGACGCCGAGGACATGGTGATCGTCGGCGATCCCGATCACTGCATCGAAAAGCTCGAACGCTACCGGAAAGCAGGGATCGACCGGGTGCTCTGTCTCATGCAGGCCGGCAGAATCCCTCACAAGGCCGTCCTGCGCTCGATCGAGCTCTTCGGCCGGTACGTGATTCCGGCCCTCCAGGGAAAGAAAAAACGAGAACCCGCGCGGCGGCCGGCCGGCAGGAAAGTGGGGAAGGCCGGTTCGGGGGCCGGGCGAAAATCCGCCCGCAGGTAGTCCGGGCCGCGCCCGGTATCCCGATTCGGCCTCGCGAAAAAAGCCGACCTTTCGCGGCACGCGACCCGGTGGGTGTGCGGCTCCCTTTTCTCGCCCGGCGATTTCGTTGCCGCTTTCGGACGCTTCCCGAACGGCGTCTCCTACCCGTCGAGTCGAGCCGTCGTTTTCCGGCCGCGACGAGCGGCGACGCTCTACGTGCCGGAGTCAGAACCAAGTCCTGAGCCGCAGAAAAGCCTGGTCGTTGCGGTCGTACTGGCCCACGAGCGACCGCGAGGATCCTTCGAGGAAGAGAAGACCCGCCCGCAGCTCGAGCCCCGGCGCGAGCTCGGAAAGAAGCTCGAACCAGACGGCCGCCGAGGGGCGCTCCAAAGTCGCGACGGTCGTACCCTCGAGCCGGAACCGCTCCTGCCAGAAGTCCCGCCGCAGGCTCGCGAGGACTCGCGTCTGCACGTCGGTAAGCAGCAAGGGGGTCGCATTGTGCAAGATCCAGGTCTGGTCGAGCTGAAGGGTGAGCACCGTACCGCCGCTTCCCACGTCGCCACCGATGCCCCACTGCAAGGCGTCACGCCGCACGAAGAGGGGACCGAGATCCAGGGGAACCGTCTCCCCGCGGAAGAGTCTCTCGGCAACGGAAGCCAGCTCGGGCCGCAGACGGCCTCCGAGGTTCTCCGGAGAAAGCAAGTCCTCGGCCGGACGCGGCCAGAGACGTCCGCGACTCCAGGCGGCCTCGATCCGGAGCGTCACCAGGTCGTACGCCCGCTCGAGATCCACCCCGACGAGCGAGACCCGCCCGTAGCGCGGTCGCAAGCGCGCTTGGGCGCCGAGAAGGAAGCCTTCCGGGTCGGCTCCGGTCAGCCGGACCGACGGAAGGAGCGAGAAGGCGGGGGCCGTCTCGGGGCCGTGGTAGAGGGAGAGAGACCACCCGACGTCTTCCACGCTTCCTCGCAGACGAACTCCGAACGCGCCCCTGTCGGGGCGCCTGGGCGGCGCCCGGTTCGCCATCTCGAGAGTCGTGCGCACGGCGAGGCGAGGCTGCCCCGGCGCCAGAGCACCGAACGGAATCTCGAGCAGTGGCTCGGGCCGCACGCTCGGCGGAAACCAGCGCTCGTCCTCGAGCGGGAATCTCGGCGGAACGGACCACGGGACCCAGACGAACTCCACGTCTTCGGCACGCACGTTCGTCCCGAGCGCGAGGGGACGGGCCAGGAAAAGGGCGGGCTGCGCGAGCTTGGCCTCTCGGCCTTCTCGAAGAAACGGGTCCGTGAAACGCCGCGGACTCAGGATGTCGGCCGGCGAAAACACGTCGAGCTTCCCCCACGTGAACTTCTGCGCCCCCAGCCGAACCTCGAAGCCTCGAACGTCGAAGTCCAAAAAGCCTTCGTCGACCTCGACAAGCGGCGAGAAGTCCTGAAAGGTGCGATCGTAGCTCCCGAATCCGAGCCCCTCTGCGCCCCATGCCGGGCCACCGAAAAGACCCCGGAGCGACAAACGGGCTCGAATTCCTCTCGATTCCCCTTCCATCCCGACGAGCAGAAGAAGAGACGGCCGCTGGCGTCGGCTACCCGCGTGGAATGCAGCCACCGCCTGGCCCTCGACGAACCCTCTCGCGCGGACGGAGGCCGGTGCGGGAGAAGCGGTCGCCGCGAAAAGCAAGAGAGTGCCGATTCCAGGAAAGAACGCTCTTTTCGCCGAAGCCACCGCCAGGGCCTTTTAGACCACGCGCTCCGGTCTCGAAAAGGCACGCCTTGCAAGGACGGCCTCGACTGTCGGAGAATCGGGCGGTGCGCCGTTCCCGTCGTTTCCCTGGATGGACCGGAGTTCGTGCGCGGTGCTTTTGCGCTCCGCTCCTCCGGGCTTTCCTCTCGGGAGCGGCCCTCTTCCCCGTCGCCGCCGACGGAGCCGACACCGCCGGGGCGATTCTCGAGCGCGCGCGGGAGGCCGAGGACACGCTTCGTTTCTGGACGAGCCGGAAGCAGGTCCTTTCGCTTTCCGTGCTTCGCGACGGCAGGACGCTACGGACCCGGAAGCTTCTCGTTTACGCGAAGCGGCAGAGCCGAGGGAGGGAGAAAACCGTCGCGTTCGTCCTCGCACCCGAATCCATGCGGGGTACCGCCTTTCTGCAGTGGACCGACCCGGAGGCGAAAAGCGAACAGTGGCTCTACCTGCCCCGTTTCGGTCGCTCCCGGAAAATCTCGGCGAGCCTGGAGGATCAGAGCTTTCTCGGAACGGACCTGAGCCACCGGGAGCTCGGAATCCTCGGCGAGTTTCTTCGCTGGGAGGAAAGCCGAGCGCCGTCTCGCTTTCTCGGTCGCGAGGAACTCGACGGCACCGTCTGCGACCGCATCGAGCGGCGCTTCCGAGCCGGCCCTTACCGGCGACTCGAAGCCTGGCTCGACGTCGACCTCCTCGTTCGGAAGGTGGCGCTTTTCGACGACGACCCGGAACCGCGAAAGACGATCCGGCAAGGCGAGTTCCGTGCGGTCGGAGGGATCCCGACGCCCCATCGGATCGAAGTCGACGACCCCGCGAAAAGCTCGCGCACGCTCGTCGAAGTCGAGGAGTGCTCCTACGGTCTCCCTCTCGAGGACGACCTCTTCACGCAGAGATCCCTCTCGCGCGGCCCCCGCTGACCGACCCGGGCCTTCGCGCGGGGTGTCGTTTTCCCGCGCTAGCCGGCCTCCCCCCTCGGAAGCCCGAGGACCCTCCGCGCCAGGATGTTCCGCTGGATCTCGGAAGTTCCGGCGAAAATCGTTCCGGCGCGGTAGTAGAGGTAGGAACGAGCCCACCGGCCACGTGCCACCGCGCGCGGGTCTTTCTGCCAGAGGGGTGCGTAGGTGTGCAGCATTTCCATGGCCGTGTCGTGGAGCCGCTGGCTCATCTCGCTCCAGAAGAGCTTCACCATCGAGCTTTCGGGCCCGGGCTCGCCGTGCCGCTGGAGGTGCGTGAGCGTCCTCCAGTTCTGGAGTTTCACGAGCTCCACCTCGATCCACGCCTGGGCCAGCTTCTGCCGCAGCACCGGGTCGTCCTTGGCGAGTTTCCCGTCGCGCTTCCACTTGCCCGCGAGCTCGACCAGCTCCTGCAGGAGAATCCGGTGGATCACCATCTGCCGGGGCGAAGTCCCCCGCTCGTGCGCGAGCGTCGTCTGGGCGATCTGCCAGCCGCGGTTGAGCTCGCCGACGAGGTTTTTCCTGGGGATCCGGACGTTGTCGAGAAACACCTCGTTGAACTCCTCGCTCCCCGTCATCTGGCGGAGAGGGCGCACGGAAATCCCCGAACTCTGCATGTCGACGATGAAAAAGCTGATTCCCCTGGTCTTCGGCGCTGCCGGGTCGGTCCGCGCGAGCAGGATTCCCCACCGCGCGAACTGGGCGTAGCTCGTCCAGGTTTTCTGCCCGTTCACGACGAACCAGTCCCCTTCCTCCACCGCCCGGCAACGCAGGCTCGCGAGGTCCGAACCCGCGTTCGGTTCGGAGAAAAGCTGGCACCAGATCTCGTCGGCGGAGAGGATGCGGGGAAGGTGTCGTTTCTGCTCCTCGGTACCGTGGGCGATCAGCGTGGGGCCGACGAGGTTGACGCCGATCCGACCGATGAGCTCGGGCGCCTTGGCGCGTGCCATCTCTTCCTGCAGGATGAAGTTCTCCACGACGCTCGCGCCACGCCCGCCGTACTCCCTGGGCCAGTGGACGCCGACCCACCCTCCGGCATGGAGCTTTTTCTGCCAGTCGACGAGAAACCGAACTTCTTCCTCGAGGGTTTCCGGCTCGGGGAAAGCTTCCGTGCCCCAGCCGGGAGGCAGGTTGCGCTCGAGCCAGCCGCGGACCTCCGCGCGGAACGCTTCCTCGGAGGGACGAAACGAAAGGTCCACGGGATCAGCTCCTCGGCAGCCCGAGAATCCTCCGGGCGATGATGTTCCGCTGGATTTCCGAGGTTCCGCCGGCGATGCTCGCGCTCCTCGACCAGAGAAACCCGTGGACCCAGCGCCCCTGGGATTCGGCGCGGGGATCCCCGTGGACCAGGTTGCCCCGCGGCCCGAGGACCTCCAGGGCCGTCTCGAAAAGCCTCTGGCTCAAATCCGCCCAGAAGAGCTTGACCACGGAGCTCTCGGGGCCCGGCATCTCGCCGCGGGAGAGTTTCGTCATCGTCCTGCAGTTGTGCAGCCTCATGATCTCGACCTCGATGAAGCTCGTCGCGAGTTTCTGCCGCAGAACGGGGTCTTTCGACCGTCCGGTGGAGCGGAGGAGGTCCCGGAGCTCGTCCACGGCGATGCGGTGCAGGACCTGTTCCTTGAAAGGGAACGCCGTGCCGCGCTCGTGGGCCAGCGTGGTCTGGGCGATTTCCCATCCCCGATTCTCCTCGCCGACGAGGTTCTCCCGCGGCACGAAAACGTTCTCGAAAAAGGTTTCGCTGAACTCGGCGCTACCCGTGATCTGCCGAAGAGGTCGAATTTCGACGCCCGGAGCCTTCATGTCCACGATGAGGTAGCTGAGACCCTCGTGCTTCGGGGCGTCCGGGTCCGTCCGTGCCAGCAGGATCCCCCAGCGGGCGAACTGGGCGTAACTGGTCCACACTTTCTGCCCGTTCACCCGGTATCCGTCCCCCACGCGCTCGGCGCGCGTGCGGAGCGACGCCAGGTCCGATCCGGCATTCGGTTCCGAAAAAAGCTGGCACCACACCTCTTCGCAGCTCAGGATCTTCGAGAGATAGCGCCTTTTCTGCTCTTCGGTTCCGTGGGCGATGAGCGTGGGCCCCACCAGGTTGATCCCGACGCGGTTCATCACCTGCGGCGCGCGCGCCCGCGCCATCTCTTCCTGGAAGATCGCCTGTTCGGTCAGCGAAGCTCCCCGGCCACCGTACTCCACGGGCCAGTGGACGGCGACCCAGCCTGCCTCGTGGAGCTTGCGCTGCCAGGCGGTGAGAAACTCCGCTTCCGCCTCGAGGCTCGGGAAGACGCGCGGGCCGCGGGGAACGTTCCGCTCGAGCCAGGACCTGAGTTCCCGGCGAAAGGCCTCTTCTCTCTCCGTGTATCCGAAATCCATGGGGACGAACGAGCCTCCGCCTGCCGAGCTTCAGATGGCGCCTTTTCGGCCGAGTTCGTCGATCTCGCTCGGGCCGAGTCCGAGGAGAGAACGAAGGACCTCCGCCGTGTGCGCGCCGAGGGACGGTGCGGCCTCGTAGCGGGGGGCGGTACCCGCGACCCGGATGGGACAACCGACGGCGCGGAACGTGCCGAAGCGGGGGTGGGGGTATTCGACGATCATGCCGCTCGACCGCACGGCTTCGCTCGCGAGCGCCTCTTCGACCGAGAGCACGGGTGCGCAGGGCACCCGACCACCGAGAATCCGGAGCCACTCGGCCGTCGTCCTGCTCCTGGTCTTCTCCTTGAGAATGGGCAAGAGCTCCTCGCGGTGGGCGAGCCGGTCCGCGAACGTCCGGAAACGCGCGTCCTCGAGCAGGAAATCCAGTTCCAGCAGCCTCGCGAACCGCTCCCAGAATTTCTCCTTCATGCACATGACGACGATCCATCCATCGCGAGTCGGAAAATTCTGCGACGGGACGAGGCTCGGGTGGGCGGAGTCCGGTAGCCTTCTCGGCCGGTAGTCCGTGTTGAGGACCCAGGCTGCCAGGTAGTTGAGCATCGAGACGGCCGTGTCGAGGAGACTCACGTCGACGTCGCATCCGAGCCCCGTTTGCCGGGCCCGGTGGAGCCCCACGAGCAGCCCGAGCGCCGACGCGAGCCCGGCCGAGAAGTCGACGACCGAAACCCCGCACTTGGCCGGTGGCCCGTCGGGCTCCCCCGTGAGACTCATGAAGCCGGCCATGGCCTGCACGAGGTAGTCGTAGCCCGGGTGGGAGCGCAGGGGCCCGGTGGTACCGAAGCCCGAAAGCGTGCAGCAAACGATCCGGGGGTTGTACGGCCGGAGGGCTTCGTACCGGAGACCGAGCTTTTCGGGCAGATCTCCGCGGGTGTTCGCGTAGACCGCGTCGGAAACCGCCACGAGCCGATGGAACAGGTCGCGTCCCTCGGGAACTCGCAGGTTCAGCGTGAGGCTCTTGGCGTTGCGGTTGAGAGCCTGGAAGTAGGGACCGTCCCCGTCCGCTGCCTCCGGAGGGACGTTTCGCGCTTCGTCTCCCCCTACCGCAGGATCCTCGATCTTGAC
Source organism: Candidatus Binatia bacterium (assembly GCA_026004195.1). Lineage (NCBI taxonomy): Bacteria > Candidatus Binatota > Binatia (SeqCode) > Binatia bacterium. The sequence continues at coordinate 876,933 of BPIQ01000001.1, forward strand.
GACCTCGGCACCGAGATCGCCGAGGAGCGTCATCGCGTAGGGACCCGCTCCGAGCTGCGTGAAGGCCAGGATCCGCAGTCCTTCAAGAGGCCGTTCCATCTTTTTGCGACAAAAGAGCGAGCTCGCCCGCTCGAGGCAAGGTGTCGAGCTCCGCGATCGCGCGGGCCAGCTTCTCCGAGGCTGCCGGCGGCAGGGTCCGGCCGGCGTTGCGGAAAAACTTTTCCTCGACCTCGCGAGCCGACAGAGGGCGTTCGGGGCTCCCGCGATTCGTCGCTTCCTCGGCTTCGAGGATGCGACCGTCCGCGAGCTCCACGCGGATTCGACCCCCGAAGCGGCGCGGGAATCCCATGTCCCCGGCAGGCCGGTAGGCCACGCGAGAGGCGACCTCGAGGACGGAGCGTTCGCGGATGGCTTCTTCGCGGAAATCGTCGAGATCCACGTGGCCCCGAACGAGCATGCAGGCGAGGGTGTACGGAAGGCTGAACTTCGCGTCGTAAGGCGTCCGCGGCTTTTTCTTGCCCGGTTCGGGCTCGCAGATCACCGGGATTTCGCGTTCGGGTACGGAACACTCCACGCGAACGATTCGCCCGGCATGGAAGCCCTCGGCGCGCCGAAGCCCGAGGGCCGCGTCGAGAAAAGCGTGGAGATAGTGGCAGCAGGGGTAGGGCTTGAGGGCCGTTTCCAGAACGTGCCACCGCTCCCCGAGGCCCTCGACGAGCCGCTCGGCCCGGTACGCCTCCCCGCCCAGATAGGCCCGGTAAAAACCGAAGCGTCCCTCGAAAACCTCGCGCGGGCCCGAAAACCCGGAGCCGGCGAGCCGGACGGCTACGAGGCCCGAGTGCGCCGCCCAACCGCCGTGCAGCCGTTTCACGTCGCTCCCGTCGCTCAGAAACTCGAGCAACCCTCCGGCCTGACTCCCGGCGAGCCCGAGCGCCGCCGCGAGCTTTTCCGCCGAAAGTCCGTGGAGAAGGCCGCCGGCCACGACGGCACCGAAGACGTTGCAGATCCCCGTGGGATGAAAGCCCCGATCGTGGAAAGCTCCCGGCGCGACGAGCGCCACCCGAATCGCCGTTTCCATGCCGAGCGCGAGCGCCCGTACGAAGGCCCGTCCGTCCGCCCCGGTTTCTTCCGCGGACGCCAACGCGGCGGGGAGTACGCCGGAGCTCACGTGGAGGACGGCTTCCTGGTGCGTGTCGTCGAAATCGAGCCCGTGGACGAGCGTTCCGTTCACGAGTGCGGCCCACGCGGCAGGAAGCCGGACGCCGGAACCGATCACGCCACAAGACCCCCCGGTACCGAGCTCCCGCACCGAGCGCAGCAGGGACCGCCCGAAGGGTTCGCCCGCCGACGCGAGCGCTACGCCGAAGCTGTCGAGGACGTGCGCCCGCACCTTCGCGCGCACCTCTTCCGGAATGCCTTCCCAGCCGGTGGAGACGGCGAACCCGGCCAGTTCCTCCGCGTACGTGCGGGTCCGCGCGCCCGGCGCCTTGGAAGACTCGCTTGACACGACAGGCCTACTATGCGAGCAAATCCGCGATCCGGTCAATCGATCGCACGAAAGACGCCCCCAGGGGAGGTACGACCGTGAGCGAAGCGCGACGCGAGTTTCGGAACGTGGTGCGCAGCACCGAGGTCGAGCCGCCGATGCCCGTCGACGAGTATCTCGCCGAGCTCGACCGTTTCATCGAGGAGCACAATCCCTACCGGATCAACAAGGTCATCGCTGCCATCGGCAACGGCACGGCTCCCATCGAAGTGGTGCGCCGCTACGCGAAGGAACTCTACTACCTCGGTCTCTGGATGACGCCGGAGTTCGCGCTGCTCGTCGCCAACGCTCCCGACGCCGACTCGCTCACCATGGAACACTCGGAGCACTACTTCCACTGGTGCCAGAACTTCGCGGACGAGACCGGATACCTGCGGGACCCGAACCACGTGCAGATGAAGGTGGAGATGTGCCGGCAGCTCGGCATCGACGACGAAGAGCTCCGGTCCTACGTGCCGATGCCGGAAACGATCGGCTCCGTCTACACCCTTCTCTACTATTGCCGCCGGTCCTACGAAGAAGCGCTCGCCGCTTTCGGCTACGCGCGCGAGCGGGTGGCCGGGCTCAGCGGTTACGCGGAAACGGTCTACAACGGGCTCGCCAAGCACTACGGCATCCGGGCGAAGAACATGGAAGTCCACGCCTACGCCGAGGCGCAGCACGGCGACAAAGCCCTCGAACTCATGCGGAAAACCGTGCTCACCGCCGACATCCAGCGGCGGTGTCGCCGGGCCGTCCAGCACACGATCCTGACGAACGAATGGCGGGCCCGGGCCATGAACCGCTGGCTCGAAGGCGGCGCGTAGCCTAGGAACCGCTCCGGGCCTCGCGCGAAAGCGGCCGGTCGTTCTCGAACCTCACCTCGGCCGCGAGGGCGCAGTGATCGCTGAGCGGCACCCGCTCGCCGCCGCGCCGCACGACCGGACCGGTGAAGATCGGCATCGTGGGCTCCACCACCCGCCAGCTCTTCGCCGCGCCCGGACGCAACCAGATGTGGTCCACCCGCCGCCCGCGCTCGTGGACTTCGGCGACTCTCGTCCAGGCCGGATCCTTCCCGGGAAGCGCCGAGGAAAGCTCGCGCGCGTAGACGCTCTCGGCGGTGAAGTTGAAGTCGCCGACGATCACGGCCGGATCGCTGCCGGCGATCCTCGGCCACCCACGCGCGCAGCTCCCGCAGCTGGGCGCGGCGGATCGAGGCGTCGCCGTCCTTCCCCCGCTCGCACCGCTCGCGAGAATCGTAGCAGGCGTGGAGGTGGGTGCTCACGAACCAGAGGTGTCCCTCCTTCGTCCGGATTCGCACCGCTCCGGCCCCCTTTCTCGCGAACCACTCGCCCGTCCAGGGCTTCCACCACTTTCCCCGCGCGCGGAACTCTCGGAAGAGCGGGCCCGACGTGAACGGGAGGCGCGAAACGATCACGAGCCCGCTCCGGCCGAACGTACTCTGGAAATCCACCTGGTAGGGAAACGCGTCCGCGACGCGCCGGAGAAACTTCCGCCGGTGGGGCCTCGACCAGGCTTCCTGCACGGCGACGACGTCGAGCGTCGTATCCCGGAGAAGGCGCTCGGCCAGGGCTCGGAAGCGGCTGCCCTTGTGGCGCGAGACGAGCGGGATGCCCCACATGTTGACGGTAGCGACGCGCAGGCTCGACGTACTCCAGGTCTGCGCCGACGGAAGGGAGGTCGGTTCCGCGCAACGGCCGAGACGGTAGCTCCTTTTGGCGCAAGACGAGACGACGAAACCCGCCAGCACGAGAACGAGAAGAGGAGTGAGGGGAAGAGCACGCACGAAAAATCAATGTAGCACGGAGCTCCGGACGCACTCCACCGGTTTCCCGGCCACCGCACGTCACTCCGCAAAGAAAGGGCTCGACCAGACGAGCCCCCCGCCTTCGAGGTGAACGCGCACGTAGAGGTACTCCCCCCGCCGCAGAGGCTCGACCCGGCGTTCCAGGAAAACGTCCTCCCCGGCGGGTTCTCCGAGAAGCGTCTCGACCCTCCCTTTCCGGACGAGCTCGATTCGCTCGACCGCCGACGGCGCCGCGACGCTCACGGCGAGACGGCCGGCCCCGGGACCCGAAGCTTCTCCGGCCTTCGCGGCGGGCTGCGCGGGCACGGTCGATCCCATGGGTCGGCCGTCGAGCGAAACACGCAAAACGGCGCGAGGTCCGTTCGTCGCGTAGACGCGCCTGCGCCGCAGCGCTTCGAGGATCGAGCTCCGGGTCAGCTCCTCGGTCACGATCGCGGCGAGCCCGCCGGAAGGGCCGGCCAGGTGCACGAGGCCGGGATGCCCGTCGTGGCTGTCCCCGCTGCCCACGAACCCGAGCCGATAGCCTCGGTCGAGCGCGTCACGGACGAAATTGCCCGGGACCGGGTCGTAGATCACCGACGCCACGTCGGGCGCTTCGCTCACGCCGTGAACGGAGACGATTTCCGTGACCGGCTCGAGGACCGGGTCGGGAGGGATCGACCAGTTCGTGGCGATCGGACCACCGGCCGAGTGGTGCGCGACCGTCACGACCGGCTTTCCCCGCAGCGCCGACCAGAGCCCCTCGGGACGCTCGTACCGCTCGTCGAGAGAGCCGAGAATCTTTTCCTCGCCGCCGAAATAGAGAACGTGGCGGTGGCCGTGGATCCAGCTCGTCCACTCGAAGCCGACCAGCGCCACGAACCGTCCCGGCTCGTCGAATTTCGCCGCGGCCGAGCGAATCGCCTCCCAGAGCTCGGGATGCTGGTCGAGCATCAACGTGCCCCAGTGGTCGTGATCCGTGAGCGCGGCGACGTCGAGCGCCGCGACGTCCCGGGCGTAGCGGTAGTACTCCTCGGGCGTCCCCGTGCCGTCCGAAAGGTTGGAATGGCCGTGGAGGTCGCCCCAGTAGATCTTGGTCCCGGCACGTGAAACCACGATCGGGTTGCTTCGGGCCCGGAATCTCTCGAGAGGTCCCCGGATCTCCAACCGAAAGACACCCTCTCGCCGCGCCGAGAACCCGACGGATTTCACCCCGCGGTCTTCCGGGGACAAGGGGACCCGCAGGGGCAGGTCGAAACCTTCGGGGACGTCGACGAAGCGAACCTCGCCGCCGACCCTCGTTCCCGCGTTCCCCACGGCGTCGAGCACCGCCACGGTAAGCTTGGCTTTCTCCCCCGGCCGAACGACCGAGGGCCCGGTGAGAATCACGCGCTCGGGAGGTCCTGCCGCCACGTCGACGCTCGGCGAGTCCCCGACGACGGCACGCACGCCGTCCCCGTCCCCGTCGACGGCCAGCCAGAGCCGCGCGCCGGACTCCGCGTAGCGGTCCACCCGTGCACCACGCGGTCCTGCCCCGTAGTGGATCTCGAGACGCTCGCCCGGCTCCATCCGCCGGCCCGCGACGCGAATCGAAAGCATCGGATCCACCGACGTCTCGACTTCGAGGCGGAGACCGGGGGCGTCCGTGCGGACCTCGGTGTAACCCGGAGCCTCGGGGTCGTCGGCCTGCGCTGGACTCCACCCCCAGAAAGGGGACGGAAAAAAGAAGATCCGCCCCCCCTCGGCAATCCCGAGCGGTCCGGCTTCGTAGACCACGAGCCAGTGCCCGACACTCCCGGCCTCGACCGGGGAGGGGGTGCTTCGTTCGGCATCGATCCAGGCCCTGCCCCCGCCGTCCGACGGATGCCGCTTCGCCGCCAGGTCCTCACGGAGCAACTCGACGACGTGCCACCGCGCCTGCGGCGAGACGATACCGGCTTTCGGATGGCGCTTTTCCGGCGGCGGTTCGCGTCGACAACCCCAAGCGCCCGCGAGAAAAACGGCGGCACAGAAAAACGAAGCGGCGACGATCGACGCCGTCCTCCCCCCCTTGTCCTGTTCGGGCGCTTGGTCAAGAATCCGGCGCCGAACGCGAACCATGGCCGCGAACCCCTACCGCTCCTCGATCGTCCGAAAAGGCGTGACGGGCCTCACCGGCGTGGGACTCGTTCTCTTCGTCATTTTCCACCTGGCCGGAAACCTCACCTTGCTCGCCGGACCCGACGCTTTCAACGCCTACGCCCACGAGCTCCACGAACTCGGCGGCTTGCTCCTCGCCGCCGAACTCGGCCTTCTCGCGCTCTTCCTCTTCCACGCCACCTCGGCCATCGCGGTCTGGGTGGAGGGTCGTCGAGCCCGCACCGTTCGGAACACCCTCGAGCGAAGCAAGGGATACCCGAGCAGGCAGACGCTCGCCTCTCGCAGCATGATCCTCACCGGGGCCGTCCTTCTCGTTTTCACGGTCTTCCACGTTCTCCACTTTCGGCTCGGCCCCGGGATCGAAGAAGGTTACGTCGCCACGCTCGACGGAAAGGAGGTGCGAGACCTCTACCGGCTCGTCGTCGAGGCTTTCCACGGTCCCGCTTACGTCGTCGGGTACGTGGCCGTGATGGTCCTTCTCGGATTCCACCTCCGGCACGGCTTCTGGAGCGCTTTTCAGACGCTCGGTCTTCTCGACCGCCGGCTCCAGCCGATCGCCTACGCGGCGGCGCTGGGAGTCGGCGCCATCCTGGCTCTCGGCTTCCTTTTCCTGCCGCTCTACATCTACTTTTTCGTCCCGGAGCCGGGTGCCGTCGGCGTGGCCTGGGTCACGGGTCCATGATGCGGAACGGTGAGCTACATTCCGGGGCGCCCGGCGGTCCCATCGAGACGAAGTGGGAACGCCACAAGGGGTCTCTTCGTCTCGTGAGCCCGGCGAACCGGCGCAAGTTCGACGTGATCGTCGTGGGCACCGGTCTCGCGGGCGCGTCGGCGGCTTCGGCGCTCGGAGAGCTCGGCTACAACGTGCTCAATCTCTGCATCCAGGACAGCCCGAGACGTGCGCACAGCGTGGCGGCCCAGGGGGGAATCAACGCGGCCAAGAACTACCGGAACGACGGCGACAGCGTCTTCCGCCTCTTCTACGACACCATCAAGGGCGGAGACTTCCGGGCGAGGGAAGAAAACGTCTATCGCCTCGCCGAGCTGTCCCTGAAAATCATCGACCACTGCGCCGCGCAAGGCATCCCGTTCGCGCGAGAATACGGGGGGCATCTCGCGAACCGCTCGTTCGGCGGCGTGCAGGTCTCGCGAACCTTCTACGCGCGGGGGCAGACGGGACAGCAGCTCCTCCTGGGCGCCTACGGGTCGCTCATGCGTCAGGTCGACGCCGGACAGGTGCGGATTCTTCCCCGGCGGGAAATGCTCGACCTCGTCGTCGTGGACGGACGCGCCCGCGGCATCGTCTGCCGGAATCTCGTGACGGGCGCGATCGAAAGTTACGCCGGCCATGCCGTCGTGCTCTGCACGGGCGGCTACTCCACGGTCTACTTCCTTTCGACGAACGCCGTGAACTCGAACGCGACGGCGATCTGGCGGTGCTACAAGCGGGGCGCCTTCTTCGCGAACCCCAGCTTCACGCAGATCCATCCCACGTGCATTCCCGTCGTGGGGAGTCAGCAGTCGAAGCTCACGCTCATGAGCGAAAGCTTGCGGAACGACGGGCGCGTGTGGGTCCCCAAGCAGCCCGGCGACCGGCGTCCCCCGAACGAAATCCCCGAGTCGGAAAGGGACTACTTCCTCGAGAGAATGTATCCGGCCTTCGGCAACCTCGTGCCCCGGGACGTCGCCTCCCGCGCGGCCAAGGCCGTGTGCGACGAGGGGCGGGGGGTCGGCCCCACCGGGCTCGCCGTGTACCTCGACTTCCGCGACGCCATCGAGAGGCTCGGCGTGGACGTCGTGCGGGAGCGGTACGGAAACCTCTTCCAGATGTACAAGGAGATCACGAACGAAGACCCGTACCAGGTGCCGATGCGCATCTACCCCGCGCCCCACTACACGATGGGAGGGCTCTGGGTGGACTACAACCTCATGAGCACGATACCCGGACTCTTCGTCCTGGGAGAAGCCAACTTCTCGGACCACGGGGCGAACCGGCTCGGAGCGAGCGCACTCATGCAGGGCCTCGCCGACGGCTACTTCATCATCCCCTACACGCTCGCCCACTACCTCGCGGGTAACACCCTCGGAAACGTGACGACCGAGCATCCGGCCTTCCGGGAAGCGGAACTTCAGGTGCGACAACAGGTCGAGCGACTGCTTTCGATCCGGGGGAAGAAAACCGTGCGGGAACTCCACTGGCAGCTCGGCCGGCTGCTGTGGGACAGGGTCGGCATGACCCGCAACGCCCAGGGGCTACGGGAAGCCATCGAGAAAGTCCGCGAACTCCGCCAGGAGTTCTGGGAGAACGTGAACGTCCCAGGGAGCGGCGACGACCTGAACAAGTGCCTCGAGATGGCCGGACGGCTGGCCGACTACTTCGAGCTCGGCGAACTCATGTGCCGGGACGCTCTCGAACGCGAAGAATCCTGCGGTTGCCACTTCCGCGAGGAGTACCGGACTCCGGAGGGAGATCCCAAGCGAGACGACGAGCGTTACGCCTACGTGGCAGCCTGGGAGTACACCGGAGAGGGCGCCGAGCCGCGGCTCCACCGCGAGCCGCTCCGGTTCGAAGTCGTCCAGCCGAGCGCCCGGAGCTACCGATGAACGGAGAGAACGGAACCCGTTCGTACACCCTGCGCATCTGGCGCCAGGACGGGCCCGACCGGCCCGGACGGTTCGTGGAATATCCGGTGTCGGGCATCGACCCGAACATGTCGTTCCTCGAGATGCTCGACCAGCTCAACGAAGAACTCCTGCGGCACGGCGAAAGGGCGATCGAGTTCGACAGCGACTGCCGGGAAGGCATCTGTGGAACGTGCGGGGTGTGCATCGACGGCCGTCCGCACGGTCCCGTTCCCAACACGACCACGTGCACGCTCCGGATGAGGGAGTTCCCGGACGGTGCGACGATCACGGTGGAGCCCTTCCGGGCCAAGGCTTTCCCTGTCGTCAAGGATCTGGTCGTGGACCGGAGCGCCTTCGACCGCATCGTGCAGAAGGGCGGGTTCGTTTCCGTCAACGTGGGCTCCGCGCCGGAGGCGAACACGGTCCTCGTCCCGAAGGACGTGGCCGAAGAAGCGATGGATTCCGCTGCGTGCATCGGGTGCGGAGCCTGCGTGGCCGCCTGCCCGAACGCCTCGGCCGCTCTCTTCGTCGGAGCGAAAATCCGCCACCTTCGGCTCATGCCGCACGGCCAGCCCGAGCGGCGACGCCGAGTTCTCTCGATGGTCGCCCAGATGGACGAGGAGGGTTTCGGGAACTGCTCGAACCACGGCGAGTGCGAAGCAGCCTGCCCCAAGTCCATCTCCATCGAGAACATCGCCACCATGCGGCGCGAGTACTGGCTCGCCCTGCTCGGACTTCTCTGAGCAGGGCGGCCCGAGGAGGAACGGACCGATGGCGTGGGATTTTTCGACCGAACCGGAATTCCAGGAAAAGCTCGACTGGATGGACCGGTTCGTTCGCGAAGAAGTCGAACCCCTCGACCTTCTCTTCTCGGAGCCCGGAGCGCCCTACAACCCGAACAACGAGGTCGCAAGGCGCATCACGGCTCCCCTCAAGCGGAAGGTGAAGGAGATGGGGCTCTGGGCGTGCCATCTCGGTCCGGAGCTCGGGGGGAAAGGCTACGGCCAGGTGAAGCTCGCGCTCATGAACGAAATCCTCGGCCGATCGATGTGGGCACCGAGTGTCTTCGGTTGCCAGGCCCCGGATTCGGGAAACGCCGAGATCCTGGCGCACTACGGGACGGAGGAACAAAAACGAAAGTACCTCGAGCCCTTGCTCGAGGGGGAGATCGTCTCCTGTTATTCCATGACGGAACCGCACGCCGGCTCCGACCCGAAACTCTTCCGGACGCGCGCCGTTCGCGACGGAGACGAGTGGGTCATCAACGGAACCAAGTGGTTTTCGTCGAACGCGCGCTTCGCCTCGTTTTTGATCGTGATGGCGGTCACCAACCCCGACGTGAGCCCCTACAAGGGCATGTCCATGTTCCTCGTGCCCACGGACACACCGGGGCTCAAGATCCTGCGCAACGTGGGCCTCATGACCGAGCGACCCGAGGAGGGAACGCACGCCTACCTCCAGTTCGACGACGTCCGGGTTCCCGCCGAAAACCTCCTGGGCCCGGAAGGCGCCGCGTTCGAGATCGCGCAGACGAGACTCGGCGGCGGGCGGATCCACCACGCCATGCGAACGGTGGGGATGTGCCAGAAGGCCTTCGACATGATGTGCGAGCGGGTACTTTCCCGCGAAACCCAGGGCTCGCTGCTGGCCGAAAAACAGAGCGTCCAGAACTACGTCGCCGACTCCTGGATCGAGCTCCAGCAGTTCCGGCTCCTGGTCCTGCACACCGCGTGGCTCATCGACCGCGGCGAGAAGGACAAGGCGCGGACCCAGATCGCGGCGGTGAAGGTGGCGACCGCCAGGATTCTCCACGACATCGTCTTCCGTTCCATGCACGTCCACGGCGCGCTCGGCGTGTCGAACGAAATGCCCTTCGGGCGGATGTGGATGGCCGTGCCCGTCATGGGGATCGTCGACGGCCCGACGGAGGTCCACCGCGTCACTGTCGCACGGCGGGTCCTTCGTCACTACAAGCCGTCGGAAGGTCTTTTCCCGAGCGAGCACATCCCGACGAAGCTCGAGGCGGCACGGAAGAAGTTCGCGCAATACCTCGAACACGAAGTGGCGAACCTCTGACGGCCGGGAGCCGCATGCCCCGACGCGAGTTCGTCCGCCGGACCCGGGTCGAAGCGCCGACCGAAGAGGTCTTCGCCTGGCACAAGAGACCCGGAGCACTCGAACGCCTGCTCCCGCCCTGGAGCGGTGCCCGTGTCGTGCGGCGCACGGGCGGCATCGAAAGCGGGGCGCGTGTCGAGGTCGAGCTCCCGGTCGGTCCCCGCAAGATCCGCTGGGTCGTCGAGCACCGCGACTACGTGGAAAACCGTCAGTTCCGGGACGTTCAGGTCTCCGGACCCTTCGCCGAGTGGATCCACACGCACCGGTTCGAACCCGACGGTCCCTCGGCTTGTTGGATCGAAGATCGGGTCGAATATTCCCTCCCCCTCGGAGGGCTCGGGGACTTTTTCGGGGAGCGCTACGTCCGCCACGCACTCGAGCGCACCTTCGCCTACCGCCACAGGGTGCTCGCGTGCGACCTCGAAACGCACCGGACTTACGGACTCGAGCCCCGGCACGTCGCGGTTTCCGGATCGAGCGGGCTCGTCGGGGCGGCGGCCTCGGCCTTCCTCGCCACGGGCGGCCACCGCCTCACGCGTCTCGTCCGGGGGGTACGCTCGGGGACGGGCGTCGCCTTCTGGGACCCGGAGACGGGGGCCGTGGACACCGAAGCTCTCGCCGGCGTGGATACCGTGCTGCACCTCGCGGGAGAGCCCATCGTCGGGCGCTGGACGGCATCCAAGAAGGACCGGATCCTGCGAAGCCGGGTCCAGGGGACGCGTGCGCTTTCCGAAGCGCTCGCCACGATGCCGAGAAAGCCCGACGTCCTCGTTTCCGCCTCGGCCATCGGATTCTACGGAGACCGCGCCGACGAGTGGCTCACGGAGGAGAGCCCCCCGGGCAGCGGATTCCTCGCCGAGGTCTGCCGGCAGTGGGAGGCGGCCACGGAAAAGGCCGAGGCCGCGGGTATCCGGGTCGTACACCTGCGCATCGGCGTGGTTCTCTCGGCGGCCGGCGGCGCGCTCGCGGCGATGCTCCCGGCATTCCGTTGGGGTGCGGGCGGAGTGCTCGGCACCGGACTTCAGTTCCTGAGCTGGATCTCTCTGGACGACCTCCTCGGCGTCGTCCTCCACGCAGTAGCCAGGCGAGACCTGGTGGGACCGGTCAACGCGGTGGCTCCCGAGCCCGTCACGAACCGGGAATTCACGCGGGTGCTCGGTCGGGTCCTGGGCCGCCCCACCCTGCTCCCGCTTCCCACGTTCGCGGCCCGTCTCGCGTTCGGCGAAGCGGCGGACGAACTCCTTCTGGCGAGCGCCCGGGTGCGGCCCGCCCGCCTACTCGAGACCGGCTTTTCCTACCGAGACCCCGACCTCGAGACGGCCCTGCGCTCCACGCTGGGCCGGCTCACCTGACCCCTGCCCGCCGAGCGCCACCTCCACGTACGTCCGCGTGCCGTAGTCCCCCATCGTCAGAAGAACGAGGAGCCCGAACCAGAGAAGCCCCACGACGAGCGCGGCACGGGCCAGAGCGGGGCTCTCGAGGAGGTGCATGAACACGAAGGCCACGAGCAGGGCTTTCGCCGTCGCGACACCGAGTGCCACGACGACGCTCCAGGCACCGAGGTCGAAATGCGCCACGGCGACCGTCACGCCCGTGAGCAGGACGAGGACGGCGTACACGATTCCGTAGAGCTTCGCCATCGCCGGCTATCCGTGCGACACCAGGTAGAGAAGCGGAAAGAGGAAGATCCACACGATGTCGACGAAGTGCCAGTAGAGGCCGAGCGTCTCCACCTGAACGGGAGAAGGAGGACGGCCCGAGAGAACGCGTGCGAGAAACACGAGGAGGAGGGAGACACCCACGACCATGTGCAGGGCGTGGATCCCGGTCATCGCGAAGTAGAGAGAAAAGAAAAGCGCGGCCCGGCGGGGGTCGTGCCCCTCGAAGCGAAAGGCGACGCCCGGGACGAGGGCCTCTTCGAACTTGTGCGCGTATTCCACCACCTTGACCCCGAGAAACACCGCCCCGAGAGCCGCCGTAAGGAAGAGAAAAAGAGCGACACCCGGCCGGCTTCCCCTGCGTGCCGCGTCCACGGCCAGTGCCATCGTGAGACTGCTCGTGAGAAGGACGACGGTGTTGAGCGCACCGAGTCCCCGCGCCAGATGACCGCTCGCCTCGGCGAACGCCTCCGGGAAGGAGGCGCGGTAGACGGCATAGGCGGCGAAAACGCCCCCGAAAAACATCACCTCGGTCACGAGGAAAACCCACATCCCGAGCGATACGGCGGTCTGCCTCTGACGTTCGTCGGCGAACTGGTGGGGTACGGCCGCGGCTTCAGACACCCGACGCCTCCGGGAGGGGGTACGCGTACGGTTCTTCTTCGACGACCGGGATTTCCGGGAAATTTTCCGGTGGAGGCGGCGAAGGAGTCGTCCACTCGAGCCCGGTCGCCCGCCAGGGGTTCGAGCTCGCTTTCTCGCCGTAGCGCATGGACCACGTGAAATAGAGGAGCGGCAGGACGTAACCCAGCGCCAGGATGGACGCACCGGCCGTCGAGAGCACGTTGAGGACCTGGAACTCCGGCGGATAGACGTGGTAGCGCCGGGGCATGCCGAGGTACCCGAGGACGAACTGCGGGAAGAACGTCAGGTGGAAACCCGCGAAGACGACGATGGCCGCGACGCGCGCCCAGTTCTCCGGATACATCCGCCCCGAGATCTTCGGCCACCAGAAGTGGAGCCCGCCGAGGTAACCCATGATGGCCCCTCCGACCATGATGTAGTGGAAGTGTGCCACGACGAAGTACGTGTCGTGCACGTGGACGTCGAGCCCCGTGGACGCGAGAAAAAGGCCCGTCAGGCCTCCGATCGTGAAAAGCCCGATGAAACCCAGTGCGTAGAGCATCGGAGCCTCGAAGGACACCGATCCCCGGTAGAGCGTGGCCGTCCAGTTGAAGACCTTCACGGCCGAGGGGATCGCCACCGCGAAACTCAGCAGCGAGAAGATCATCCCCGCGTAGACGGACTGCCCGCTCACGAACATGTGGTGCCCCCAGACGAGGAACCCCACGAGCGCGATGGCGAGGCTCGAGAACGCGATGAAGGGGTACCCGAAAATGCCCTTCCGGGAAAAGCACGCCACGATTTCGCTCACCACGCCCATCGCGGGAAGGACCATGATGTAGACGGCAGGGTGCGAGTAGAACCAGAAAAGGTGCTGGAAAAGGATCGGGTCCCCTCCGAGCGCGGGGTCGAAAATCCCCACGCCGAACGCACGCTCCATTCCGACGAGCGCCAGCGTCACGGCCAGGACGGGGGTGCCGAGCACCATGATGAGGCTCGTCGCGTAGTGTGCCCAGACGAACAGCGGGAGGCGGAACCAGGTGAGGCCCGGAGCCCGCATCGTGTGGACGGTGACGATGAAGTTGAGGCCCGTGAGGATCGAGGAAAAACCCGTGACGAAGATCCCCACGGCCGTGGCCACGACCTTCGTGTTCGAGAACGCGGAGCTGTAAGGCGTGTAGAAGGTCCAGCCCGTGTCCACCCCGCCGGTGAGCGCCGCCCAGAGCGTGAACGCGGCGCCGGCGAGGTACACGTACCAGCTCAGGAGGTTCAGCCGCGGGAAGGCGAGGTCCCGGGCCCCGATCATCATCGGCAAGAGGAAGTTCCCGAGAACGGCCGGGATCGAGGGAATCAGGAAGAAGAAAATCATCAGGATCCCGTGCATCGTGAAGAGCTTGTTGTAGGTGTCCGCCTCGACGAGGTCGGGACCCGGCGTGAGGAGCTCGAGTCGGATCGCCACGGCGAAAAGCCCCCCCAGGGCGAACATGGCCGTGATGGTCACCAGGTAGAGAAGCGCGATCCGTTTGTGGTCCGTCGAGAGGAGCCACGAGCGGACGCCGTAAGAGACGTTGAGATAGTGCACGCGTGCCTCTTCCATTCGGGTCACTCCGCGAGCTTCGGCGCCCCTTCGGCCGAAGAACTTCCGGGCGCCGTAGCGAGGGAACGCACGTATGCCACGAGCGCGAGGAGTCCCTCCTCGTCGACCAGGCCCGAGAACGTCGGCATCACCGGCTCGTAGCCCCGGACGATCTTGGCCTGGGGGTCGAGGATCGATTCTCGCACGTACGCCTCGTCCGCGACGACGACGCGACCGTCGGCGAGCTCGACGCGGCTTCCGAAAAGACCGCGCAGGGAGGGCCCTCGGGCACCCGAAACCTCCGCGTGGCAGGAAGCGCAGCCGAGCTCACGGAAAAGCTGCTCGCCACGGGCCACCACCGTCTCGGTCGCCCCTTCGCCCTCGAGCCAGCGCTCGAACTCGTCCGGCTCGAGGACGACGACGCGCCCCACCATGCGCGAGTGCTCCGTGCCGCAGTACTCCGCGCAGAAAAGATGGTAGGTGCCGGTTCGCGTCGCCTCGAACCAGAGCGTGGTGTACCGGCCCGGCAGCACGTCGTTCTTCAGCCGGAAGGCCGGAACGTAGAAGCTGTGGATCACGTCCTCGGAAGTCATCGTCAGCTTGACCGGCCGCCCCACCGGTACGTGGAGTTCGTTGATCTCGCGCCGCCCCTCGAGGTGCTGCACCTTCCACATCCACTGCTTGCCCACGACGAACACCTCCAGGGCGTCCTCGGGCGGCTCGAACATGTCGACGTAGATGCGCGCACTCCAGACGAACATCACCATGGCGAGCCCGAAGGGCACGAGAGTCCAGACCGCCTCCAGGAGCCACGAACCCGGGATCTTCGCCGGTTCCGGAGACCTGCCGCGGCGGAAACGGATCGCGAAGACCACGACCAGCACCGCGATCAAGAGGGCGAAAAAGCCGCTGACCCCGAGCAGGAAAAAGAAAAGCGCGTCGACCCGTCGGGCCATGGTCGAGGCGGTTTCGGGAAAGAGCGGCAGGTTCGCGATCATCCCGATGCCCCCCGTCCCCCCGGTTCGCGCTCCCTGCGCCAGGCCCGCACGAGAAACACCCCGAGGACCGCCAGCGTGCCGAGAGCCGCGGCCCGGAGCGAACGCAGGACGACGAGGCTGTAACGTCCGGTGGAGGGATCGTACCGGTAGCAATAGAGCAAGACCGAATCGACGAACGTACCGATGGCACCGCCGGACGCCTCGACGAGTGCCAGCCGGAGATCCTTCGGGGGGAACTCCACTCCGAAGAAATACCGCGAAACCCGCCCCTGCGGGGTGAGCACCAGGACGACCGCGGCGTGCGCGTACTCCCCCCGCGCGGCGTCGTACGCGTACCGGAACCCGATCGCCTCGGTGAGCCGTTCGACCGCGTTCCGGTCCCCTACCAGAAACTTCCACCCGTCCGGCGAACCGGCGCTCCGGGCGAACGACAGGACTTCGTCCTTTTTCTTTCTCGCCTGCTCGGGAGTTTCCGAGGGATCGAAGCTGAAAAAGACCACCCCGAAGTCCCGCCCGGCTTCCAGTCCGAGAACGGCGAGCGTTTTCGCGACCTCGCGGCTCACGAGGCCGCAGAGCATGGGGCAGCGGTAGTAGACGGGGACGAGGAGGAGCGGCTTGCCCTCGAAGAGGTCGCCGAGCCGCACCCGACGGCCCGTCTCGTCGAGAAATTCGGCGTCGAGCGGGACGGGCCTGCCGAGCCGGGACTCCACGTCGACCCGGGAAAGCAGGCTGTCCTCCGCCCGTGCCGCCGTCGCGAGGATCCCGAGCAGAAGCACGAACGCGAACCTCACGGAGGCCCCCCTCCCTTCTCGGCGAGAACGAGCTCCATGGCCCGTTCCACCGGAATCCGCACGATGCCCCGTTCCCGATCCACCCAGCCGTAGGTCCCGAGCAACTCGTCTTCGGCTCGCCGCAGCTCTTCGAGGTCCCGGATCGGTTCGGGCTGGAGCCGCGGCTCGGGAGGAAGCCGCCCCTTGCGAAGTTCCGCCAGGGGAGACTCCACCCGGGGGCGGGACCGGAGAGCGCCCCAGAGCTCGAAGGTGAAGAGGGCGGCGCCGGCGAGGAGGACGAAGAACGCCAAGGCGAGTCCCACGAGCGCCCCCGGACGCACGTCGCGCGTTTCGTATGCCGGAGCTTTCCCCGATACGCTCATCGCGCTTCGTCCACTTCTTCCGGCCAGGGGAACGAGGGGTCGTGAAGCGGCAGGAGCGGCCGGGCGGCGAGCTCACGACCGTAGGCGTGAATCCAGAAACCACCGAGACCGACCCAGCAGGCCGCGTCCAGCCATCCGACCCCTGCGCCGAACGCCGGCTTCACGCTCCAGAGCTGGTCGACGAAGCGAAAGACGAGGAGCCCCGCCGCCACGGCGCCGAGAAGCCGAGGATCCCGCTTCACGCGCCGAGAGAGAAGGAGAAGGAAGGGAACGGCGAAGTGGAAGACCAAAAGAGCCCCCGCTGCCCAGACCCACGGCTCGGCGAGCCGCTTTTCGTACCAGGAGATTTCTTCCGGGAGGTTCCCCGACCAGATGACGAGGAACTGCGAGTACGCGAAGTAAGCCCAGATCATCACGAAAGCCAGGAGCAAACGTCCCAGGTCGTGGATCGTGTCCGCCCCGACCAGACGGCCGTACGGTTCGAACCGAACGACGAGGACGAGCGTCACGATCGCGAAGCAGAACGCCGAGAGGAACTGGCCGCCGAGAAAGACGAGTCCGAAGATCGTCGAGTACCAGTGGGGCTCGAGCGACTGCACCCAGTCGACCGCGACGAAACTCCCCACGACCACGTACAGCACCAGGCCCGCGCGGCCGAGGTAGAGGTACCGGCGTTCCAGCGAACCCCTCTCCCGGGAACGGTCCTCCTCGGCCGACCAGCGCCTCGCCAGCCACGACGCACCGATCGCCATCGCGAAAAAGACCGCCGTCCGGGCCGTGAAAAACGGGACGTTCAGGTAGGGACTCTTGTGGAGCAGCAAGGGGTCGTGCCGGACCGCTTCCGGGTGCGCCCACTCGTAGAGATCTCCGAGCCCCGCGAGAACGGGGAGGAAAAAGAGGGCCACCAGCGGAAGCGTGCCGAGCGCCGCTTCGAGGTTCCGGCGAATCACGGCTCCCCAGGCGCCGCCCGTGAGGAAGTAGAGCATGAGGACGGGCAGGCTTCCGAAAGCGATGCCCGACCAGAAAACGAACGCCGGAAGATAGGCCCGGTAGAAGCTCTCGGGGTCGGAGAGGGCACCCGCTGCGGCGAAAGCAGCAGCCACGAGTCCCACGACCCAGGCTCGATTCGTCCGCCGGCGGAGCGGCTCCGGCATCTCGAGAACCAGGCTCATCTCGCGAGCTCTCGGCGGCGCTGCGGTGGTACGTCGTCGAGCGACGCGTGCTGGCTTCGCTGGAGGACGCGGATGTAGGCCGCGATGGCCCAGCGGTCGTCCACGGGAATTTCGGAGCGGTATGAGGGCATGACACCGAACCCGTTCGTCACCACGTCGAAGAAATGCCCGAGCGGCGCGGACCGAAGCCGTTCCTCGTGGAAGGAAGGCGGCCGGCGGAACCCCCGCAACACCACCATTCCCTGCCCCGTACCCGCCCGGTCGTGGCAGGGAGAGCAGAAAATGTCGTACCGCTCCCTTCCTCGCTCGAGAATCTCCCGCGTCCACGGAAACGGAAGGTCGCGGGCGAGCCCCTCCTCGGTGCGGCCCGTGTACCGCACCGGGTCCTCGCGAAGAAACCCCCGGGGCACCACCCCTTCCACGAGAGGCCGGGAAGAACGCCCGTCCTCGAAAAAGCGGCTTTCTTCGAGGGGTTCGTACCTCGGCTGGTCGTGCATGTCCTGGCGACACCCGACCGAAAGCATCGCCAGAACCAGCCAAGCTCCGGCCTTGCGGAGGTGTCTCACGGTTCCACCTCCGAGACCGTCCTGGGAACGAGCCGCTCGAGAAAACGTCGCGTTTCCTCCGGGTGAAAGAGAGGGTCCGCGGCCTCGACGAGGAGAAAGAACCGGTCTCGGGTGGCCAGAGCGAAGCGCGGGACACGGAAGACCGGATGGTAGGGACGCGGAAGGCCGTTGAGCGCGAGCATACCCAGGACCGCGAAGAGAGCCGCGAAAAGCACCGTGAGCTCGAACGTCACGGGAACGAACGCGGGCCAGCTGTGGAACGGCCTACCACCCACGTTCCACGGATACGCGACGACGGAAGTCCAGTACTGGAGCCCGTAACCCACGGCCGCGCCCAGCACCGCGCCCGCGAAAACGAGGAGCGGCAGCCGGCTCCTCTCGCAGCCGAGTTCCTCGGCCAGGCCCTCGACGGGAAAAGGTGTGAAGGCGTCCAGGCGCGTGTACCCCGCTTCGCGGGCGCGCCGCACCGCCGCGACGAGTTCCGTCGGGTCGCCGAATTCCGCGAGAAGACCGTAGAGTGGCGGCCGCTCGTTCATCCCGCCGTCTCCCGGACTTCCGCCTCGGGCAGGAGTGCCCGCATCTCGAACATGGAAATCATCGGCAGGAAGCGGATGAAGAGGAAAAGCAGCGAGAGGAAAAGACCGATCGAGCCGACGAACGTCGCCCAGTCCCAGAACGTCGGCACGTACATGCCCCACGAGGAGGGAAGAAAATCGCGGTGGAGACTCGTCACCACGATCACGAACCGCTCGAGCCACATCCCCACGTTGACGACGAGCGCCAGGACGAAAAGCGCCGGCACGCTCGCCCGCACACGCGCGAACCAGAGGGCCTGCGGCGCGACCACGTTGCACGCGAGCAGTGCCCAGTAGACCGGCGCGTACGGGCCGAAAAAGCGGTTCGAGACCATGGCTTCTTCGTAGATGTTGCCACCGTACCAGGCCGTGAAGATCTCGCTCCCGTACCCGTAGGCGACGACGAGCCCCGTGGCGAGCATCACGCGCGCCATGGCGTCGAGGTGGCGCATGGTGACGAAGTCCTCGAGACCGTAGGCGGCCCGGAGGGGAATGGCCAGCGTGAGTACCATGGCGAAGCCGGAGAAGATGGCACCCGCCACGAAATACGGGGGGAAAATCGTCGCGTGCCACCCGGGCACGAGCCCCACGGCGAAATCGAAGCTCACCACGGTGTGAACGGAAACGACGAGCGGCGTGGAAAGCCCCGCCAGGAGCAGGTAGGCGGTCTCGTACCTCTGCCAGTGGGCCGCCGACCCGCGCCAGCCCATCGCGAGCACTCCGTAAATCCGCGCCCTGACGGGCCCCCGGGAACGGTCGCGGATCGTCGCGAGGTCGGGAAGGAGGCCCACGTACCAGAAGAGAAAAGACACCGTGGCATAGGTCGAAACGGCGAAGACATCCCAGACGAGCGGGCTCCGGAACTGCGGCCAGAGACCCATGGTGTTCGGGTACGGAAAAAGCCAGTAGAAAAGCCAGGGACGGCCCAGGTGGAGGATCGGGTAGAGGCCCGCGCAGGCCACGGCGAAGAGCGTCATGGCCTCGGCGAAGCGGTTGATGGAGGTGCGCCAGGGCTGCCGCAGCAGAAGAAGAATCGCCGAGATCAACGTTCCGGCGTGCCCGATCCCGATCCACCAGACGAAGTTCACGATCGCGAATCCCCACGCCACCGGAACGTTCACACCCCAGATGCCCGTGCCCCGGAGAAAAAGAAACCCGACGGCGTAGAGAAAGAGAAGGAGAAGAAGGAAGGAAAGCCCGAAGCCGAGCCACCACCCCCGCGACGTCTTCTGCGCGAGGACGACGGCCGCGATCTTGTCCGTGACGGTCGCGAACGTGTGCCCGGGCTCGATGACCGGCGGTCTGCCCTCCTCGCGTCTCACGTTTCCGCTCCTCCCTCTTCGGGCTCACGCTCCCGCGTCGCGTTCGACGTTCGCCCGATCGACGGGTTCGGATTCCGGACCACGGCCAGGTACGTCGTTCGGGGGCGGGTACCGAGGTGGGCGAGCAGCGAGTAGTTCCTCGGGTCCCGCCGCAGTCGCGAAACGCGGCTCCCGGGATCGTTCACGTCCCCGAACACGATGGCTTCGCTCGGGCAGGCCTGCTGGCAGGCCGTGAGAATCTCGCCGTCCCGGATCTTCCGGCCCTCTTTCTTCGCCTGGATTCGCCGCTCGTTGATCCGCTGCACGCAGTACGTGCACTTCTCCATCACGCCCCGGCTCCGCACCGTCACGTCGGGGTTCCGCTGGAGTTTCAGGCTTTCGGTGGCCCAGTCCGCGTAGAGGAGGAAATTGAAGCGGCGGACCTTGTAAGGGCAGTTGTTCGAGCAGTAACGGGTACCGACGCACCGGTTGTAGACCATCTCGTTGAGACCCTCGTGGCTGTGGACCGTCGCGGCCACGGGACAGACCACTTCGCACGGGGCGTTCTCGCAGTGCATGCAGGGAACGGGTTGGTGGTAGATCTCGGGCGTCTCGGGTGAACCCTCGAAGTACCGGTCGACGCGAATCCAGTTCATTTCGCGGCCGAGCCCGACCTGTTCCTTGCCCACGACGGGAATGTTGTTTTCGGCCTGGCAAGCGACCTCGCAGGCACCGCACCCGATGCAGGACGCGAGGTCGATGACCATGCCCCACGCGTAGCCCTCGTAAGGATGCGGCGGGTAGAGCGAGCTCTCGGGCTCCGGCTCGAGCTCGCGTGCGAAATCCGGATTCTTCGAGAACTCCTCGAAGGAAGCCGCCCGCACGATCGGACGGCCTTCCATCGAGTGGTGGAGGCTCGTGGAGGCGAGCGGCACGCGCCGGCCGAGCTTGCGGAGCGCGATCCCGGCGGCGAACCCCGCAGTCCGGCTCGATCGCACCGAGTACGCGGAATAGCCTCGACCCGAACCCACCAGCCCGGCACGCTCGCGCCCGTAACCCAGAAAAGCCACGACCGAGTCGGGAGCCTGGCCCGGTAGAATCCAGGCGGCTGCCTCGACGCGCCGGCCTTCGAGCTCGAGAAGCACCACGTCGCCGTTCTCGATGCCGTGCCGTTCGGCCAGGCCCGGAGCCACGCAGACGACGTTGTCCCACGTGAGCTTCGTGAGCGGCTTGGGAAGCTCCTGTAACCAGGCGTTCGTCGCGAAGCGACCGTCGTACACCGTGGGATCGGGACGGAAGACGACCTCGAGGCCCCCGGGGTCCTTGCCGGGTCGGATCTCCGTCCACCCGGGCCGCAAGCTCGGCGCGACCGGGTCGAATGCCGTTCCCGGGACGACCCCGTCGTGGAGGGACTTTCTCCAGAACTTCTCGAAGTCCACCCCCGGGTACCGTTGCGACCACTCCCGCCGCACGATTTCCCTCGCGTCGAGCGGTGCCTCCTCGGAAAAAGCCGCGAGGACTTCGTGCGCGGTCTTTCCCCCGTAGAGCGGTTCGATCAGCGGCTGCAACACCGTGGCCGTGCCGTCGAAGGCCCGCGTGTCCGACCACGATTCGAGTTCGTGGGCGGCGGGCACGTGCCAGTGACAGAGGACCGAAGTCTCGTTCTCGTGAAGGCCCCAGTAGATCCTGAGCGAAGCTCTCCGGAGAGCCCGCCCGAACTCCCGGTCGGCGGGGGCATCGTAGACGGGATTCCCGCCGAGGATCCAGAGGACGTCGACCCGTCCCGCCTCGAGGTCTTCGACGAGCTCGCGCAGGGAATCGCCCTGCGCGAGCGGCGACCCCTCCGGCGGGTCGACGTAAAAGACCGTCCGACCCACGTTGCCGAGAAGAACGTTGAGCGCCTGAGCCCAGGCGTGCACCTCGGCGGGTTGCTCGTCGCCCGCCACGACGATCGACTCGCCCCGTGCCGCACCGAGATCGCGGGCCACGAGCCGCAACCACCGGGGTGGCTCGGCCTCGGACGGCGGGCCGACTCCCACCGCACTCGCGAGCGCACGCACGGTCTCTCCCAGGGCGCTCGCGCGGACCGAGAACCGGTGATCGGCCACGGAACCGGTGACCGTGGGAGAGGGCTCGAACGCGTAGAAGCGCAGCGGCCTTTTCTCCTCGATGCCCCGGCGTCGAGCGCGGGCGAAATCCCTCGCGTAACGGTTGCGCGCCGGGCCCCGGAAGAGGAAGTCCGCATCCAGGGACACGACCACCCGGGCCCGGTCGAAACGGTAGACCGGAGAAAGGGGCCGGCCGAACGCGAGCTCGCACCCGCGGAGCTCCGCGTCCCGGTTCACCGGCTCGTACGCGTGCCAGCGTGCTTCCGGGAGTTCGCGCTCGATCGCCCGAAGCTGCGAGGCGAGGGTCGGGGACGTGACGGTACCGGTGAGGATTCTGAGGCCCCGGCCCTTCTTTTCCTTCTGTGCCGCGAACACCGAACGTGCGAACGAACGGAAGTCGCGCCACGGACGGATGTCGTGAAGGTAGGTGACCGCCTGGGCGCGGTCGGGGTCGTAAAGGTCCAGGATCGCCGCCTGAGTCCAGGCGTCGCACCCCCCGAGGCTCGCCGGATGGTCGGGGTTTCCCTCGATCTTGGTCGGCCTGCCCATGTGGCTCTCGACGAGAACGCCGACGGCGAATCCGCCGAGAGTCACCGCGGTCGCGAAGTAGAGCGGCCTTCCCGGCACGATTTCCTCGGGGGCGGCGCGGTAGGGGACGATCGTCTCGAGCGGTTGGCGGGTGCAGCCGCAGAGACCGGCGAGCGCGAGCGAAGCGGCGGCGAGCCCGAGAAACTGTCTCCGGTCCATCTCCGTCCGCAAGGGAACGAGCGGGAACGCGCACTCGCGCCCGAGCCAGTGGCGAAACTCTTCGCTGCCGGCGAGCTCTTCGAGCTCCCGCAAAAACTCCCTCCCCTTCCGGCCGGCCAGGCGGCGCCGAAAGACCTCGAACGTCGTACCGTTTCGATCCATCGGACCCCGTTCAGCGATGGCACACCGAGCAGTCCGTGAGCTGCTCTTTCACGATCCCGTACCGCCGCACGAGCTCGCGCCTCCTCCCGGGATCGCCGACCGGCTGCGGGTCGGGGTCGAAGATCGCTTCCCGCGGCCTCACGAATTCCTCGGGAGCGCGGTGGCACTCGAGACACCATTCCATCTTGAGGGACGCCCCTTTCGAGACGAGGTTTCT